>DAOPYF010000013.1:0-33439 GCA_035352735.1 Treponemataceae bacterium | reverse complement strand
CGTACTCGGCGACGCTCTTCTTCTCGAAGTCCTTCGGGATCGGGATGCTGCGGCTCAGGAGGTCTTCCATCGTCCGCGCGACCCGCTTCACGGGCGCGTTGTTGAGGACGCTGTGGACGAGCTCCATCTTCTGGGTCTCGGTACCGCCGTCGCCCGCGAGGAATTCCTCTATCGCGATGCGGAGGTTGAGCGGCAGGGCCGCGAGGTTATCGAGGAATTTGCGGAAATCGGACTCTGAGAGGGCCTTGGGAACCTCTTTCTTCCCGCCCTTATGGGGAATGCCCATGTCGAGCGAGACGTTCGCCGCGGGGCCCTTTTGCTGCGGCGCGGTAAAGTCCGAGAAGCCGGGGATGTGGAACTCCTCGTCGGCCGCGCCCGCGATGCTCGACTTGATAAAATCCTCGTCGAGGCTAAAGCTGTCAAAACCGTCGGCCTCGGCCGGGGCCGCCGCGCTCTCCGCGGAGCCCTCGGGAACGTTGAGATCCTCGGGTATGGTAAAGTTGCTGAAATCGTCGCCAAGGGGACTAGGCTCGGCGGCACCTGGGGCGCCTTCGGGAACGCTCTCGCCGCCGCCGAAATCCGGGGTCGACACGCGAACGTCGCCGAAAAGGTCCTCGCCCGAGGCCCCCGCGTCGCCAAAGGGATTCTCGCCAAAGCTCGGCGTTCCCTCGGCGCTTTCGCCTAAGCCCGCCGCCCCGCCCGAGATATCGGGAATCTCAAAATCGCCAAAGGCAGGGGCCTCTTCCGCCGCGCCCGACTCGGCGGCCGGCGTGATGTCCATAGACGAAAGATCGCCAAAAAGATCCTCAGGAGTAGCCCCTCCGGGGGGCTCGAAGCCTTCGACGGGCTCCATCCCCTCAACCGGTTCCATTCCTTCAAGGGGTTCGAGCGCGGATTCCGCGCCCAGGTCCTCAAGGGGTTCGAGCGCCTCGGGGCCTTCCCCGCCAAGGGCGGAAAGGGATTCGTCGGACACGGCCTCGGGAAATTCAGGTACCTCGGGAAACTCGGGCGCTTCGGTAAGCTCAGAGAGTTCGTCAAGACCCGATTCGTCGGTCGACACTCCTCCCGAGGCGGGAGGCATCTCCGAGGGAAGCTCGAAACCGGAATCGGGGATCTCCGGCAACTCCGAGACCTCGGAAAGATCCGCGGGAGCGCTCGGCGGGGTCTCGAACGAGGGCGTAAAATCCATCGCCTCGAGATCCTCGACCTCTTCGGGAACCGCCGCTTCCGCGACGGGTTCCGAAGTTTCACCGGGAGCCTCGCTTACGGGCGCCTCGCCGGCGCCGGATTCCCCGAACATGCCCGAAAGGTCGAAATCGGGCATGTCGCCAGGCGGCATCCCTTCGCCCGCTTCCGGCGTCGCGCTCTCGGGGATTTCCGGCATCGCGCCTTCGGTGATCTCGGGGATCATACTTTCGGGGATTTCAGCCGGGATAACTTCGGCGGTTGCCGCAGTTTCGGCTTCAGGGGGAGTTTCCGGGATAAGGGAATCGAGATTGAAGGAAGAAAGGTCAAAATCGGGGAGTTCAGACTCACCGCCCGGGGAAGCTAAGGTCTCTGGGGTACCGCTTTCCTTACGGGTTTCCTCGATTTCTTGGGCAAACCCCGCGAGGAGGTCATCGGGAACGAGGCCCTGGTCGGCCTCAGGGAGAACCGGTTCCTCAAGCGCGCCGAAATCCGGGAGGGAAAAGGGCTCTTCGGGCAGCACTTCGGGCTCTTTTTGGGGCGGCGTCGGCGGAATCACCGGTTTTGCCGGAGCGGCGGGTTTCGCCGGCGACACCGCGGCCTTTACGGGCTCGGCGGGTTTTGCGGCTGCCTGAGCGGCAGCTTTCGCCTGAGCGGCAGGCTTTGCCGGGGTAGCGGCGGGTTTTGCCTGACCGGCGGGTTTTACGGGGGAAACAGGATTCGCCTTGGCGGCGGATTGTGCCTGCGAAGCGGGTTTTTCGGGGGTTTCGAGGGGAAGGGACGCGAGAAGCGCGTCAAAACCGGAGACGTCGCCTGAGCTTGCGGGTTTTTTCGGCTTTTCGCCCTGGCTTGGGCCGAGGGAGGCCAAAAGGCCGTCAACGTCGAGCTTGGACGCCGAGGCGGCGACCGAGGTCGGATGGGGAAGCTCTTCGTAGGTTTCTCCGCGCGCGGCGGTAACCGCGCGCTCGTCGCCGAGCCGGCTGAGTTCTTCCCTAAGATATTCGAGTTCTTTTAATCCCGGCATGCTACCCTGGTTTTTCCCTATATCACATCATCGGAGTTATTTATCCCGACTTTAATCTTGCGCAATGTCTCAAGAGTTTGAAGGATTTTCCGATAATTGTAAAGAAGCATCATGAATAGGATTTATTTGGCGCTCGCCGCCGCATTCTGCATCGCCCTCCCCTCGTGGGGGGCGGATATCGAGTCTACCCAGTACACCAAGCTCGTCTCCCGGATCTCCCGCGTTCAGGGTCCGGTCGTCGACGGAAAATACGTCACCTTTACCGCCGACGGATCGGCCCGCTTCACGGGGATCGCGTTCGACTTCGAGGATTACAAAACGATCCACCCCTTCCAGCGCATCGTCAGGCGCGACCAGTACGGCAAGCCCGAAAAGGACGACTCGGGGAAACTCCGCGAGATCATCCTCTTTTATATCGCCAAGGTACCGCCCGCCACGCGCGAAATTCACTACCGCATGGTCGTCAACGGCCTGTGGTCGACCGACCCGCTCAACCCGGATACCGCGTACGACTACGACAACGGGATGGACGTCTCGGTCATCCCCGTCGACTACTACGAGGTGTTCCAGACGAACAGCGTGAAAAAGGGCGAGGTCACCTTCGCCTGCGAGGCCGAACCGGGCAGCGTCGTCACCCTCGCGGGCACCTTCAACAACTGGGACCCGTTCATGTACGAGATGACCGAGGTAAGCCCCGGAAAATACGAGCTTTCCCTCCCGCTCCCGCGCGGAACCTGGTACTACGACTACTTCATCGGGACGTCGCAGATTCCCGACACGACGAACCATAACCACGTGTATACCAAGGACGGGCGCGTCGCCTCAGTCGTAACGACGGACTGACGGCTTAAAGGCCTGACGAAAGGCGCTACTTTCTTTTCCGTTCCATCGCGAGCTTGACGGCGTTATACGCGCCGTTGTACATCCCGTTCCGGTTATTCGCGACGATCTGGTTGCAGTACAGGGACGGCAGGTCGACGTCCTCGATGAGCAGCTTGAGCGTGCGGTGAAGCCCCGTATACGACGAGGTCTCCATCGTGCCGTCACCGATCTCGGAGCCCCGGATCGCGCCCCAGGCCTCGTGCCTGCCGACACGCTGGATAAAGAGCTTCGGCACCGGGTAGAACGAGAGCTCGCTCGGCTTCGTGATCATGATGTCCGAAATCCGCATTAAAAGATTCGTCCCATAAACCGCGCTGTAGAAATCCGAGTGGAGAAACACGTGCACGCCGGTAATCTTCTTCTCCGCGGCCTCGTCGATGAACGCCCGCGTTTCCTTCCAGTCCGAATGCATCGTCCACTGAATGCCTGCCGCGCGAAGCATCGTCTCGAGATCGGCCCAGCGCCCCTTATGGTCTCCCATGTTGATGAGGAGCGATACCTTTCCGTCCTCGACCGCGCCCTTGCAGGTGCGCGCGATGTCCGCGAAGCGGAGCACCTGCGCGCCGGCGCCGCCCATCGTGAGGAGGAAGCGCCGCGTCTCGCCCGAGCGTATGCGCTTGAGACGGCGCTCGTTGTCGATATCGATCCCCGCGACGATCTCGTGGTCGATGTAATGCCCGACCATCCGGATGTCGTTTCCCGGCATCGAGTGATCGAGCTGCATGTTGGGCGTCCCCATCGAATGGAAGGTGCGATACCCCATGTACGCCGAGGGCGACTGCACGAGATGGAGGCTGCCCTCGACGATATGGAACGCGATCGGGTAGTTGTCGGGGATGATCGTGACGACGTCGGTCATGCCCGCGTTCACCGCCGCGTGCCCGGTCCACGGGTGCGTCGAGAAGAACGGCATGTCCTTCGGGATGTCGTGATACAGCGGCACGAAAAGGCGCGAGAGCGCGTCTTCCTCCGCCGAGAAGGAGAGCTTCTGGGCCGCGACGCTCGTCACGTAATCCCAGATATGCTTGTCGAACCACTTGGACCGCTGCGAGACGCGCGAACCGAGGTTATAGAGGTCCTCGAGGTACTTGATCGTCTTCGACGCCGCCGAGTCGGGGAAGGACATGAGGTCGAGCCAATAGGGAACGTAGCCCATCGAGTGCGCCGCGGAGGCGAGCGCGAGGGCCATGCGGCAATGCCCGAAACCCATGCGGATCGTGCCGATGACGAGGCCCTTCTTCGGGTCGAATATCGGGCCGACGGCCCCCTGAAGGTCGGTACCGTCCCGTTTGCGCTCGCGGATGGTCATGATGCCGAAGTCCTCGTAGCCGAAGCCGTCGGGGCGGGTCACGAGGGCGGGAGACTGCCGCTCGTCATAGTTAAACTTCTTGGCGAAATGGCTGAACCGCCGCTCGGCCTTATGCACGATCTTCGCGGGAAGGACGTTTCCATAGAGGGTTTTGTTGCTCATAGCCTATTGTACCCCCGATTCGCCGCGATATGCCAGCGAAAAAGGTTGTCATCGGGAGCCACCTGAGACTATCATCGGAAGGAATGAAAGCGGAACGACTCCTCGCGATTTTGACGATTCTCCTCAACCGAAAGAAGGTCACGGCCTCGTATCTCGCGTCTCGATTCGGCGTCTCGGTTCGGACGATATACCGCGACGTCGACGCACTCGCGGGCGCGGGCTTGCCGGTCTTCGCGACCCAGGGGCGGGACGGCGGCTTCGAGCTCGTCGAGGGCTTCACCGTCAGCTCGCAGGTTCTCGAGACCGGGGAGATCGAGCGGATCCTCACCGGCCTCAGGAGCCTCAATGCCGTGCAGCCGGGGCAGGGCCTCGACACCGTCATCGAGAAGTTTACCCTCGCGCTCAAGGAATCCGGCAAGCGCGGGATCAGGACGCCCGGCGGCCACCTCTTTATCGAGCTCACCCCCTCGCGGCGCGAAAAGCGCATCCTCGCGGAACTCGACGCGAGCGTCTCGAAGCGCTCCGTCCTCAAGATCGCGTACGCCGACGCCCAGGGAACCGAAACCGACCGGGCAATCGAGCCCGAGGCGCTCGTGTTCATGTGGCAGTCCTGGTACGTCTGGGCCTGGTGCCGCCTTCGCGCGGATTTCAGGCTTTTCAAGATATCGCGCATCCTCGAGACGCGCGAGACCGGCGAGCGGAGGGAAGGCCCCGCGACCGACCTTCAGGGCCATCCCTGGGCGCGCGAGTGGGAGTCCGCGCCCTTCGAGCGGATCTCGTTCACCGCGGACCGCGTCGCGCGCGCCCGGCTCGGCGAGTTCTTCGACGACGAATGCATCACCGAGCTCTCGGGCGGCGCGCTCAAGGTCGACGCGACCCTCCCCGTCGACGAATGGGTCATCTCCTTTCTCATGAGCCTTCCGGGAAACGTCCGGATCATCGAACCCGAGTCGATACGCCGGGCGATCGTCGAGCGCTCGCAAGCCATCGCGCGGGCAAACGCGCAAGAGGCTCTCATCGCACGGTGACGAGGCACTTTCGGTTCGAGGCTCCTTCGATTTTTTTTAACCATGACAGGGGATGTCAGGTACGATCGGTCATACTCAAGGAAAAGATCGCCAGAGACTAGAGGAGGACAATCGCATGAAAAAGATGATAGCGGCCTGCGGGCTCGATTGCGCGGAGTGCGGCGCCCTGATCGCGCACAAGACGAACGACGACGAACTCAGGAAAAAGGTCGCCGCCGAATGGACGGAGATGTTCAAGTTCCCGTTCACGAAGGAGATGATCAACTGCACCGGCTGCCTCGAAAAGGAAGGCATCCACGCGGGGTACTGCTCGGAATGCAAGATCCGCTCGTGCGCGCTCGGGAAGGGACTCGCGAACTGCGCCGCGTGCGCGGACTACCCGTGCGCCGAGGTGTCCGGCTTCCACGCCGCGTGCCCCGCGGCGAAGGCCACGCTCGACGCCCTGAGTAAGCGCTGAAAAAACAGCTTTTTCAGCGCCTACTACGGGATAAGGCCGTATTCCTTCATTCGGGTGAGCAAGGTCCGCCGCGAGATCCCCAGTTCCGCGGCGGTCCGCTCGCGGTGCCCGCCGTTCCGCGCGAGGGCGGCGATGACCGCCTGCTTTTCCGCCTCGCGCACGCTCACCGGCCCCGTTGCCGCAAGAGGCTCACCCGTTGCGGCGCCCGCGGCGTTCGGCGCGACGCCCTCGGCGTTCGGAGCCGCACCCGCGCCCAGCGAGCCCTCGCTTCCGGAAGCGGCCCCTTCTCCGAGATACCGCTCGTCGAACGAAAAGTCGCGCGGCTCGAGGATCGGGCCGGCCGAAAGGATCACCGCCCGCTCGATCGAGTTCTCGAGCTCGCGGATGTTTCCCGGGAACCGGTATGACTCGAGAAGCCGGAGCGCGTCGGGTGAAATCCCGTCGATGCGCTTTCCCGCGACACGCGAGGCGCGCGCGAGGAAAAGCCCCGCGAGCGGCGCGATATCCTGCCTTCGGTCCCGAAGCGCGGGAAGCTTAATCCTGATCACGTTTATCCTATAGTAGAGATCCTCGCGAAAGCGCCCCTCGGCGACGGCCTTCTCGGGATCGCGGTTCGTCGCCGCGAGGATGCGCGCGTCGACCGGTATCGGGCGGCTCCCGCCGACGCGCATGAGCGTCCGCTCCTGAAGCACGCGGAGGAGCTTAACCTGCATCGCGGGCGACATCTCGCCGAGTTCGTCAAGGAAGAGGGTTCCCCCGTTCGCGAGCTCGAAGAGCCCGGGTTTGCGGCTTTCGGCGCCGGTGAACGCGCCCTTCTCGTAGCCGAAGAGCTCGCTCTCAAGGAGGGTTTCGGGAAGCGCCCCGACGTTGACCGGGACGAAGGGCCCGGCGGCGCGCGGGGAGAGCCGATGGATCTCGCGCGCGACGACCTCCTTGCCGGTCCCGCTTTCGCCGGTTATCAGTACGGTCGAGGCGGACGGGGCGACGCGGCGCACGAGGTCGCGCACGCTCGCCATGGCGGGGGCGTCGCCGAGCCAGGCGGCCCGATCGGGATTCCCAACGGAGGCCTCGCTTCCCGCGAGCGCGAGCCCGACGTGCGCCATCCTAATGAGCCGGCTGTCCGCGATCGCCTTCTCGAGCCTGAGCGCGAGTTCGGTCGGGTCAAAGGGCTTCACGAGGTAATCGGAGGCGCCGAGCTTCATCGCGTCGACCGCGTCGCGGATCTCGCCGTGCGCGCTCATCATGATGACGGGGAGCCCGGGACCGCTTTCGCGGATGCGCCCGAGGAGCTCGATCCCGTCCATGCCCGGCATCCTAAGGTCGAGCACGCACGCGTCGAAGACCTCGCGCTCGAGAAGGGAAAGCGCCTCGGCGCCGCCCGCGGCGAGCGCGCACTCAAACCCGTCGAGCGCGAGAAACTCGGCGAGCGACTCGCGGAGGTTCGGCTCGTCGTCCACGATCAGAACGCGCCGAGAGTCCCGCGCGGAATCCGTATCAACCTCGATTGCCATACCGACTACTCCTTACTGCAGGGAAGCGAGGCGCTGAACGCGCATCCCCCGCCCTGCCTCGGCGCGAAGGAAAGCGTCCCTCCCGCCTGTTCCATGAATCTTCGCGAGAGCGCGAGCCCGATCCCCGAACCGCGCGCCTTCGTGGTGAAGAAGGGCTCGAAGACCCTTCCCCGGTTTTCCTCGCTGATGCCCGGGCCCCGGTCCGCGACCGAGAAGACGGCAAGGTTCCGCCTGACCGTAAGCGAGAGCTCGGGGAGCTCGGCGGCTGCCTCGCGCGGGGCGGAGGCTTCGCTCACGGCGGTCGCCTCGCGCCCGGCGGTCGCCTCGCGCGCGTTCGCGATAAGGTTATCGAGGACTTGCATCATCCGCGAGGGATCGATGGACACCGAGACGGCGGGACCGTCGTACGGGATGACGGCGATCGAGCCGTCGTACCGGCGGGCGCATTCTTCAAGATACCGCGCCGCGGGCCTGGCCTCGGGCTTTCCGGCGGACGATGAGATGAAATCGCGGAGCCGATCGGTCAAGAGCGTGAGCCGCCCCGTCTCCTCCTCGATCACCGAGATATTCCGCGCGCGGTCCTCCGGGACGGTGCGTCTCAAGGTCGCGCACTGAACGCGGATTATCCCGAGCGGGTTCTTGATCTCGTGTGCCAGGGTGCGCGCGGCCTCGCCGAGCTGCACGAGCTGCGCGGTCTCGCGGTCGCGCTCACGATAGGCAACAAGGCGCCGGGCGTACACGACAAGGAGAAAGATGATCGAGAAGAACGCGGCAAGGAAGAATAGCACGAACACGAGCGCGTACCGCCCCTCGCGAAGCATCCCCGCGACCCCGTAATCGATGTACACGAATCCCTTGATAAACTCGCCTGAGCCCGATTCCGCGCCGCCGGGCGCGGCGATCCCGGGAATACCGCCGCGCTTGAGAAGCATGTGGGGCATGCGGACGCTGGGACCGGCGCGTGAGGCTCCCATCATGGGGCGCATCCCGCGCATAAACCCGCGCTCCTCCGGTGCCGTCGGGGACGGAACCTCGGGGCCGGGCCCGCTCCCGGTTCTCCTGATAATCGTCATCGATGAGCCGGAAAGGTCGGAAACGCCCGGAAAGGGAATCGCGCCGGGATTTGGGAGCCGCTCGGGCGCGCTCCCATAGCGCATGAACGGGGAACCCGACTCGTCATAGAGTGCGAACCCGGCGAGACCCGGCCAATCGGATGGCGTAAAGCTTCGGGAACCGGAATACTCGTCGAGGATTCCCGCCATGACGCGGAATACGTGGAATTCGATCATCGCGCGGTTCCGCTCCATAACCTGCCGCACGAAAAGGACGGCGAGGGCTATGGCAAGCGAGAGCGCGAGGGCCACGAGCACCGCGAGAATCTTGAACGATCGATCGATTTTCATCCGCTTTCCCTTGTCTTGAGTGTATCCTCAGGGAAGGGAAGGACGCAAGAACGCCCAACCCCTTCCCATCAGGCTCGAATACCGTAACCCCTACTTTCTCCCGCGATCGCCTTGATCATCGGAATCGTAATCGCGACCCCGGTTACCGCAGCGCGGTCCTGAGCCATCGTCCATCCAACCGCGTCCATTACCCCTACCCATACCGAAACCCATCATCGGCCGCCTAACGGTCGAAAGGTCGATTTCCTTTCCATTCAACCAAACCTTCGTCGGCATGAGCATCTCGGCTCCCTTGATCGCGAAATCGGCGGGGCATTCGCGCGTAAAGCCTTCGGCCTTCACCGTATCCCCGACCTTCGCCCCATTTTCCCACGCAAGCTGATAAAACGGCCCGGCGGGCAAAACCCACGTCTTCCCGTTTCCCTGGATCATGGGGATGGAATCGGTTACGACGAGCTTTCCCTCGGCGGTTACCGTATCCTGCGCGCCCGCGGCAAAAAGGGCCGCCGTCGCGACGAGCAAGGCAAAACTCAGTGCAAGTTTCTTATTCATAGTGATCTCCTTCGTACGCTATCCGTACCGATACCAATACAGCAAGAACCGTGCCAAATTGAAAAGTGGGTGTTTTTCCCATTTTTCCTCGAAATTCCCCCATTCTTCTCGTATAAAAAGCCACTTGAGGGAAAAAAATGCGCAAAAAAACGGGTAATTTTTACCCTTTCATAATCAGTTTTACCCTTTGCAAGACGGAGATTTGACAAATCCTGATAATAACCGGATAATGCGCTATCCTCGCATAATCTGTAGTTAATGAAAAAACAACTGAATATCGATAGTATTCTATTTATCCTCGCGGCTTCCGTGATCGTCGGTTGCCTACTTCTTGCGTTTATGCCGCGCAAGGCCATATCCCTCCCCGCCTCGGGGTTTACCGAGTTCTCCGTCCTTGAGGACCCCTCGCGGGAGCGCTCCCTCGAAACCATCGAGCGCGCGGGCGCCCAGTTCACGCAACTGACGAGCGCGCGTTTTTACGGCCATCACACGGCCTCGGCGATATGGCTCCGTCTCCGCCTTTCCGATCCCGCGGACCGAAACGCCGCGCGCTTCCTCCAGATACGGAACGTCTCGCTCGAGAACATCACCGTCTATTTCCCCGGAGAGCCGGGGATCCGCTCGGGCCGTACCGTCGAGGCGGGGAAGCTGCCGATCCTCAGCAGGTACTGGAGCTTTCCCGTCCCCCAAGACCTCACCCAAAACGACCCCGTCTACGTGCGCGTCGAGACCACGAGCATCATGCTCATTCCCGCGCGGGTACTCGGACTCTCGGCGTTCGTCGCCGAGAACTTCGCCTGCATGCTCTTCTACGGCGTCCTTTTCGGGATGCTCATCGCGATCTTCTTCGTGAATATCTTTTCCTTCGCGGTCGTCAAGAACCGAAACTTCCTCCTATACGGGATGTATCTCCTTTCGCTGATCGTCTACCACCTCTCGGTCCACGCCTTTCTCTATTACCTGCCGATCCCGTTCATCGTCCAGAGCGCCATCCTGTGGCTGGGGCTGTGCGGCGTCGGGGTCTTCATGATCTTCTTCGCGAAGAAATTCATGGACCTCAAGAACACCCATCCCCTGCTGAACTTCATACTGGACGTGTGCGTGAGCCTCTTTTTCCTTCAGACGGCGGCGGCGATCCTCGTCTCATCCCGCGTCGCGAACGCCATCGGCTACGTCACCGGGCTCGCCGTCCCGCTCATCGTGCTCTTCGCCGCGATCGCGCTCTATCGCGACGGGCAGCGGCACCTCAGGTTCTACATCCTCGCGCTGTGCGCGCTCGTCTCCGGCACGGCGGTATGGGCGGGCGCCGCGTACCTTGAGGCCATTATCCCGGCGAACTACTTCTTCATCGTGGGCACGACGGTCGACTCGCTCCTCTTTACCCTCGCGATCTTCGACCAAATCAAGATCGAGCTTTCCGAGAAGGAGTTCATGGGCGAGCGCGAGAAGTACTACATGGACCTCTCGCGCACCGACGCGCTCACCGGGCTCTATAACCGCCGCTACCTCAACGAGCTCATAAAGCGGCTTGGCGTCGACGAGGAACTCCCCATGGTATCGTCCCTCATCATGCTCGACCTCGACAACTTCAAGACGATCAACGACACCTACGGGCACCTGATCGGGGACATGCTCCTGACGAAGACCGCGACGAAGATCAAGAAGCATATCCGCAAGACCGACATCGCCTGCCGCTACGGCGGCGACGAGTTTCTCATCTACCTTCCCGGCGCGAACGCGAGCGTCGCGCACAGCATCGCCGACGGCATCAGGCGCGACATCCTCGACGACTTCTCCTATTCCGAGGAAGGGGCCGAGATCAAGCACACGATCAGCGTCGGCGTGACCGAGAACCGCGTCGACGACACCTTCGACGGGCTCTTCCTCCGGGCGGACGCCGCGCTCTACCAGGCGAAGCGAACCGGACGAAACAAGATATCGATACTGTAGCCTCTTTAACGGAAATGCAAAATTTTCCGTCCTCCCCGAACCATCCTTCCCCGATTCGTTGACAGCGCCCGATTTTGAACTTATCATGGATGGAGTTTTCCATTTTCCTGAGGAGGAATACCATGAAATTACGCCGTATCGCCCTAGCCGCGGTCCTTGGCGCCTTCGCAATCGTCACCGTCGCCGGCTGTGCAAAGAAGGACAGCGCGACCCAACCAAAGAAAACCAAGCTCGTCATCGCCTCGGACGCCACCTGGCCGCCGATGGAGTATCTCGACGAGAACAAAAACATCGTCGGATTCGCCCCGGACATGCTCAAGGAGATTTCCAAGGCCACGGGCGTCGAGATCGAGGTGCGCAACACCGCGTGGGACGGCATCTTCGCCGGCCTCGAGTCCGGCTCCTACGACGCGATCTGCTCGTCGGTGACCATCACCGAGGAACGGAAGGCGACGATGGACTTCTCCGAGCCCTACGTGAACGCGGGCCAGGTGCTCGTCGTCCCGAAGGGATCCGTCGGGGTCGCGACGATCGCCGACCTTAAGGGAAAGAAGCTCGGCGCGCAGATCGGAACGACCGGCGCGATCGAGATCGGCAAGGTACCGGGCGTCACCCTCGCCTCTTACGACGAGGTCGGGCTCGCGTTCGAGGACCTCGCGATCGGCCGCATCCAGGGTGTCGTCGCCGACAGCCCCATCGCGGCGAACTTCGCCCTCCAGAACCCGAAGTTCAAGGATAAGCTCATGATCGTCGGAAAGCCCTTTACCGACGAATGGCTCGGCATCGCGGTCAAGAAGGGCGACGCCGCGACCCTCCAGATCATCAACGACGGGCTCGCGAAGGTGAAAGCCTCCGGCAAGCTCGACGAACTCGCGAAGAAGTGGCTGCAATAGATGGCACGATCAAGCAAGAATGACCAGGGCCAGCGGCCGACGATCACCGTTTCCGACGGAACGCTCATTCCCCTTAAGGGGGACAAGGGCGTGCTTTCCGCCTGGAACATATCGTTCTTCGGCGCCGCGGCGATCCTCATCGCCCTGCCGCTCCTGAAGCCCGAACCCTACTCGCGCATCATCCCCTTCGCGCGCGACGGCATCGTCGTCACGCTCCTCGTCACGCTCGCGTCCATCGCGTGCGCGCTCGCGATCGGGCTTCTCGCCGGCCTTGGGCGCATCTCGCACTTCAAGCCGGTTAACCTCATCGCGACCATCTACGTCGAGGTCATCCGCGGTATCCCGCTGCTCGTGCAGCTCTTTTACATCTATTACGCGCTCCCGCCCCTCATCAAGGTCGCGGGGCTCGACCGCTTCATCCATCTCGACGGGCCCTCGTCCGCGATCCTCGCGATGTCGATCTGCTACGGCGCCTACATGGCCGAGATCTTCCGCGCGGGGCTCCAGTCCCTCCCGAAGGGGCAGATGGAGGCGGCGCTCGCGCTCGGCATGAGCCGGCACCAGGCGATGCGAAAGGTCATCCTGCCGCAGACGATCCGCGTGATCCTCCCGCCGATCGGAAACGAGTTCATCGCGCTCCTGAAGGACTCGTCGCTCGTGTCGATCCTCGCCGTGTCGGACCTCCTCCGCCGCGGCCGCGAGTTCGCGTCCACCTCGTTTATGTATTTCGAAAGCTACACGGTCGTCGCGCTCGTGTATCTCGTCATGACGCTCTTCTTCTCGCGCCTCGTCGCGATGATGGAAGACAAGTTGAGGCACCATGGAACCAGTCATTAAGATCACCGACGCGCGCAAAAGCTACGGGACGCTCGAGGTCCTGCGCGGCATCAACCTCGAGGTAAAGAAGGGTGAGGTCGTGCTCATCATCGGCCCATCCGGATCGGGAAAGAGCACCCTGCTCCGCTCGATCAACCGGCTCGAGAACCTCGACTCGGGGGAAATCCTCGTCGAGGGCAAAAGCGTCACGGACCCGAAGTCGGACATCCGCCTGATCCGGGAAGAGGCGGGCATGGTGTTCCAGAGCTTTAACCTGTTCCCGCACCTCGACTGCGTCGGAAACATCATCCTCTCGCCGATGACCGTGAAGGGAACTCCGAAGGCCGAGGCCGTCGAGAACGCGCTCAACCTTCTCGAGAAGGTCGGGCTCCGCGACAAGGCGGCGTCCTTTCCTGACCAGCTCTCTGGCGGCCAGCAGCAGCGCGTCGCGATCGCCCGCGCGCTCGCGATGAACCCGCGGGTCATGCTCTTCGACGAGCCTACGAGCGCCCTCGATCCCGAGATGATCAAGGAAGTACTCGACGTCATGACCGACCTCGCCAAGGAAGGCATGACGATGCTCGTCGTCTCCCACGAGATGGGCTTCGCGCGCGCCGCGGCGAACCGCGTCGTGTTCATGGACCAAGGCGAGATCATCGAGGAGTCGACTCCCGAGGAGTTCTTCACGCGCCCGAAGGAAGAGCGCGCGCGGCGTTTCCTCGACCACATCCTCTAACCGTCTTTTTTTGCCGTCCGTCCCCCGAAGCGATTCGGGGGATTTTTTTTGCCTTTTGCGGAATTCTTTTGTATACTTAGGTTAACATACGTTTCAGACAGACAAGGAGAAAACCAATGGCAAAGATAACCCTCGGGGGTAACCCCATAGAAACCTCGGGAACGCTACCCGCGATCGGCTCGAAGGCGCCGGACTTTATCCTCACGAAGGAAGACCTTTCGGACGTGACCCTCGCGAGCTTCGCGGGAAAAAAGAAGATTATCAATATCGTGCCGAGCCTCGACACCGGGGTATGCGCGGCGAGCGCGCGGCGCTTCGACGCGGCAATCGCCTCGAGGAAGGACACGGTGCTCCTCACCGTATCGGCGGACCTCCCCTTCGCCCAGTCTCGCTTCTGCAAGATCGAGGGGCTCGCGAACGTCATCGGGCTATCCGAGATGCGCAACCGCGATTTCGGGAAGGCTTGGGGGGTAACAATGGTCTCAGGCCCGCTTGCGGGCATCCTTTCCCGCGCGGTCGTGGTGCTCGACTCGAGCGACACCGTCGCGTACGCGGAGCAGGTTCCCGAGATCAAAAGCGAACCGAACTACCAGGCGGCGCTCGCGGCGCTCGACGCGTGCTCGTGAGGAAAGAAGCGTCGACGGGATGCTAGGGCACCGTCTCCATGACGGCGGCCCGTTCCCCGCGATACTCCGTCGGCGTCTTCCCGGTAAAAGCCCTGAACGTCGCGTTAAACGCGGACTTTGAGTTAAAACCCGAGCCGTAGGCGACCTCGATGACGGTCATCGCGGGAGAGCGCTCGAGAAGCTCCTTCGCGCGCTCGATCCTGAATGAATTGACGTACCAGGCGAAGTTCTTCCCAAGATGGATGTTGATGAGCTCCGAGAGCTGATGCGTCGAAAGGCTCACGCGCCGCGCGAGCTCGTCGAGCGAGAGCTCGCTATCCAGGTAGAGCCGCTCATTCGCCATGAGCTTGCCAAGCCGCGACACCGCCTCCTCCACCACCTCGGGGGAAAGGCTCGAGCGCTCGCAGCGGATGGTTCGCGCCGCCGCGCGGATCAGACGGAAGGTCTCGGGGGCGCGAAGCGTCAGGAAGGTAATCGAGAGGATCGAGGCGATCTGCAGCATCCATAGGACATAGAGGCCGGGGAAGCAATCGAGGGTCCGGCACGCTGCCATCGCGAGTATGAGGCACACGTTGCCGCAGACGATCAGGTAGAAGAGATAGAGCGGCCGCGGCATCTTTAGGATCGGCCTGAGCTCGATGCCCTCGATCACGGCGATGGCGAGGAAGGTCAGGAAAAGCCAGTCGTAGGAAAGGACGTAAGCCGCCTTCCAACCGACGCCGAGCGCGACGAGCGCGAGCCCCGAGGCGAACACCGCTGCGGTGAGCGGGAGTATAAACCGCAGGATCGGCGAATTGACCCCGCGGGGAGAAAGGCACTCGAGGGCGAACGCCGCTCCCACGGGCGAGAGGAGCGCCATCGGCGCGAAGACGGCGAGATTCACGAAAAAACCCTCGTATTGATAATACACGCTGATCCCGCCCGCGACGCACATGGCGCCGAAATCCGCAAGCAGCGCCATCATGAGCCAATGTATCGCGGCCTTCCGCCTGAAGCACAGGAACGCAAGCGCGAGGTTAATGCATACGAAGCCATAGGCAAAGATAATCAGTCGGACGATACGCTCACAGTTCATTTTCCCACCATGCCGCCTTATGGAACCACCGCCTTAATGACAAAAGCCGCACGGGCATTTTCCCCGGTGCGGCTTCGCGTGGTATCCATTATTCTCATCGGCCGATCGGCGAGGTTTCTTAACGCTAACCGAAAGGCGCTCCCCGAGCCCTTTATGACGCTTCCGTTAATTTCCCGTTAGGAGCGTGAGTTCTCCGTTAATTACTTCCCCTCAGCGCGATTTTCAATTGCGGAGAAAAACCCAATCGGGTACACAGTACCCAAGAGACTTACCTCTCGACAAGGAGTGAATCGATGAAGAAAATCAACATGACGCTCGCCGCCCTCGCGCTCGCCGCAAGCGCCGTTTCCGCGCAAACCGCCGCAGGCGCCCCCGCGACGACCGCAACCCAAGCCGCCGCGCCCGCAGCGGCAGCGGCTGCCCCGGCGCCCGCCGCAAGCGCGCAGAACACCGAGATCTATATGCAAACCTGGTTCGAGTACGGGATTTCCGATTCCCAGATGCGCGATACCATCGCGGACAACGGCTCAAACGAGAAGACCGCGCATACCCCGAATAAGGCGCAGAATTACGGAACCTTCACCCTGGGCGCGCCGAACGGCGACAAGGTCAGGCTCGGCATCCGCGAGACCATCCTGCCGAACCTCAAGGCGCAGGCAGAGGTAGACCTCGCGACGATGGAGCTCAAGCAGGCGAACGTCGCGTTCGTCCCGAAGGACGGCCTGACGCTCAAGGCCGGCCGCATGAACAAGCTCTTCGCGCAGACGAACTCTGCGATCTACCAGAAGCGCTGGCAGGGCGTGAGCGGCGTCTACGACTTCGGCAAGGGGTACGTTGGGTTCGGCGTCGGCAACGACATCGACGAGAAGTACAACACGTACTATCCCTTCAACCTCACCAACAACGCGGCGCTCGTCGGTTCGACGCAGACCCAGCAGGCCTACACCCGGTTCGAGCCCGCGATCGCGTTCCGCCCGATGACCGGCAAGGACCTCAGCCTCGAGATCGGCGCGAACGGCGAGTTCAGCGTCGCGAAGAAGGACATCGATATCACCGCTGGCGGAAAGAGCAAGGACGGTACCGCGACCCTCGCCGCCGGCGAGACGCTCAAGCCCTTCACGAGCTCGGTGAGCGGATACGTTAACCTCTACGCCTACGGCTTCGGGCTTCTCGGCGAGGTGACCTACGCGAACCTCGAGCAGGGCAACACGAACCAGAATGACGCGTACGAGGACGGCTTCGACACCTGGAAGCGCGCGACCTACTTCGCCCAGGCTTCGTACAAGATCGGGAACGCGACGCCGACCGTCTGCTACGTGATGGACTCGAACTACACCAAGAACGACTCGACCGTCAACGTCGAGGTTCCCTACGCCGTGACCAAGGGCCTCGTGCTCAATCCCGTCTTCAGCTACGCGATCTCGGGATACAACTACAACGACGGCGTGTACGACGCGAACAGCGACACGCACGATTGGACCTTCGGACTCCGCGTCGACTATAAGTTCAGCGCGAAGTTCTGACATCCCGATCGGGATTTAAAAAAAGAACGGTATCCGCATCGCGCGGGTACCGTTTTTTTTTGCGCTGCCTTCGCGCAGCCTGAACGAGATCGCTCAGGCCAAGATGCTGGGAGTCGCCTTACTGCTGGCGGCCCGTCCACTCGACGGCGAGCTGCCTGAGCTCCTGCGTCGAGCCGCAATGGAGCTTCATCTTGATATGCTCCTTGTGGGTGTCGATCGTCTTCGTGCTGAGGTCGAGCTTCGCCGCGATCTCGACGGTACCGAGCCCCTTGCCGATGAGCGAGAATATCTGAAGTTGGCGGTCGGAGAGTTTCGAGATCGACGCGAGCCAATCGGCATCAGGCGCCGGCGCGTCAGGGGAGGCCGCGTAGCCCTCGAGCCGCGAGCGTTCCGCGTCGGAAAGCCAGACGCCTCCCGAGACGACCGTGCGGATCGCGTCCAGGACCTTGGCGCCAGCGGCTTCCTTCATGATGTAGCCGGCGGCGCCCGCGCGAATCGCGCGCTCGGCGTAGTAGCGCTCGTCGTGCATCGAGAGCACGAGGATGACCGCCGCGGGGGCGCGCGATTTAATGTCCTTGATGAGCGAGAGGCCGTCCTCGTCGCCGAGATTGAGGTCGAGTATGACGAGCGAGGGTTCTTTCGCGACGAGCAGGGAAAGCGCCTCGGCGCCGTTCCTCGCCTCGCCGACGACCGCGTAGCCCGGTTGCGCGCCGATAAGCTGCGCGAGTCCCTTGCTGAAGATGGGATGGTCCTCGACAATCAACACGGTCGTTACGGGCATGGCGCGCTCCTTCCTATTCCGATGGGTGACTCTCGGCCATTTTACCAAAGAAACGGCGCGATGTGCTATACTTCCGCCGTACCGGGACCACGGGAGGCTCGCCATGCGAATCGCGCTCTATCTCAACATCCTGAACGAGGAATACCAAATCGCGATCTACCGCGGCATTCGCGAAAGCGCCGAGGAGCTCGGGATCGACCTCGTCTGCGTGCAGGACGAAACGATCGACGAGCGCTCGAACCGCGGGCGGCACGGCTTCCCGCTCCCGCAGTACCTCTCGATCGACGGCATCCTCCTCCTCACCTCCGTCCTCGTCTCCCATGACGACCAATTCTTCCAAGGGGGAATCAAGCGCCAGTTTCCCGGGCTCCCGGTGGTCGCCGTCGGTAACGGGCTCCCCGGGATTCCGTCGGTCCTGATCCGCGGCGACGACGCGATGCGCCGCCTGATGGCGCACCTCATCGACGCGCACGGATACCGGAGGTTTCTCTTCCTCGGCGGGCAGCGCGGGCACCGCGATAGCGGCGAGCGCGAAGCCGTCTTTCGCGAGGCGATCGGGAAAGCGGGCGCGCGGGGCGCCCTTGAGGGGACGGTCGCGCACTCAAACATCACGGACTCGGGCGCCGCCGCCATCATACGCTCCTTGATCGCCGAAACAGGCGGCGGAAAAGCGGCGCCCATACCGGAGGCGATCGTCGCCGCGAGCGATAACATGGCGATCGGCGCGCTCAGGGCGATCCGCGAGTCGGGAAACGCCGCGTGGCAGGCATGCGCGGTCACCGGGTTCGACGACATTCCCCAGGCGGCGCTCGAGGTTCCCGCGCTTACGACCGCGCGTCAGCCCTATGCCCTCGCGGGCAAGATCGCGGTCGAGACCCTCTCGGCCCTCGTCGAGGGGCGCGAGGCCAAAGACTCCGTGACGATCGAGGCCGTCCCGATAATTCGGGCGTCGTGCGGCTGCGCGGACATCCTCGCCCAAAGCGCGATGGGGCCCGGCGAAAACGCGGCCGGAGCGGTGTCAAGCGGCACGGCCGATGCCGTCGCCGACGACGCGCTCGCGACGCCCCGCGAACGGCTCGCGCTGCTCCATCGCCAGCGCGCGCGAAGCGAGCGGCTCTTGCGGTCGGTCAGCATCCTCGGGCAGCGACTCGCGACCGTCGGCTCGATCCCGGAGATCATGCCGCAGCTTGAGGATTTCCTCGCAGAGATCGGCGCGCGCGCGTTCTTCCTCGCCCTCTTCCCGCCCGGAACCGTGAGCATCCCTGACCGCTGCCTTCCCGCCTATGCGTACGAGAACGGCGGAAAGGTTCCCTTCGGGGAAGCAGACGGCACGATGCGCCTCGCGGATTTTTTCTCGCGCGCGATTTGCGGCGAATCGGGGGCGACCGTATCGCGAAGCGTATATCAGCTCGCGGCGGGTCAGGAGACTCCCGGCGTCCTCGTGTACGAGGTCGAGGACGACGTATTGCCCCACATGTGCACGAGCGCGGTGTTCATCGCGAATACCGTCAAGCGTCTCTACGTCCTCGACATCGAGAAGGAACACTCGCGGAAGCTCGAGCGTGAGGTGAAGCTTCGCACCCGCGACCTTTCCGAGACCAACCGAAAGCTCGCAGAGGAGGCGGAGCGGCGCAAGGAGGTCGAGGCCGAGGTTCTCAGGATCGGCGAGCTTGAGCGCCAGCGCTTCAGCCTCGACCTTCACGACGACATCTGCCAGCGGCTCGCGGGGATCTCGATGTTCTGCAAAAGCCTCGCCCCAGACCCGACCCGCGCGAAGGCGATAACCGAGATCGCGGAGATGATCGACGAAACCCTCGCCCGGACGCGGCAATACGCGCACGATTCCTTCCCGGTGGAGCTCGACTCGCTCGGCCTCCGCGACGCGCTCGAGTCCCTGTGCGCGACGGTATCCCGGCAGACCGGATGCGATTGCGCCTTCTCCTGGGAATCCGCGCACGAATCGCCCCTCGGCCGCGCGCGCGACATCAACGTCTATCGCATCGTGCAGGAAGCGCTCGCGAACGCCGTGCGCCATTCCCGCGCCTCGCTCGTCGAGGTCTCGGTACGGACCGAGCCCGACAGTCGGCTCTTCGTCAGGATCAAGGATAACGGCAAGGGGAATCCCGACCTCGAGCGCGATGGGGATTCCATGGCCGAAAAGGGAGACCGGCGGCGCGGGCTCGGGCTCAAATCCATGCGCTATCGGGCCCGCCAAATCGGCGCCTCCTACCGCATCCAGTCCTCGGCGGAAGGCGGAACCTTGATTGAAATCGGCCTCGACCTCACGCCCGGAGAGTGATTCCGCATAGAAAAAAAACGCTCATATTTCTTGACAACTCATCCGATTAACACTATATATGGTGGTGAGGTCAATATGAGTACGCAATGGATATGGCAACAAGAAATCTCGAAGGAAATTTTTCAGCAAAAATACTGTCTCCAGGGCGAAACCTCGGTCGAAGAGGTTTTCCATGGAGTCGCGGCCGAGATCGCCTCGAGCGAGCCTGACGCGCGCGCGCGCGCCCGCTGGGAAGCGGCGTTCTACGAGGAACTGATCTCGGGACGGCTCCAGCCGGCGGGAAGGATCCTCGCGAACGCGCGCCCGAATAGCCCGATGAAAAACTACAACAACTGCTTCACGATCGACATCGAGGACGACCTCGAGAAGATATACGATTCGCTCAAGGAAGACGCGCTCATCAGCAAGATGGGCGGCGGAGTCGGCTTCGACATCTCGAAACTCCGCCCGCGCCAGGCGAAGCTCTCGCACGGCGGGGAGTCCTCGGGGGTCATCTCCTTCCTCCGCATCTTCGATCAGTCGGCGAAGACAATCATGACCGGCGGGCAGCGCCGGAGCGCGCACATCGCGCTTCTCGACATCTCCCATCCCGAGATCGAGGAATTCATCACCGCGAAAAAGGGCGAGGAGAACAAGGAACTCACCCAGTTCAATATCTCGGTGAAGATCACCGACGCGTTCATCGAGGCCGTCAAGGCGGACGCCGACTGGGACCTCGCGCACGGCGGGAAGGTATACAAGACCGTCAAGGCACGCTACCTCTACGACCTCCTCGCGAAGAACGCCTTCGTCCACAACGAGCCGGGGATCTTCAACGCCGACACCGTCGAGCGCTTCAACAACGGCTACTGGGCCTTCAAGATGGACCGCGTGAATCCGTGCGGCGAGCTTGTCATGCCGCCGTACTCCCTGTGCTGCCTCTCGTCGATCAACCTCACCTCGTTCGTGATCGACCCGTTCGCCGAAACCGCGCGCTTCGACTTCGACGCCTTCGCGCGCACCGCGGCGATCGGCGTGCGTTTCCTCGACGACGTCCTCGACGCGACCGCGTATCCCCTAAAGAAAATCGAGGACTTCTCGCGCCAGTGGCGGCGCATCGGGCTCGGCTTCACGGGCTTAGGCGACGTGTTCGCGATGCTCCGCATGCGCTACGGCGACGGGCCCTCGCTCGCCCTCGGCGCGCGCATCGGGGAAACCCTCCGAGACGCGTCCTACTCGGCGTCGAGCGACCTCGCGCTCGAGAAGGGCTCGTTCCCCGCGTTCGACGCGGACAAGTACCTCGAGGCCAGGTTCGTGAAAGGCCTCCCCGAGGCGATCCGCGAGAAGATCAGGCGCCAGGGGATGCGCAACGTCCAGCTCAACACGGTCGCGCCGACGGGCACGACCTCGCTTTCGATCGGGCAAAACTGCTCATCCGGTATCGAGCCGATCTTCGCGCTCTCCTTCAAGCGGACGATCCGCACGGGCGTCGCCGACGAGACGCGGACCGAGGAGGTAAGCGACTACGCGTGGAGGCTCTGGAACGCCATGCGCGCGCGCGGGGAGCTTGCGGCGGCGGCGGGCGAGGCGACTCCGCCGTACTTCGTCACGACGGCCGAGATCGACCCGTATAAGTCGATCGACATGCAGGCCGAGCTCCAGAAGTACGTCGACCACAGCATCTCGAAGACGCTGAACCTTCCCCGGGGGACATCCTTCGAGGAATATAAAAACCTTTTCATGTACGGCTACGATCGGGGGCTCAAGGGCTTCACGACCTTCAACCCCGACGGGAGCATGAAGGGAATCCTCGAGTACACGGACAAGAAGGAAAGCGCGATCAAGCGGCGCGTCGCTCCCCCGAGGCCGCGCGACCTCCCGTGCGACGTCCAGCGGATGAAGGCGGGCGCGAAGGAATTCCTCGTCATCACCGGGCTCCTCGACGGAAGCCCCTACGAGATATTCGTCGTCGACGACCAGGGCAAGCGCATCGCGCTTCCCGAGGGAAGAAAGTCGATCGTGCGAAAGGTCGAGCGGGGCCGCTACGACCTCGTGTTCGTGAACGGCTCCGAGGAGACCGTCCTCGAGAACTTCACCCGCGTATTCGACTCGCCCGACGCCTCGCTCGCGCGCTTCATCTCGATGGCGCTCCGGCACGGGACGCCGCTTCAGTTCATCGTCTCGCAGCTCCAGAAGGACACGAACTTCACCGACGTCGAGCGGAGCATCGCGCGCGCGCTCAAGCATTACCTCAGGGACGGCGAGGAGGTGATCACGAGCGACGGCACGTGCCCCGAGTGCGGGCAGAAGCTCTCGTTCAGGGACGGCTGCATCACCTGCTTCAACTGCGGCTACAGTAAGTGCGGCTGACGGCGCGATTCGAGGTCGAGAAGAAACCGCTTCGCCTCGACGCCTCCCGCGTATCCGGTGAGCGCGCCCGAGGCGCCGACGACGCGATGGCAGGGGATCGCGATGGCGATCGGGTTCCGGTTGCACGCCATGCCGACGGCGCGCGCTGCTAAAGGGTTTCCCGCGGCCCGGGCGATCTCGCCGTAGGTCGCGAGCCCTCCGTAGGGGATCGCGAGGAGCGCCTTCCATACCGCGAGCTGAAAGGGCGTTCCCTTGGGCGCGAGCGGAACGGTAAAGGCCTTAAGCGTGCCCGCGAAATAGCGGTCGAGCTCGCGCGCGGCCTCGGCGAGAAGAGGGGTCGCGGGGACGGCTGAATCCCGCGGAGGGTTTCCGGGCAACGGGGCTTTTTCTGGCGCGGGGCCACCGCCTGGCATGAAACGAATCTCGACGATCGCGCCTGATTCCTCGATAATCCCGAGCGGCCCGACAGGGCTCGCGTACGCGAAAAAAGGCATTGCCCTCTCCTTCTGGCCGGGGGTTTATGGTATACTGCGAACACCGCGTTGTCCGGCCGGAACGATCCCACTATAGCAAAAGGGGTTTGGCCGCGTCAGCGGGGCGAGGACAAAAATGAGCGAACGACCCGGACTCGTCATCGTCGACGACGAGACAAGAGTAACTCAATCCCTTGAGCGCGAGATCAGACTAGAATTCGGGGACGAAACCTTCGAGACAGCCCTTTTCACCGATCCCGCAAAGGCCCTTGAGTTCGTCAAGGACAATTCCGATCGCCTCTTTCTCGTGATCGCGGACCTCCGCATGCCCGGCATGAGCGGGAGCGAATTCCTCGAGCATGTCAGGAGCGCCTCGGCGGACGCGCAGACCATCCTCCTCACGGCCTATGCCGATCTCGACGGCATCCAGCGCGCGATCGCGACCTCGCTCCAGAGCCTCATCTTCAAACCCTGGACGCGGGACGCCCTCGTGACGGAGATCGCCAAGGCGCGGCGGGTTTGGGACCTCAAGCGCGAGAACCGGACCTTGAGCAATAGGATCGATGGCATGCTCCGCTCGGCGGGCGATTTCCAGCAAAAGCTTTTCAGCCAGGAGATTCCCGAATCGCGGGACATATCCTTCTCGATATCGTCCACGCAGCTCGACGAGTACCATTGCGGCGGGGACGTATACGATATCCTCGACGCGGGCATGGGGCGCTTCATGGTGCTTCTCGGCGACGTGACCGGCCATGGGCTCAAGCCCGCGATGATCGCGGTCATGCTCAGGACCCTCCTCAAGCCAATGACCCGAGACGACCCCACTCTCCTCGAGGCCCCGGACCGCCTCCTGAAAAGCCTGAACGACAAACTCTGCGACCTTCTCGCCTGCACGCCCGAGACGCTCATCGCGGTTTCCGCCGTGTTCCTCGACCCCACCGCGAAGACGCTCGCGATCGCGACCGCGGGACTTCCGCCGGTGATCCACGTGAGGAACGGCATCCCCGAGCTGCTGCGAACCCCGAACCGAATTCTCGGCGCCTTTCCCGACGCCCCGTTCTACAAGACGGAGCGGGCCCTCCTGCCCGGGGATCGGGTAATCTTCTTCACCGACGGGGTCGTCGAGTCCGTACAGGCATTCCACTGCCTTTCGCCCGAGGAATACCTGCCGATCCTCACGCGATGCGACGACTATTCCGCGGAGGCGCTCCGCGACAAGTTCCGCACGCTCATCTCGGGGGGCGCGTTCACCGACGACGCGACCGTCGTCTCGCTCGCGGTTAAACGGGCGGGCGCGCAATGACCCCCGGGTTCCGCCTTTTCCTCGACATCGCGCCGGGCGCGTTTCTCCTCATGGTCGTCACCTTCATGGCGGCCTTTCCCTACCGAAAAGAGCATGCCGCGAAGCCGCTCCTCGCCATCATTGTCCTCGTCGCATGGCTCATCGCGACGAACGTCGCGGAGCTTCTCGTGCCGACGGGGAGCCTGACCGTCCTCTGCGCGAAGCTTGAGTGGATCTCGTACCTTTATATCCCGATCGCGTGGCTTTCGTTCTGCCTTCGCTATACCGGGATCATCCGCCTGAGCGACCGACGCCTTCTCATGATCGCGGCGCTGGCGCCCCTTACCGCGCTCGCCGTCGTCTTCACCAACGAGTTGCACGGCCTCCTCTGGACGAGGATTATCTTCCGCGCGTCGGACGGGCTTTCGGTCATGAGGCCCGAGCACGGCCCGCTTTTCTGGATGTACGTCGCGTACGCCTGGGGCCTTATCGGTTTCGGAAGCCTCATGGTCATCAGGTCGTTCTTCTCCGGGCAGCGGCTCTATTACCGCCAATCCCTCTGGATCCTCGCGGGATCGATCATGCCGGGCGTCACGAACCTCATCAACCTGACCGGCGTCATGCCCGGCCTCGAGAAGGACTTTACGCCGATCGGCTACGCGCTTTCGGCGATGTGCTTCCTCGCCGGCATCTACCTCCACAAGCTCCTGTGGATCCTGCCGGTCGCGCGGAGCGTGCTCATGCAGGAACTCCCCGTCGGCATCATCGCGCTCGACTCGAAGGGCTGGATCGTCGACCACAACCTGAAGGCCGACGAACTCCTCGGCCTCGACACGGTTTCGGTCGGTCATCGCGGCGCCGACTTCCCGTCGATCACCGCGATCCTCGACGCGGCCGGCTTCATCCCCGGCGTGGATCGGCGCTTTACGAAATCGGGAACCCTTGACTGGAACGGGCGCGTCGTCTCATGGACGGTACAACCTTCCGCGCCGGCGGCGAACGGAAGCCTCATCATGCTTGAGGACATCACCGACCGGACGAAGCTCGAGCGGGAGATGGAGGCGATCAGGCAGGAGCTGATCAATCGGGAAAAGCTCGCGACGGTCGGCCGAATCACGGCGGGCCTCGCGCACGAGATCAACAATCCCGTCGGGTATCTCAAAAGCGACGCGCGCTCGCTTACCCGACTAGTCGAGCGAACCGCGGGCGACCGCGCAGACGAAGACACGAGGGAGATCATCGCGATCGCGGGCGGCATCACCGAGGGTCTCGAGCGCATCGAGGGCGTGGTCCGTTCGCTCCTTTCCTTCTCCCGCGAGGAACGGATCGACTCGCCCTTCGAGCCGTACAACCTCTACGCGGGCATCGACGCGACGATCGACATCATGCGCTACGAGCTCAAGGGATCCATCGGCATCCAACGGGACTTCGGCGAGGTCCCGCTCATCTACGCCCAGAAGGGCGAGATCAACCAGGTTTTGCTCAACATCCTCGCGAACGCGTGCTACGCGATCCGCGAACGAGGCGCGGCAGGGCAAGGCGCGGGGATCATCACGATACGCACGGGATCGACCGGAAAGGGACTCTGGTGCGAGATCGAGATTAACGGGGTCCCGATTCCGGCAGAAAATCGCAACCAGGTCTTTGACCTTTTCTTCACGACGAAGAAGGCGCGCGTGGGCACCGGGCTTGGGCTGAACATCTGCCGCGACATCGTCGAGAACCACCACGGCGGCACGCTCTCGCTCGTTTCGGTCGACCCGGTCATCTTCCGCATTGAGCTGCCGATTCATCCGCGAAAGGCGGAAGAGGGCGAGCGCGCATGATAGTGAGAACCGAATACCTTTCAGCGCGAACGCGGGATCGCGCCCAAGCCTCCGCATCATTCTTCGCAAAGCCGAGCGCGCCATTAACGGTCGTCGCGTTTTTCGTCGTCGCCGTTACCCTACTCTCGAGTTGCGCGTCTTTCCCCGCGCGAAGGCTCTACCCCGGAAGCGACACCCTCCTTCCAGGCACCGCGGCCGCGATGAACACCCCCGGATACTGGATCTCGCGGCATCCGGCCCCGGACGCGCCGATCCTCGACGGACCGGGGATCGCCGCCTTCAACCGCGCGGTCATCGAGCGAAAACTCACCCGCGACCTCGCCGCGTGGGAACCGAAGCTCCTTGAGGAAACGCGGAAGGATATGGAAGATTCCGTTTCCTGGATCGCGAGCCTCAAGGTCTATGACCGAAGCGGGCGGCGGGTCGGGAACCGTTTTCTCGCGCCGATTCGGGACGCCATCGCCGCGAGCGAGATCCTTGGCGACAGGGCCCAATACGGTTTTCTCGCGCGACAGACTGACCTCCGCGTGCTCCCGACCGACGAGCCCCTGTACGACGGTCCGCGCGATCCTTACATAGACAACATCCAAGCGAGCAGCCTCGAGGCGGGCACCGCGCTCGTCGTCCAGGCGGAAACGAGCGACCGCGCGTGGCTCTTCGTCGCGACGGAGAAGGCCACTGGCTGGCTTCGGTCGGAAAGCGCCGCGATCGCGACGCGGGACGATTTTCTCGCGCGGTACGAAAGAAAGGACGCGCTCACGGTGATCTCCGCGAAGGCGGACCTCTGGGATAACCCCGGGCGCACGCGCTTCGCGTATGCGGTCCGCATGGGGACGGGACTCCTCGCCGCGCAAGCGGAGGAAGGCACTGCGACGGCACCGGCCGCGGCACCCGATGCGAGCTCATCGGTAATTCCCGTTTCGATGCCTGATCGGGACGAAAACGGACGACTCACGGAGCGCATCCTCTGGGTATCGCGCGACGCGGTCGTCGAGGGATTTCTCCCCTGCACGCCGCGCTCGATATACGAGGAGGCGTTCAAGCTCCTCAACGCGCCTTACGGATGGGGAGGCTCATTCGGCGAGCAAGACTGCTCGCAATTTCTCTGCGAGGTATTCGCGACGACCGGCGTCGCGCTTCCGCGAAACTCGACTAAGCAGGCGAAAGCGGGCGTTCCCCTTCGCGGCTTCGCCGAGATTGCCGGAAGCGACCAAGTCGCGCGCGCGGCCATCCTTACCGAGCGGGCAAAGCCCGCCGCGACGCTTCTCCGCCTTCCCGGCCACATCATGCTCTACCTCGGCTCGGTCGACGGCGTTCCCTACGCGATCCACGAGACCTTCGGCTACCGGGAAAAGGCGCCCTTCGGCGAGCGGATCAGGCTCATCAACCGCGTCGTCGTGTCTACGCTAAACCTCGGCGCGGGAACCTCGGTCGGCTCGCACTTGAGCCGGATCACCGGCGTCATTCTCATAGAGAACGAGCAAGAGCCGTCCGCGACCGTCGCCGCCGCTCAAGCGGAAAAACCGCATCCCTAGGCAACGCGCGCTTTTTTCTCCCCGCGGGATTTGCCGCCGCCTTACCCGAAGGACTACACTTACGGTGAGAGGGAGGAGCGAGGGCGAAGATGAGCGAAAGGCTGAGACTCTTCACGAAGATACTCATTGCGGAGCTTGAGGACCTCGAGGACGACATCGCCGCATGGGGCCGGTTTCTCGAGGAAAAGCATCGAAGGGAAAAGGTTACCGAGTACGTGTTCCTCCAGAATTCCGCGCTCCTCGGGCAGGAACTCGCCGGGATCAAGAAGATGGTCGAGGCGATAGCGGACGAACCGCCCCCGGAGGGTCTTCGCGGCTGCGCAGACGCGGCGTGCATCCGCGATTTCTTCGTCGACCTCGTCCGGAAGAAAGCGAGGCAATACGAGTTCCAGCGCGCGATCGAGCAGCTCGCGATCAAGAAGATCGATAAGGTGTGCGCCTATATCGCCGCCGAGGCGTAAGCGCGAATCAGAAAGGACGAAGGTTAGCGCGGCTGGGTTCGGCGGACGGCGACCCACGCGATGAGCTGCTCGCGCGTCTCGAGCCCGCATTTGTCGAGGATCTCGCCCATATGATATTTCACCGTCCGCTCCGCGCACCCAAATCGTTCCGCGATAACCCGATAGGTCGTTCCCGCGACGACGAGCGAGGCGATCTCTCTCTGGCGCGCCGAGAGCTCGGGGATCTCCGCGAGAACCTCCTCGGCGCTTCGCTGCTTTCCCATCGACCCGGGTTCCGCGACCCGACCCTCGCCCTTCGGTTCAGGATTACCGCCTACGGCTCCCAAGGGTCCGCTACCCGCGGAAACGGGCTCGCGCGCGCGGGGAAAACCGATGAACGCGACCGAGGTCGCCATCACGAATGACGCGACGGTCAGCGCGAAGCATAGCGCGTTCGCCACGACGGGTAGCGGGACGCTGAGCCGCCACAGGGTATCGCCCGCGAAGATCAAGGTAAAGCAGACGAAGAAAAGAATGAGCCTGACGCGCTCGCGCCCGTAATGCCGGCGAATCCCGACGATGAACGCCGCGAGCCCGACCCATACGAGGGTCTGGCAATACGCCATGCACGCGGCGCTGAGCGCTGACCGCCGCGCGACGAGCATCCTTCCCTCGAACGAGAAGGAAGCCCAATACCAGTGGAGGACGGGGTCGGAAAAGGCCGCGGCGGTCGCGAGCACAAGCGGCAAGGCGAGTAACCCGGCGGAGAGGCGCGGGCTGAGCCGGGCTGGCTTCAAGCCGCTCATCTCGAGGGTAAACCAAACCCACAGCGGGCACAGCGCGAAACGAGCCGTCATCAAGGTCGTATCCCAAAACCAAACGATCCTCCGATTTTGCACGACGGTCGCGAGGAGGATGCTCGCGAGGATCAGCTCGAAAACGCCGAGGATCACGATATAGGGCCTACTGCAATACCGCCGGTCCTTCGTCAGCCCATAGACGAGAAGCGTGTGGTAGACGAGCATACCGACGAGGGGAATGATGGGATACAAAGCCGGCAGGAAGCGCATAGGGACACTATAGCACGGTATTCCGTTTTAATCGCGCTACGGACGGCGCATAAGGGCGCCCTTGAGGTGCGCCATCATGTTCGCGATCGTCTCGAGCCCGAGCGTGTCCTCGCGCGCGTCGCCGAGGATGGTGCCGCCGGCGTGGCTATACCCGAAGCCGTCGTTGATCACGGTCATCCCCTGCTGGAGCAAAAAGGTTTGGATGTTCGCGAGCGTCGTCTCGAGCCCGCCGTTCCGGAATCCCCCGCACGCGATGCCGCAGCCGACCTTGCCCGCGAGCTCGAGCTCCTCGTGCCAGGCGGGCCTCAACGCGACGCAGCGGTCCATCATCGTCTTGAGCTGGCCGGACACCATCCCGAAGCACACCGGCGAGCCAAGGATCAGGGCGTCGCACCACCGGAGCGAATGGTATATCTCGGTCATGTCGTCCTCGTGCGCGCATCGCCGGTTCGTCCGGCATTGCCAGCAGCCGATGCAGGGATTGATCCGCTTGTCCCCGAGGGAAACGTACCGAACGGTGTGCCCGTCGCGCGCCATGATGTCGAGCGCGTACTCGACCGCGTATGCCGTGTTTCCGTTCTTGTGCGGACTACCCGAAATTCCCAGTATGTTCATGCACTCATACCCTCGGGTCAAAGTATAGTGCTTTTCCTCCCGAAAAGGGCCTGGGCCGCGCGCGAATACTCGTCGATCGATTTTGCCCGCGCGATGCCGTCGAGCTCGCGGCTTCCCCGCGGGAAGGAGTGCCCGAGATAGGACCAAACCTCCTTCATCTTGTCGAGCGCGTGCGCGGGCCCGCAAAGGACTTCGCGGTACGCGGCGAAAAGCTCGTCGTGAAATGCGCGCAGGGTTTCCGTCGGGTCGTCGGGAAGGGGAAGGCCCTTGATGCGCGCGGGAAGGAAGGGATCCCACAGGGCGCCGCGCCCGAGCATCCATTCGCTCACGTCGGGAAACCGCGCGGAAAGTTCCCCAAACGCGGTTAGATCAGCGATGTCGCCGTTATAGCCGACGGGATGATCGCTTACCGAAGCGGCGCGCGAAAAGCCCTCGAGGTCGACCGAGCCCTTGTACATCTGGATACCGAGCCGCGGATGGATGATGACCCGCTTGAGGGGATACCGGTTGAGCACCGGCATGAGCGCGATAATTTCTGCGGGGTCGGCGCGCCCGAGCCTGAGCTTGACAGAAAGATCAAGCGGGAGCCGGGGGCACACCGCGTCAAGGAAGCGATCGATGCGGTCGGGATGGGGAAGGAGCCCCGAGCCCCTCCCCTTCTTCGCGACCATCGGGTACGGGCAGCCGAGATTCCAATTCACCTCACCGTAACCCATCCCCGCGATCGCGCGCGAGCAATCGAGAAAGCCCTCGGGCTCCGCGCCGAGCAGTTGCGGCACGAGCGGAAGGCCGGTTCGCGGGTCGGGGACGAGATCCTTAAAATGGCTTCCCTTCATGCGCGCGGTCGGGACGGCGAGGATGAAGGGAGCGAAGGCCTCGTCGAAGCCCGAGAAATGGGCGAAGTACGCGGCGCGGAACACGCGGTTCGTGACGCCGTGAAGCGGCGCGAATGAAAGGAAGGGCGTCACGGGATGAGGGCTGCCATGAGCGCGTCGAAGGTCGCGCCGAGATCGCCAAAGCGAAGCCGCGCGCGGCCGTCGAGGTGGGTGGGCTGATCGTTCACGATGACGAGCGCGCCGCCCGCGTCCGCGGTAAGCTCGGGCAGGGACGCGGCGGGATAGACGACGAGGCTCGAGCCGAGCACGAGCATGAGGTCGGCCTTCCGAGACTCCGCGACCGCATCGGCGATGGCGCGCTCGGGCAACGCCTCCCCGAAAAAGACGATGTCGGGCTTGAGCGCGCCGCCGCACGAGGCGCAGCGCGGCACCGCGCCCGATCGTGCGACCGGCGCGACGCGGGCGAACGGGACCGCCTCCCCGCAGCGCACGCAGCGATGCATGGAAGGGCTTCCGTGGACCTCGATCACGCGCGAGCTTCCCGCCTTCTGGTGGAGGAGGTCGATGTTCTGGGTGATCAGCGCCTTGAGAATCCCCCGCGACTCGAGGAGCGCGAGGGCATGGTGCACGACGGAGGGTTCCTTATCGTCGAGCCCGTAGATGAAGTCGCGGGCCATGGAATAATACACCGAGGGATCGCGCCGAAACACGTCGATGTCGAACATCCGGTCGGCGTCCTGGGTTTTGTAGAGGCCGTTCTTCCCGCGAAAGTCCCTGATCCCGGATAGGGTACTCACTCCCGCACCGGTAAAGGCCACGCAGTGGCGCGACGACTCGAGGAGGCGCACGAGTTCGGCGACGTCAGGCTCCGGGCGATCGCGCGTCACGCCTCGGCCTCCGGGTCGGCCTTGAAGGTATCGTTGATCACGCGCTCCGAGCCGGGTTTCTTGTAGTGAAAGACCTCGTCCGACCAATGGATCGCCCATTTTCCGATCGGCACTATGATCTCGCGGAGCTCGCGCCCGCGCGGGGTGAGCGCGTAGCCCTCGAGGGTCCGCTCGATGATCCCCGAATCCTTGAGTTCCTTGATCCTGCCGTTGAGGATGGAGGGAGAGACGCCCCCGCAACGCTCCTGGAGATCGCGGAAGGTTGCCGGACCATCGCCGAGATTCCACAGGATCCCAAGCGCCCAGCGCCTTCCCAAGAGATCGAACAGCGCGTTCATCGGGGTTCCCGAGTCGGAACCGCGAACCTTTTTTCCCGGTTTGGGTATAGCCATACCCGGATGATACCGCGAGACGCCCCGCGTTGAAAAGCGTCCCGCGGATAGGCGGCTTAGGACGCCCTTTCGCGGGCTTCCTTTACCTCCTTGTAGGTTTTCCCGCCAAGCCCGATATTCATCCCATCGTGCTCGTCGATGAACACGGTAAACGCCTGCTCGGGAACGCCGGTCGCCTTGACGGCGGCATCGGTAACGGTGCGGATGAGGTCGGTCTTGATTCGGTCGTCGACCCGGTGGATAGAAATGTTGATTACTGGCATAGACTTCTCCTTAATGCTTCTGATTTTGTAGCGCGCTATCTATTTTATAGCATACTACTGTTTTAATAGCAATAGGAGAAAAGGAATAATGACAGGGAGTATGGCAATAACCGCTATTCAGCGAAATACTGCGCCATCGAATCCCATCGCCCAATTTCCCAGGAATCGAGCCGCCAGCTTCCGACACGGAGCTGCGTCACCTCGCCTTTAAAATAGCGCCGGACGGTCGCGTTCGAGTCGCCCTCATAGTCGACGTAGCCGCAAACCACGTAGGTCGAGCCGGATTTCTTGATCGCGTGGGTCCGCTCAACCCCGAGCTCCGGGAAGCTTGCGAGGCCGGGAGTCCGCACCTTTTCCCGCATGAAATCGCACATCATGATCCAGGCGGTCTGGGGATCGTCCACGGAGGCAAGCGCGGGATCCGGGGTTTCGGGAACGGAGAAATCGTTGTTGTTATCGGGCGTTGTCCAGTTACCGGCACCCCAGATCATGTAGCAGCTGACGCCGAGGACAAGGACGAGGATCCCGAAGTGCACGACGGTAAAAGTAAAACGCCTGCGCCTCCGCACGGGGCCTTCGTCCTCCGGAAGCGGGAAACTGCAGTTCGCGCATCTAGTATCGATGCCGTTATTTGAATAGCCGCATTTTGGGCAAGCGGTAACCATAGGTTTCACCCCCTGATACGTACGAGTCTACACCATGTTCGGCCGTTTCTAAACCCGTTTTACTTCCCCGGGAGAACTGCCGATAAGGAAGCATGAGTCCACTCGAACACAATAACCCGATTCGCGTCGCATGGAATATCCTTATCCTGTGCGCGATCCTCGCGTTCCTTTTCATCATCACCTTCCGGGTGATCTTCAGGACCTTCTCGCCAAGCGCATTCTATTATTTCCTCAACCTCCTCTTCGTCGCGGACATCGGCTTTAACCTCGTGACGAAGGTGAAGCTTGGACACGTGCGGATCGAGACCTTCCCGGAGATCCGGCGCTTTTACCTAAAAAGCTGGTTCGCGATCGACGTGATTTCGGCGATCCCGTTCGAGATCGTCATCATCGCGGCCTTCGGCGGCATCCCGACGGACCCATCGGCGTACCTCGCGTTCGTCATCCTCCAGTCGCTCTCCCTCCTCAAGCTCCTTAAGGTCGGGCGCATCTTCAACGAGCTGCAGGAATCGCTCGACATCCTTCCCGCGCTCAGGCGTCTCATCATCTTCGCGTACTGGCTCGCCGCGGGGCTCCATATCATCGTGATGGGAT
>DAOPYF010000012.1:22476-34313 GCA_035352735.1 Treponemataceae bacterium | reverse complement strand
GGCTGAAAAGGGGGCCGGTGAAGGGATCAAACGCGCGAACCATGCAGGAAAGGAGTATCTGCTCCCAGGGGCCGCTTTCGGTTCGCTGCGTGATCGGGAAGTCCGGGACACGATCGAACACGAGATCCATCTGCTTGCCGACCGTGTATTCCTGATGGGCAAAAAGGATCGAGTGGCGTTTGGATAGCGTGACGAGGACCGAGTGCGCCTTTTCCGGGTTGAGGGTGCCGGATATCGTCACCTGAAAGCCGAAGTTCAGCGGATACTGCCGACCGAAAAAGAGCATGAACCGTTCGAGACTTGATGTTTTTCTGCGCATGTTTTTCTCCCAATACTAGGGTGGTGCACAAACGCAATCGTTTGCGCAATCGTTTGCGCTTTCTTTTTACCGTATTCGGTTATGAATTGCAAGTATCTTTTCTCGTGCGCTGAAAAAAAACTCCGGGAACGGCAAGTCGCCGTTACGGAAAGTCGGCGATGAGTCGATCGATTAGGGCGCCTGCGATGTCGATCCCGGTCGCGGCCTCGAGTGCCTCGAAGCCGGGCGCCGCGTTGATCTCGCAGACGGTAAGGTCGAGCGCGCGATCCTTACCCGACATCGCTTGGCATTCCGCGTCATCGCGATAGAGAAAATCGACGGTTCCGTACCAAAGCCCCGCGCGGCAGGCGATCGCGCGAACCATGCCGTTCCAGGGCTCGCCGAGGGTCGGCCCGAAAGAGGGTTCCCTCATGGCGCCGCCGAGAGCCGCGTTCGAGACCAAGTCCCCGTCTGGGGCGACTCGCTCGACGCAGGCGAGTATCTCCCCTGAGGCGAAGAAGGCCCTCAGGTCGCGGCCGCGGGACGCCGCGACGTATTCCTGAAAGATCCACTCGTCGTTTCCCTGAAGGATCTTTCGCGCGCGGCAACGTGCCTCGCGTTCGGTCGCGACGAGGCACACCCCGGCGCCCCGGCTTCCGTGACGGGGCTTGGCGACGAGGGGGTAGTCCGCCTGCGCGAACGCTGAGCCGAGGTCGGCAAGGCTCGCGGTGCGCGGCGTCGGAAAGCCCCCGCGCTCGAGAAACCGGGCGGTCTCGAGCTTATCGTTCGCGAGTCCCGTCGCGCCGGAAGGGTTAACGCAGCGGTACCCGCGCGATTCAAGGAGGCTGATTGAGTCGGGCCCGACGGCGCCGCGAACGAGACAGACCGTGTCCTCGGGCGGAAAGTCGCTCGAGGAAGGCAGGCGCGCGGATTCGGTGGACGTTGCCGAGCGTGAAAGGAATTCCCGAATGTCCTCAGGAAACAAAAACCGGAGCGGGATGCTCCGGTTTTCGCACGCTTCGATAAGCCTTGCGGTTGGGTAGAAATTCGGAAGATAGCCGTAATCGCGGGTTTTGAGCCCGTATACGGCGAGGAGCCGCCTCATTCCCGGTCTTTGGGCCAGGTAAGCGTCTCCGACGCGAGCTTGCCGATCGCCTTCGCGGCCTTCGCGGCGTCGACCTGGGGCAGTCCCGCCTCGGCGTGGAGCGTCTTCGAGAAGAAGAGCTCGATGGAATCGAATACACCGGGCAAGGAGAAGAAGATGAACGCGAAGTTGATTCCCTCGGGCTTCAGGATGGTAAACGCCGAGATCGCCTGCTGGGCCTCTTTGTTATAGATGATCTTCGCCTGGTTCTTCGCGGTGATGATGTTCGCCTCGCTGAAGCGGAGCGGAATCTGAAAACCCTCGGCGCGGCAATAGGGCTCGATCGTCCGGTGGTTATAGGTCGGCGGCTCTACGAGGACATAGAGTTTCTTTCCGTTCGTTTGGAAGGTGATTCCATTTCCGGATACATAGATATCTTTCACCGCGGAATAGGAGACGATCTCGTAAATGCTGTACGAAGAGTCACTCTTGAAAAATGAAGTAACGATATAGCCTTCGTCCAAAGGAAGCTTGTTTTGGGTGTACGCTTCGAATAAATCCATTGCCTTTACTGCCATGAATTCCTCCTTTTGAAATCTCCATTGCCAGTATAGGCGGTATTCGGGGGATTCGCAATACAAAAAACGAGCCGAACCTCCCCGCGACGGCGTCAGTCAAAAAGGACGACGGGCGATTCCTCGAGCTCGCGCTCAAGGTGCACTTTCTCGGTAGACGCGATGCGCTCAAACTCGTCCTTGAGATCCCAGAAAACCCCGGTGACCGTCGGGTCGAAATGGGTTCCGGCCTCGTTCATGATGGTGTCAACGGCCATGCCATGGGTGGACGCTTCCTTGTAGGGGCGGTCCGAGCGGAGCGCGTCGTACATGTCGGCGATCGCCATGACGCGGGCCGTCAGCGGGATCTCGGTGCCGGAAAGCCCGTAGGGATAGCCCGTGCCGTCCCACCGTTCATGGTGGGCTTCCGCGATCTCCTTCGCGAACAGGAGGAATGAATCGTTATTCATCGACTTTTGGGTACGCGAGATCGCCCGCGCGCCGATAGTCGTGTGCGTTTTCATGACCTCGAACTCGTCCGGGGTAAGCTTTCCCGGCTTGAGGAGTATCGTGTCGGGAATGCCGACCTTGCCGATGTCGTGAAGGATCGCCGAGCTCGAGATGAGCGAGATCGCGCGGTTCGAGAACGGCCGCTCGCCGGGTAGGTTTTCAAGGAGAAGCTTGACGTAGAGCCGAGTCCTGAGGATGTGCTCGCCGGTCTCGCGGTCCCGAAATTCCGAAAGGATGGCCATCGAGCTGAAGATGGCCTCGCGCGTTTGCATGAGGTCCACGGTGCGCGAGTGGAGCAGGGCTTCCTTTTTCTTGAGCGCCGTGATGTTATTCGCGATCACGATGTGAAACCCGACGGGGCCGCTCGAGTGCTGGCGGAATATCGTGAGGTTCGCCCAGATGACGTGCCCGTCTTTCGTTATGTAGCGTTTATCGTGGGATAGCTTATCGGTCTCGCCGGCCAAGAACGGCTCGAGCGCCTGGTTGGTTCGCTCGATGTCCTCTGGATGGGTGAACGTTTCCCAACTGACGCCGATGAGCTCATTTCGCGTGCGGCCGAGCATCGTGCAAAAGGTATCGTTCATATACAAAACCGCTTGCGCGTTCGAGTCGATCAACGCGACGGGAATTGGGACGTCGTCAAAGACGCCCGAATGGGCATCGGTGCCAAACAGAGGCTGTTCAGCCATCAGCATAGAAGGCTCCTTAGGTTGTACGGATATACTTGATGACTTTTACGGTTACGCGGGATTTTGTACAGTATAACTGCGTGTACCGGCGTGCTGTCAAGAAAAAAGATGGGAAAGGGTGATAAAGTAGCGCAAATAATTCAGCGCGGCCGGGAACTCCGCGCCGTGCGCGCCGGGCGAGCATAAAAAAAGACCGGAGTCGGCAAATTCGGGCTTAGACCCGCTCGCCAATCCGGCCTTAGAGCGCGAAGCTCTGGAACGTAGCCCGAAGAGAACCCTCCGGGGATATCGTCCTTACTTCTTGTTGACGAGGTCCTTGAGGGCCTTGCCTGCCTTGAACTTCGGGTTCTTGGACGCCTTGATCTTGATGTTTTCGCCGGTCTTGGGATTGCGGCCCATGCGCGCGGCACGCTTGCCAACCTCGAAGGTTCCGAATCCGATGAGCTGGACGTTGCCACCCTTCTTGAGCTCTTTGCCAACGGTGGTGGTAAATGCCTTGAGCGCGGCTTCGCTGTCCTTCTTGGTTAAGCCGGTTTCTTCGGCGATCGCGTCAATCAGTTCTGATTTGTTCATGGTAACGATGTCTCCTCTTGAAATATGTCTTTGTACTATACCATACCTCGCGCGTTCGTACAATCTTCATTCGCCGGGCAACGGCTCATAATTCGCGTCTGGCGCGTTTTCTTGCATGAGAGCCGGCTCGCCACCCTGCGCGAAAAGCCGCGACGGATCGATGTCGAGCGCTCGGGCGATCCGATCGATCATGCCGGGCGATGGATACTTCTCGCCGCGCTCGATTTGCGCGATGTAATTTCCAGAGGTCCCAACCTTCTCCGCGAGTCCCGCCTGCGTCAGGCCACACTCGTTCCGTTGCATTCTCAAGTTGTACGATAGGTAACGCTGAATTGTTGTCATAGGTATTCCCGATAGAGAGATCGCTTTTTAGATGTGTGCGGTTTTTAATTCGCCGTTACACCCGTTTCGCTCATCACATTTTTGCTTCGGAAATGCTCTGTAATCTCTAATAAGTCTAAATCTGCTTAGATTATTCCACAACCTGCTAATAGAGATAGTCGCGAATATTGTATGACTTTTGGCGGTAGTTTTCGCGCGAACATACATCCAGCGACGGGACCTTTCGAGCCATGCTGGATGACGCCTTCCGGCGTAAATCCGTCAGAGCTAAAAAAAAGGAACCCTCATCGGATTCCTTCATTTTGAGCCATGCTGGATTCGAACCAGCGACCCACGCCTTAAAAGGGCGTTGCTCTACCTACTGAGCTAATGGCCCGCTATCGTTGGATAACGGTAACCAAATTATAGTAATCCCGGGGTTTTGTCAACAGAAGGCAAAAAGGTGCCGGGATCAGTATTGGAACGCGGTGGATAACGCGATATTGAGGAGGGGACGGTCCCCTGGCTCGAGGCCAAGCTCGGTGCCGTACATCGCGAAGTCGATCTTGAACGCGTTCAAATCGAGCCCGAGCCCCGCCGAAAGGTAGGCGTCCCGAATTCCCGCGCGGAAATAGACGATATCGAGAAGCTGGACCTCGCTGCCGATCGCGAAGTTCAGGACCGTATTGCGGTGGACGGTCCTAAAGACGGAAAGCGCGTCTCGCCAATCGAGCATGACGTTCCAGCGGGTAATGGTCGTCCAGTGCACGGGGAGCGGGATCTCGTACGCGGTACCGAGGGTGAGGTTCGGGGTGAGGCGGTCATAGTCGGTATCGGAGTCGGGATCGCCTTTCAGAAAGTCGCCGTAATTCGCGTAGCGCGTGGAGAAAACGGGGGTGTAGAGGTCTTTGCAGGAGATGGCCGCGCTGAGGCTTTTGTCATACCGATAGATCGCGCCGACGTCGACCCCGAATCCCGTCGAGAGGACGGCGGGGATTCCGTTGGTGTCGAAGTTCGTGAAGGTATTGAGTACTTGGATCGCGGTGTCGTCCTCGTAGACGAAACTCTGGAAAAAACCCTTGAGCTGAAGCCCGCCCGATACGGTATGGGGGCCCTTCTCGTAGAGTACGAGCCCATACCCGCCGACGAACAGGAGCTCCTCGCCGGCGATGAGCTTGGCCTTCGTGATTGACGGTACGTTGACGCTCGTCATGGATCGATTGAAGACCCCGAAGCCGAAGTTCCGATCGACCTTTCCGAAGGCGATCGGGCCGGTCATGTTCGCGCCGATGAAGACGCCGTTATTTTCCTTGACGAGGTCGAGGATGCCGGTCGTCATGTCATCCGCCTCGAAAACCGAGGGGATGTCGAACAGGGGTCCCGATACCTCGCACGCGAGCCGCGTGAAGGACCATTCCCGATCGACGAACGCGAGGGCCGCGGGATTGGTCGAAAGGGTGTCGAAGCCCTCCGCGACCGCGCTATACGCGCCGCCTGAGCCTTCAAGCCCCGGGGACACGATTCTCGGCGCGATCGGCTCGAAGGTGAACGACTGGGCGTTGAGGCTCGCGGCGCACAGGAGCGTAAAAAGCGCGAGCGCCGCCTGCGTCGCGAGGCAATGATGGAATCGAATCGGACTCATGACTTTTTACCTCTCAAGAAGTCCATCACCTTGAAATCGCCGATCATGACGCCGTCGGACTCGGGGCGGGTATCGAGGACCGCCGTGGCGTCGATGATCGTCTGCATGCGCGCCTGCTGTTCGGCGGAAAGGCCCGAGGTCGCGAGCGTCGAGGGATTCGCCATGATGTCCATAACCTTATCGCTTCCGCCTTCCCCGATGTCTGAGGCGACGTCGGCGAGGACGACCGAGGAGGCGAGGATGAGCGAGTCGACCGGCGCGGTCTGGAGGGTTTCCGTATCGGTGAGGAGAACCTCGACTGCCGTGAGGTCTACCGAGGAATCGAACGAGTCAAAGGCCTGGGTGATGAGGGAGTTAGTATCGCTGTCGGAGGCTTGCGCTTTCTTGGCGAGATCGGTAATCGTGCCCATATCCACCGCGGCTGAGGGGGCGAGGTTGAGGATCGCGGCCTTGTCTGCGGTCGAGAGCGCAAGGATGCTTGCCGGATCCTTACCCGCCAAAACGCCGAGGACTTCCTTTGCGACGCCGGGGTCGGAGGCGTTGTCGCTGTTCGCGATGTCGACGAGGTCCCCCACGGAGGTGCTTGAGGGAATGTTCACCTTATCCCTTGCCAGGGAAGAGCCCATTGAGGTGGTGAAAAGCTGCCGGCAGGATACCGTCAGCATCGCGATCGAAAGGGAGAGAAGAGCCAGCTTGAGTCGTCGTTTCATATCCCCGGGCCTCCGTCAATGCCCCATTATTTCTGCACGATGATAGCAGCAACCGAAAAACGGGTTGCCGTCTCCTTTGAGTATAAGACGAATTGGGGTCAGCGCGCCAACTCTGCCTTGCCGACGCCGGTTATTCTAACCGCGATGCGCTTTCCTCGGGGTATATCCGCCATATCAGCATCAAGCGCGACCGAAAGGTAGTTCTCGGTTACCGCGGTGACGGGCTCTCCCGGGGCGCACTCCTCCGCGACGGCCGAAACCGTCCTGCCGACCCAGTATTCCGCGTACGCGCGGTGGTTTAGCTCCGCGAGGGCGGTGAGGGCCGCGACGCGCTCGCCCGCGACGCGCTCGGGGACCCGCGGGCGCATCCCCCATGCCTCGGTTCCGGGGCGGGGGGAGAAGGGAAAGGCGTGGATCGCGGCAAAGCCTACCTCTGAGCAAAGCTTGAGCGTTTGCGCGAAGTCCTCGTCGGTCTCGCCCGGGAAGCCCGTGATGATGTCGCAGGCGAGAAAGGGGTTTTCCTTGATCGAGCGAAGGCGCTCGGCCGCTCGGTACACGGCGTCCGCCGCGTAGGGGCGGCGCATCGCCTTGAGTATCCGGTCGCTTCCCGATTGCACCGAAAGGTGAAAATGGGGGAGGATGCGAGCGCTCGCGAGCGCGGGAAGGATGGCCTCGTCGACCCGCTCGGGATAGAGGCTCCCGATGCGGATCGCGATGCGCTCGGTTGCCGCGATGAGGCGCTCGAGAAGGTCGGCGAAGTCTCCGCCCGATGAGCGGTACTGCGAAAGGTTTACCCCGCTTAAGACCACCTCGCCCCAGCCCGCTTCCTCGATCTTTTTGACCCGCGCGATCACCTCGTCCCGGTCGAGCGAAACAGCCTTCCCGCGCGCGAGCCTGATGCGGCAATAGGCGCAGCGGTTGTCGCAGCCGTCCTGTATCTTGATCGAGGCCCGCGAGTGGAAGAGAAAATCGTCGGTTGAGAGCTTGAAGGTCTCGGGGATTTCTGGCGCGTTCGGCGGCGTTGATGGGGCAGCGGGCGCGGCTCTTGCTGCGGCCGGTTCTGTTTTTTGCGCGGCTGCGTGCGTGAGGCAAAACGCGCGGACTTGTGCCGCGACGGCGCTGTCTTGGGAATCAGGCGCCTTTGTCGCGTTTGTCGTACTTTCCATGAGAAACCGAGGAAGGTCGGCGAGGGATCCTTTTCGCGAGCCGGGAAAGACCGCGACGCGCGGGTCGATCGAGCGGATCGCGGGTTCCTCGACCTCCGCGTAGCAGCCGGTAACGAGGACCGTCGCGCTGGGGTATGCCCTGAGGAGCATTCTGATGAGCCTGCGGGCCTTTTGCTCGGCCTTTCCGGTCACCGTACAGGTGTTGACGACGCATAGTTCGGGATCCGGGCCGACGGTGCGGTATACCGGCGTCTGCGCGTCGTTGGAGCGTGACGCTTCGTCATGATCGATCGTTTTTGGATCATTGCCCGACTGAGTTTCCTCGCTTTCTATACCTACCGGTAGGTATACTGCGCGATCTTCAACCTGAAATCCCGCTTCCCTGAACGCATGCGCGAGGGATTCGGTTTCGATCTGGTTGAGCTTGCAGCCGAGGGTATCAAAGCGGACGGTGAGCATGGATCGGCGCTATCGTCCTAGAATTGGCCGGAAACGCGTTCCTTGCCCCTGATCGCGTCCTGGAGGTTCGCGTTGAGCTCGAGCGCCTTGTTATAGGCCACGAGCGCGTACCGATAATCCTTGGCCATTTCGCGCGCGTACCCAAGCCTGACCCACCATTCGGCGTTGAGGTTTTCGAGCTGGAGGGCCGCGGAGAATGCCATGTCCGCGTGCCGATATTTCGCCATGCGGAGGTAGAGTTCGCCCATATAATAGTAGACCGGCGCGATTCGGCTGCCGTTCGGGGCGTAGGAGATGTATTCCTGGAAGAGCTTGAGCGATTGCTCGTTTTGCCCGCGGTAGTACTTCGCTTCCGCTTGGATTTCGATGATGCGGGGATCGTATTTGGAGATCGCGCGTCCCTTTTCGGCCCAGGTATCCGCCTCGTCGTAGCGTTTCGCCTGGACGAGCGACCAGCACAGCACGACGTGGCTTTCGAGGTTCTGCGGGTTTTCCTGGATCTCCGCGAGGCAGACGTCGATCGATTCGCTATAGTTCCCCGCGCGGTAGAGTTCAAGGGCGTCGGCCTTGTTTTCGGCGAAGCCAAAGGCGGAAATAATGGCGGAAAGGATGAAAATTGAGGCGATGAGTTTGGTTTTCTGCATGGCGCTTACCTATTCATGGTGCAGATGCCGGAGAAGAAACAGCCGCTTTCGAGGATGACCTCGGGCGCGGTAACGTCGCCATTGAGCTTCCCCGAACTGAAAACGTGAACCATCTGGGTCGCGGTAACGTCGCCCGTGACCGAGCCCTTGATGATGACGCGCGCCGCGTTGATGTTCGCCTTAACCTCGGCGCCGGTATCGACGAGCAGGTCGCTCGTCGCGTCGATCTTGCCCGAGACCTTTCCCTTAATCATGAAGGGTTCGGCGAATTGGATCGTTCCGGTAAAGTCGATGTCCGGCGCGAGAACGGTATCGTAATCCTCTTCGTCGAGGTCCAGGAGATCGTTATCCTTGTTGTCTACCATAATTGAGTACTTTAGCCTCGATGGGCGCCCTCGGTCAAGCCTGAGCATACCTGACGCCAGGCTTCCTCGAAGGAGCGCCGCATCTCCGGGGCGTAGGGGTTGAGGGTTTGCATGTCGGAGAAGAGCTCGGGCGAGTCCTTCTCAACCTGTTTCGCGATCGCGAGGAGCTTGCGGTACCACAGGGTGCCGATCGGGGTTTCCTCGATCCCCATGACGTTGAGCGTGCGCCCGACCATGTGGGTGAGCGCTTGGCTCAAAGCCGCCTGACGGTCATGTTCCTCCGGGGTCATCTCGACGACCATGATGCCGAGCGAGCGGAAGAAATGGGTCCACTCGTCGTATTGCGCCGGTTCCATCCGGATCGGGTGCATCATCATCGGGAGCCCGGTAAGTCCTTCTTTGGCGGACTCGGGCCCGAACATCGGGTGCGTCGCGAGGATATTGACGCCTGAGGGGAGGATTTCCCGCATCCAGCGGACCGGCTCCATCTTCACCGAGCAGGTGTCGACGACGAGGGTCCCGGGTCTGAGGAGGGGCGCGATCTTCCTGAGCGTCTCGGGCATGGTTCGGATCGGGACGCAGAGAAAGATGACGGGCAGGGCGCATAGCTCCTCAAGGCTGACGAGCGCGCAGTTCGGCTCCGCCGGGACGCTCCGGTTGAACCCGTACACGGCGTGCGAGTGGGAAAGGACGGTTGCCCAGAACTTGCCGAAGCGTCCGAGCCCAAGGATTCCAACGGTACTCATGTGACCCTCAAGCTAAAGGGATTTTTCCCGTCTGTCAAGGAAGGCGAGAAATTGCAGATTTTCCCAGTTTTCTTGCATTTTGTGCATGGTGTCGTCCATGCGGAACATGCATGCTTTCCCGCGAACGGTAGGAACCCGCATCCCCCCGCCCTAAAAAGAGCGGGCGGGTTCAAGAAAACCGGGCATGAAAACTGACCTTTGGAGGATACGATGAAACCATTGCTGTATGTCGTTGCCGCGGGCGTCGGCGCCGCCGCGATCGTGTGCGCGGTATTCGTTTGGGTGCTCCCCGTCGGCGAACGGGTTGACTGTACCGTGGACGGGATGCGCGTGATTATCCCTGAGGCTCGCGGTAGGCTTCCGGTCGTCTTTCTCGCGCATAACGGAGGGGCGATCAAGGAAGATTGGGGCGATTTCCCCGATGAGCTGAGCAAGAAAGGCTACGCGGTCGTCAATATGGGTTGGACCGAGTTTAAGGGCGCGGACGATTTCAAGAAGAACTATGCCACGGTGACCGATCGCTGGGGCAAGCGCATGAACCTCAAGCGCGTGGCCTTCGTCGGCGGATGCCATGGCGGGATTAAGATGCTCGCGTCCCTTGAGGCAAAGGTCCCGTTCAAGACCAAGGCGCTCGTGTTCCTCGGGATGTCCGAGCTCTACTCGCCACCCGCCCACCATGCCCCGATCCTGGGTATTTACTGCCTAAAGGACCATCTGGGCGAAGGTTATGTCGCCACGCAGAAAAAGGTCTATGAATCCGCGCTCAGCGAACCGAAAACGGTGATCGCGCTCGACGCAACGCCGCACGGAAACGAGCTCGTGACCGACGCCTCGACCCGCGATCGGGTTCGCACCGAGGTCGCCTCCTGGCTGAAAACCTATCTCTAGCCCTTCCTCCTCCCCGCGAAAAACGGAAAATACGGCCGTTTTTCGCGGGTTTACCTCCATTAAAAGCGTTTAACACTTGCTCAAAGACGCCTTGCGGGAGTATGCTATCGGTCATTGAACCTATTTTCCCATTTCAAGGAGTCAAAATATGAGTTTTGTAGAATCCATGAAGGCGAAGGCGAAAAGCTATCAGAACAAGCTCGTTTTTCCCGAGGGTACCGAACCGAGAACGATTCAGGCCGCACGGAAGATCATGGACGAGAAGATCGCGTCCCAGGTTACCTTGCTTGGCGATGAAGCAGCCGTTGCCGCGGCAGCCAAGGCTGCAGGCGTTTCCCTTGGCGGTATTCACGTCATAAACCCCGCCAAATCGCCCCTCCTTGACGACTTTTCCAACGCATACTACGAAAAACGCAAATCCAAAGGCATGACCCCCGAACAGGCCAAGATCGATATGTCGGCCGTTCTCCGCTTCGGCGCCATGATGGTCGCGAAGGGATTCGCCGACTCGATGGTCAGCGGCGCCGAACACGCGACCGCAGACGTTTTGCGCGCGGGGCTCACCGTCATCGGTACCGCTCCGGGCACCAAAACCGCCTCTTCGTGCTTCGTCATGGAGATGACGGACAAGAAATGGGGCGTCGACGGCCTTATGATCTTCTCCGACTGCGCGGTTATCCCGACCCCGAGCTCCGAGCAGCTTGCCGACATCGCGTTCTCCGCGGCTAAAAGCTGCCGCGAGTTCATCGGCGCCGAGCCGGTCATCGCGATGCTCTCGTTCTCGACCAAAGGATCGGGCGGAACCGACGCGAACGTCATTCGCGTGCAGGACGCCGTTAAGCTCGTCGCCGGCCGCAAGCCCGATTTCGTCTTCGACGGCGAACTCCAGGCGGACGCCGCGCTCGTGCCCTCGGTAACCCAGAAAAAGGCCCCGGGCAGCCCCATCTCCGGCCGGGTGAACACCATCGTGTTCCCCGATCTCGGCGCGGGCAACATCGGCTACAAGCTCGTTCAGCGCCTTGCGGGCGCCAACGCGTACGGACCCTTCCTCCAGGGTTTCGCGAAGCCGATCTCCGACCTCTCGCGCGGCTGCTCCGTCGACGACATCGTCACGACCGCGGCCGTCACCCTCGTGCAGGCAGGGAAGAAGTAACGTCGGCGTACCGCGTCGCCCTTGAGCGCGGCGCC
>DAOPYF010000012.1:0-22376 GCA_035352735.1 Treponemataceae bacterium | reverse complement strand
TGCAGGCAGGGAAGAAGTAACGTCGGCGTACCGCGTCGCCCTTGAGCGCGGCGCCTGGCGTTGATCGCCGAGGCGCATCGCTCTAGATTTTTTCCCGTATATGACAAACCCCGGATTCGCTCCGGGGTTTTTTTTCGCTGCCTTCGCCGTCGTCGACGCCTACTTTTGGATCGTTGTCGCGCGCGCGTCCGTAGGAGATTGCCCGAAGTCCGCGCCGAGCGAGAGCTCCTCGCCCATGGGACCAGGATGCTTTGAGCGGGGGAGGCAGCCCGAGAGGAGCGCGATAAAAAAGATGATGAGACAGGTGGCAATGACGTTTTGGCAAGCAAGGTTCTTTTTTTTCATGTCGACTCCGTTTATCGCGGTCTTTTACGGCTTTCGGTTAAGCCATTTGAGCGCGAGGTAGTTCGCGACGCCGATGAGGGCCATCGCGCAAAGGAGAATCGCGTACGACGCTTTCCAGTTTTCCTGCCCGGTTATCATGGTCCATTCGGACATGCCGCCGATACCGGCGACTAAGGTGAGCGGCATGAAGATCGTCGTGATAAAGGTTAGCCGCGTCATCGACCGGTTCGTCTTCGCCGCCTGGCGGGCCATCTCGTTGCCCGATATCGCGAGGGTGAGCTGCGCGAGGTTCGTGAGCGCGTCCCGGTCGGCCTCGACCGTCCCGAGGAATTTCGCGACGTGATCGTAGAGGTCGCTGAAGTAGATGAGGCTTTCCTCGGGCACGAGCGGCGAGTCCTTGCGCGCGAGCCGGGCGAGAAGCTCGCGCTCGTGAAAGAGGCTCTTCCGCATCAGGGTGAGGCTTTGCCTGATCGCGTGCGCCTTCGCCGGATCGATTCTCCCCTCTCCTAAAAGGCATTCGTCCTCGAGTTCGGCGATCCCGTCGCTCGCGGCGTCGACCGCGGGGAACGAGAGCTCGATGGCGCGATCGAGGAGCGCGTGGAGTATTCGCGCAGGCCCGTGAATGCCGCGCGGACGAAGGCGGATGACGTCGTCGATGATTGCCTCGGGCGTAACGCGCGCTGCCGTTTCGTCCCGGAAAACCGAGACGATGAAGTCTCCCCCGAAAAAGAGGTTGATCTCGGCGATCGAGACGGCGCATCCCGCGCCCGCAGAGCCTATGTCGCTCGCGGCGGGTGTCGCGCTTGAGGCGCTCGCCGCGCGAACACGCGCATCCGGTGAGCTCACGATGTCATTGAAGAGAATCTCGGTATAGTCGGGAAAGGCGTCGATCTTCGGAATCTGGTCCTCGTCGAAGCAGTCCGCGACGGAGAGGGGATGGATGGAGAACTCTCGGGCGATCGCGTCGAGCTCGGCGCGCTCGGGCGAGACGCACGCGATCCACAGGAACCCTCCCTTTTTTCGGGCGACGAGCGCTTCCTCGAGGCTCGCGAGCGGCGTCGAGGCTGCGTGGCTTCCCACGGAATAGAAATGATAAAAGGCGGTTCGTCCCATCGGATTTTCCTCGCTCCTCACCCTTGTCATTGTGCACGATGGCGTTCTATCGCGCAAGGATCTTTTCGAGGAATCCCGCGCCGAGCCCTTCCATGAGCGCGACCGGTTCCTTTCCAGGGCTCACGATGAGGAGAATGCCCGCGCCCTCGATTAAGGCGATGGCAGCGAGGGCCTCTCGGGTAGGGTCGAGGCCTCCCGTGAACGAGCCTTCCGCGACGCCCCGCTCGATAATGCCCGCGACGACGCGCGTAAGGTCGTCGTAATAGACGGCTACCGCGGCGCGAAAGTCGGGTTCGTGGTTGAGTCCCTCGAGGAGAAGATAGTACGCGCCAAACTGCGCGCCTGAGTCGGCAAGCTCGGTATCGAGGGCGCGGAGCGATTCCCCCATGATACGGAACGCCGCGCGAAGCTCGCCTGCGGGGTCGCCCGTCTGACGGGCGCAGGCGTCCTTGAGCTTGAGGAGTTCGGGGAGGTAGTAGTTCATCAGGAGGTCGCGGAAAAGCGCCTCCTTACTCTCCCAGTGATGGTAAAAGGCTCCCTTGGTGACGCGCGCCGACGAGCAGAGTTCGTCTACCGTGACGGCTTTAAAGCCGCGCGTGACGAAGAGCCCATAGGCTGCCTCGAGGATGGTATCCCGCGCGCTCACTCGGCGGTCCCGCTTGCGCGCATCGCGCCATATCCCCGGTCGAGGTATTTTTTGAGCGCCTTGAAGAATCCCCGCGCGAACTGCGCGTAGTCGCCCAGCTCGGCGTCGGGGTCTGACCCTCGCTCGATCTCGGCAAGTCGGCTCTCGAGCCGCTCGAGGCTAAAGCCTTTTTTCAGGACCATGAAATTGCTTGAACTCATCGCGCGCGAAGGGCAGCCGTACACGCAGCGGAAGCAGCCGACGCAGGTATCTCCGAACCGGGGACGGTTTCCCTCCATCGAGATCGTGCCGGTCGGGCAATGCTTGGCGCAACAACCGCAGCCGGTGCAGGAGTCTCCTATGGTGATTCCCTCGGGGAACCGCTTGATCCCTTTTTTCTCCCGAGCGGGAACCGTTCGCTGGATGATGTCGGGTTTGCGCCACGGGAGCCGCCGTCGCGTGCCCGAAAGGAATTCCCCGGCGAAAAGACGGGCATAGGCGGGAAGCGCGCGCAGGAGGTGCATCGAGAGCCGATCGTCGAGCGCGAATACCCAGTTACAGGGCATGACGAGCATCTCCTCGTAGTCGACGCGGAATCCCTTGTTCTCGAGAGCCGCGATGCACTCGTGCCGACAGGCGGTGTTCGGCCAAGCCTCGCCGCCGCCCGAGACGGAAATGACCATCGTCGGCATGGCGCGTCCGGCGCCGTCGGGGAGGCCGGCGATCCAGGTATATACGGGTTCGGGCGCGTCAAAGGCGTGCACGGCGTAGAGGACAACCAGGGCATCCGCGGTTTTAAGGTAGTCTTCCATCGATTTGACGGGCTCGGAATTCCGTAGGTCGTCGAGGCTGAAGGTATGCGTCTGGCATCCTTTTTTCGAAAACGCCTCCGCGAACGCGCCGGCGGCCTTTCGCGTTCCGCCGGTACCGCTGAAATATACGATAAGTAACTTTTTGCCCATATGTGCTCCCTTGGTGGAATAACATACCGACTGGTCGGTATGTTATCTTCTTTGAATCTACCGTGAGATATGCCGCGCGTCAAGGCGCACGTAACCGAAAATGATCGGGATTGAGCCTCGCTTCGTCGCGCGCGCGGGTCATTTATGGTATAATCGGCGAATTGTATGAAAAAAACCTGGTACGAGACCCAATTCTCCCGTGCCCTCGCCTCGGGCGCGAAGCGCGACTATCATAAGGCAATCGCGATTCTCGAGGATCTCGCGGCGCGCGGCTATGCCGACGGTAGCGTCGATCCGGCGAGCTTTTCCGACTCGCCCGATTCCGCCGAGGGCGAAGAGGGCGAGGATAGCGGCATTGACGGGCGCGTGGCGCATCCCGAGGTGTATCTTTTCCTCGCCCGCGCCTGGCACGCGGAGCGCATGTACGCCCGCTCGGTCGCGTGCGCGCGCTCGTACATCGCGCTGGCCCCGCAGGATGGGTCGGGATGGTTTTTTCTCGGCCGCTCCTATCTTTCCGACGGGGCCTTTGCCCGCGCCGCCCATTGCCTGAGGAAAAGCGTCGAGCTCAATCCCGCGTCGCTCGACGCGCGGACGCTCCTCGGCATGGCCTATCTCAAGGGGCGCAAGCCGTCGCTCGCCCGGCAAACCTTCGAGGAAGCGCTCGCGATCTCGCCGGACGACGCGAGGCTGAATCAGGGATACCTCAACGCGCTCTTCGTCGAGGCCGTCAGGACCTACAAGCTCGGCGACGCCGAGACGGCGCGCCAGATGCTCACCTTCCTCATCAACAACGACATCGACGGCGTCGTGCCGCGCATCTATCTCGCGCACGCGCTCCGCGATCTCGGCTATCTCCCCGAGTCGCTCGGGCAGTATGAGGCGGCCAGGGAGTTCGCGCCCGAGGACGTGTCGCTTCGCTGGTACCCGGCGCAGGTACTCCTCGAGATGGGCGAGGCCGAGAAGGCGAGCGCGATACTCGCGGAACTCGGGGAAGCCTCGGGCGGCGAGGGGCTCAACGAACGCGCGATCGCCATGCGGATCATCAGGGGACACCTAGAGCGCGCGGAGTGGCCGCAGGCGGCGCAGGCCGCGCGGCAGGCGATAAAGGCTTTCGGGAGCGACGCGCAGCTGCACGCGCTCATGGGCGAGGCTCAGCGGAACCTCGGAAACCGCGAACAGGCGCTCAGGCATTTTAGGCGGGCGATCGAGCTTGAGCAGGGAAACCCGGCGCCGTGGTACGGCGTGCTCATGGTGCTCCTCGCCGCGCGCGAGTGGACCGCGCTCAAGGACGAGCTCGCGCGCGCGGAGCGCGCGGGCTGCGACGCCGAGTCGATCAGTTATTACCGCACGCTCGCCGACGCGAACCTCGACGGGGATCCCGAGACCGTCCTTCCGCTCGTGCAGCGGGAAGTCCACGAACGAGGCGCCGTGCCCGAACTCGTGCAGGCGCTCGCGCGCACGTATTATCGCCTCGGGCTTTCCGAGCTCGCCGTCGGCTGGTACCGGAAGGCGCTCTCGATCGATCCCGGGGACGAGGCCTCAAGCCTCGGCGTCGTCGCGTGCTGCGAGGACCTCGGTGACGCAGCCGCGCTCCGCGAGGCCTACCGCGAGTATCTTTCCTCCTGGGGCGACAACGCGAAGATTCGGGAGGAGTTCATCAGGCATCTCGCCGCGGGCGAGGCATGGGAAGAGGCCGCCGACCAAGTCGAGGAGCTCGCGCGGTTCGGCTCAGGCGGGCAGAACGACCGGCAGCTCGCGTTCTTCAGGCGCAAGGCCGGGCAGTATCGCCAGGCCGCGATACTTTACAGAAGGATGCTCCGCGCCAAGCCGGACGACCGCGCGCTTTTGGCGAACCTCGTGTTCTGCCTCGACCGCATGGGCGAGACCGACTCGGCCGTCGCGCTCATGCGCGAGGCAAACCGCATCTTCAAGCCGGACATCGGCTCGTTCCTGATCGAGGGAAGGCTCCTCGCGCGCTCGGGCGATCTCGACGGCGCGCTCGCGGCCTTTCGCCGCGTGATCGACAAATACCCCCACGACGCCAGGGGATGGCAGGAGGTCGCCGCGATATACCGCGCGCAGGGCGTTCAGGAGATGGCCGCCATGTTCGAGGAGAAGGCGCGCGACATCCTCCATAAAAAGGACTCAGCGAAAAAAAGGAAGGGCTGATCGTCCCTTATCGCATTACCTCGGCGATGACCACGATATAGTTGTGACCGTATTTCTTCGCGCACTTCGGGCAGGTCGTGTAGTAAAAGTAATACTTGAGGGCTGAATAATCCTCGGCCTTGACGGAGATTTCCGTTTCACGGATGTACTCCGGGGCCTTATTGTACGGCCCGTCGAAAACCCGGCTCAGGTACTTGCCCGAGAGTTTCGTCACGTTCGCCTGGGGATGGTCCTTGGTGACCGCGAGATAATAGACCGATTTCCACGGAGAAGGATCGTGCGCGAGGAGGAGAAAGTCCTTTTCGTCCGTCGCGATACCGAGTTCCTCTGCCTTCTTCGTGATCCGCTTCATCATCTTCGCCATGGTTCCGGGAAGGGGCATGTGCATGAACTGCGGGATCGAATCGGTGATAAAGGGTTTGTCCTTCCATTCGTGGGTTATGCCGTCCCAAGGCTTTGGGTCAAAGGGCGGGCAGCATTTCTCTGTCTCATTCATGGTAGCCTCCTTCTTTCGTTCTCACCCTAGAGTATAGGCATCGAGCCGCGCGTCCGCAAGAAAATGGCGCGAGGGAATTTGACTCGCGCGCCGGGCTTTCCTATATTTGTTACAGGAGGATAACAATGATAGACACAGCATTGGCGAAAGCGATAAACGAGCAGATAAACAAGGAGTTCTATTCCTCGTATCTGTATCTCGCGATGGCGGCGCATTTCGATTCCGTCGCGCTTCCCGGATTCGCGAAATGGATGAAGGCGCAGGCCGCGGAGGAATGGGGGCACGGGATGAAGTTCTACGAGTACCTCTACGAGGTCGGCGCCTCCGTCGAGCTTAAGGCGATCGAGCTTCCTCCCGCGAAATTCGGCAGCCCGAAGGAGATATTCGAGATGACGCTCGAGCACGAGAAGGAGGTCACCGCGTCCATCAACGCGATCTACGCGCTCGCGAAGGCGAAGAACGACCCGAAGACCGAGCTGATGCTCCATTGGTTCATCAACGAGCAGGTCGAGGAGGAGAAGAACGCGCGCGATCTCATCGATCAGTTGGGCATGGCCGGAAGCAATTCCTTCGGCATCATGTTCATGGATCAGCACGTGCTCGGCGCGCGAAAGGCCGAGTGAGGGACAATCCGCGGGTCTCTTGCGGCCCGCGTGAACGCAGTGAACCCCGGCGAGACAGCCGGGGTTTTTTGTTGAAAAACGGGGAATGCCGGGCTACGATGAGGGGAGCCACTCGGTGCGATACCGAATGGCGATAAGGAGGATCGCGCTATGGCAAAGGCTAAGTCAAAGGGTAAGGGGGTCTCCCCGTCGACCCTCGTCCAGTTCGCGTTGGGCTTTTTTTTCGTCGCGCTCGGGATCGCCGGGATCATCCCCCAGTCGGGAGAGGGCATCTTTTCCTTGAGTCCCGGGCGGACGACGCTCGAGATCGTCTTCGGCGTGATCGAGGTCCTGTGCGGCGTCTTCTTCCTCGTGGATGCGGTGAAGCGTATCCCGCGAAAGACCTCGATGCTCGCGATACTCGTCATCATGTGCCTTTGGGCGCTCCGTATCTTCATCAGCGAGTTTTATCACGGGATCGAGCTCCGTTCGGACGGCGTGCTCTTCCATCCCAACTTCTGGAGTTGGCTACTAACCCTCTCGATCGATCTCGTCGTCGCGTCCCTGCTCTGGTCGCGCTATACCGAAGAGTAGCGAAGACGACCGGGCCTCCGCCGCTCATGGCATAAGCGGCGGCGCTCGGCGCTAGATGAAAAGATTGACCCTTCCCGCGGACGCGGCCTCCATATAGGTCGCGACCCCGCCGATCTCGACGCCGTCGAGGAGCTCCTCGGGCGCGATTCCCATGATATCCATGGACATCTGGCACGCGATCATGCGGACTCCCGCCCTGCGCGCCTCGGCGAACATCGTCTCGAGCTGGTCGACGTTCTTGCGCTTCATGCGGTACTTCATCATCGCCGGTCCCATCCCGCCGAAGTTCATCGACGAGAGCGAAAGTCCCTTCATGCTTTTCGGGAGCATAAAGCCGAACATCTTGCCCATAAGGTCCTTCTTGACGCCGCGCGCCTTCTTGCGGAGTACCGAGAGCCCCCAGAAGGTGAAGAACATCGTCACGTCCTTTCCGGTAGCGGCCGCGCCGTTCGCGAGCACGAAGGACGCGAGCGCGCGGTCGAAGTCGTTCGAGAAGACGATGAAGGTCGCGCCGTTCCCGCCCGCCGCGGTCCCCGCAGCGCCTGACGCTCCTGAGCGCCCGGCGGCTGGCCCTTCGCCCGAGGCTCCGGCAAGTCCTCCCTTGCCGATGACCGCCTCGATGATGCCGTTCATCGAGTCTATCGACACGAGCTCGTTCCCCGTTAGCGCGCACCAGGACTTCACGTCGCGCGCGAAGCCGGGGTCGGTCGCCTTCATGACGAGCCGGTCGCCGGGATCGAGGGAGTCCATCTCCTTCTTGAGCCGCATGATCGGGCCCGGGCACTGAAGGCCGCACGCGTCGACGGTAAGGCTCTTGCCGCCGCCGGCGCCGCGCGGGCTACCGTCCTCGGTCGTGACCGACATCGCGCGGTCGAACTTCGGCCCCGAAGGCTCGCCCGTTCCCGCGCGCGCGCGCGCGCCCGTGGCGAGGAACTCTTCCTCGCCGGCGGCGGCCTTCCACGTTTTGTAGCCCCCGGTGAGGTTCACGACGTCCGAATACCCGTTCATGCGGAGCATGCGCTCGGCGAGGTAGCCGCGGAGCCCGATCGCGCAGTTGACGACGACCGGCCGGTCGCGCGGTACCTCGGAAAGCCTTCCGCGAAGCTCGGTGTGCGGGATGTTGTACGCCCCGGGGAGCGCGCCGAGCGCGAACTCCTCGCGCGAGCGGACGTCGAGGAAAAAGGCGTTTCGCTCGCGGTACGCGCCGACCTCGCGCCATGCGATCGTTTTCGTCATGCCCTCGAGGGCGTTTTCCGCGATGAAGCCGAGCATGTTCACGGGGTCCTTCGCGCTCGAGAACGGGGGCGCGTAGGCCTGCTCGAACTCGGCGAGGTCGCGCACGGTGCCGCCCTTCTTGAGGTACGCCGCGATAACGTCGATGCGCTTGTCGACGCCGTCGAAGCCGACCGCCTGCGCGCCCCAGAGCTTTCCCGTCTCGGGGTGGTAGAGCGCCTTTATGGAAAGCTGGAGGGCATGCGGGTAATACCCGGCATGGCTGCCCGCGTGGGTGACGGCTACCGCGAACGGGAGCCCTGCCTTCTGGAGCGCCTTTTCCGTAAGTCCCGTCGACGCGACGGAAAGATCGAATACCTTCGCGATACTCGTCGCGATCGTCCCGCTGTAGGGGCGGACGTTCCCGAGCGCGATGTTGTCCGCGCACAGGCGCGCCTGCTTGTTCGCTGGCCCGGCGAGCGGTACGGTAACCGCCTGTCCGTGGATCGGGCTCTCGAACTCGATCGCGTCGCCGACCGCGCGGATCGACGGGTCCGAGGTCGTGAAGTACCGGTCGACCTTGATCGCCCCGTTTTGCGCGAGCTCGAGCCCCGCGTCGCGCGCGATCTTGGTGTCGGGCCTAACCCCGATCGAGAGGATCACGACGTCGCAGTCGACCGAAGCGCCTGACGAAAGCTTGACGGTGAGGGTCGAACCCCGGCGCTCGAAGGCGGCGACGCCGTCCTTGAGCTTGAGCGACACGCCCTTGTCGCGAAGATGCTGTTGGACGATCGCGGCCATGTCGTAGTCGATGACGTTCATCACCTGGTCGAGCGCCTCGACGACGGTGACCTCGAGCCCGCGCTCCTTGAGGTTCTCGGCCATCTCGAGCCCGATGAAACCGGCGCCGACGACGACCGCGCGCTTCGTGTCGCCGCGGTCGAGCTTCGCCTTAATGGCGTCCACGTCCGCGACCGAGCGGAGGGTCATGATCGAGGAGTCGTCGATTCCCGGTATCGGCGGGCGAACGGGCGAGGCGCCGGGGCTTAAGACGAGGGTATCGTAGGGTTGGTCGTACTCGACCGAGGTCTTGAGGTTCCGCACGCGAACCGTTTTCGCCGCGCGGTTGATCGAAACGACCTCGTGCGAGGTTCTCGCCTCGACGTTGAGCGCTTCCTTGAACTTTTCGGGGGTCATGATGAAAAGCCGCGAGCGCTCGGCGATCGTCCCTCCCGCGTAGTAGGGGAGCCCGCAGTTCGCGTAGCTGATGTACTCGCCGCGCTCGAACATCAGTATCTCTGCCTTTTCGTCGAGCCTTCTGAGCCTGGCCGCGGTTCCCGCGCCGCCTGCGACGCCGCCGACGATTACGTATGTTGCCATATCATGAACCTCCTTACGTCCGTATCTTTTTTTCGTCATCTGGAATTCTCGCCTAATCCTGGGTAAATGCAAGCTCGGGCGGGAGCTCGACGTCCGCGCACTTATACCGCTCGATGAGCTTCTTACCCTGGGCCGTCAGGCTCACCGCGACGCTTCGGCGGTCGCCCTCGGCGATCTTCCGCGCGATGAGCTTCCTTCCCTCGAGCGCGTCGAGGACGCGGGAAAGCCTGGAGGGCGAAAGCTCGAGCTGAGCGGCGAGCCGGCCTGGCTCCGCATAGCCCTTTTCGACCGCGCACAGGCACATCGCGTCGTTGAGCGAGAGCCCCGTTTCTTCCTTGAGGGTTTCCTCGAAGCGGCGGAGCGCCACCTGGAGCTTTCTGATTGAGCAAAGATCGATCATTTTCGCGCGTTCTCCCCGTCGGCGCGTTTCGCGCCGGTTAGTATTGGTTAGTGGCAAAAGTTGCTACTAGCAAATATAACGCGGGATTCCGCGAACCGTCAAGGCATAACCGCAGCGAAGGGGCGATGCGCGGCGCAGCGGCAACGCAATGCGCGGGGAGCGCTTTCGCTCAGATGCCCGCCGTGAGGATGCGCATCTTTTGCGCGTTCACGACGGCGTTGCCCTTGGCGTGGTTGTTGAAATAGATTTGGATGAGGTTCGCGGCCCCCGCGATCTCGGCGACGAGCGGGACGTATTCGGCGAGTTCCGCGTCCTCGTACCGGTATTCGTAGCGGCTCCGCGCGTCCGTGCCGTGCCAGCTTTCGGCGTTCCGTCCGTGGAAGCGGAGGTAGGCCGATTTTGCCGTCACGACGGCCCGGCGCGCGGGAAGGCGCCTGAGCGCGGGCATGTCGGTGATGCACCAGCCGAGGCCCCGTTTCCTGAAGGCGTCGTATACCCGCGGGTTTTGCCAGGAATCGTGCCTGAACTCGACGACGAGCGGGAGGTCGCGGAGCTCGCCGACGAGGCCGTCGAGGTAACGCCGCTCGTCGATCTCGTAATGAAAGCTCTGCGGGAACTGGAGGAGGATCGAGAGGAGGAGCCCTCGGCTCGCGAGCGGCCGCATCGCCTCCCTGAAGGCGCGCGCGTCCGAGCGCCAGGCGGAAACCGAGACCTCGTGGGTGAGGCTTTTGTTCGCCTTGACCGAGAAGCGGAGCTTGCCGTTCGAGCGGCGGACCATCGAGGTCATCTGCGCCTCGTCGGGCATGCCGTAGTAGGTGTAGTTCAGCTCGAGCGCTGAAAACTGCTCGGCGTAAAACGCGAGGAATTCCTCCCGGGGGAGTTCGTGCGGGTAGAGGACGCCGCGCCACTCGGGATAGTCGTATCCCGAGGTACCGACGAGGATTTCGGCCATGATTCAGTATACCTCGGGAATCCGGGCGACGTCGGTGGTGTACGCGGGCGAAAGGAAGCGGCGGCGCATGTTCCACGCCCGCGGCGAAAGGACGTTTCCCGCGGTGCGGAGGACTCCCGTCCCGTATCGAGCGGCGACCGAGTCGAAGCAGCGCATCAGCGCCTCCTTGCGCCTCCCGCCCCCGTCGCGGTCAAAGAGGTCTCCCTGCGCCACGCCGTCGTCCTCGAGGCCGAGGAGGTTCACCATCACCTTGCGGTAGCGGTACCCCTCGCGGTAGAGCTGGCGCAGGAGCGCGATCGCGGTGCCGAGGATGTCGGGCAGGTACGAGGTAGCCTTCGGGAGCGCGGCCGACAGTTGGCTCGCGTACTGCGGCCCCGACTCGTCCCAGGGATTCGTCATGAGGTACACCGATACGTAGCGTGCGGCGCTTCCCTGGTCGCGCAGCCGCCTGACGGCCTCGTGGGTATAGGACGCGAGCGCTTCCTCGAGCTCCCCGAGCGAAAAGACCGCCTCGGCGAAGGACTTCGAGGAGCAGACGTTTTGCTTTCGCTCGCGCTCGATCCGCTCGTTCGCCGGGATTCCGGCGAGTTCCTGGACGGTTCTCATACCGGTAATTGTAAGGTATTTCTTCGCGAGGTGGAGCGGCCAGTCGCGCAGGTCGCGCGCGGTGCGGACGCCGTGCCGCGCGAGGAGCCGTTCCTTCGACCAGCCGATGCCCCAGACGTCGCCTACGGGGTAGGAGCCGAGCTCCTTCTCGCCGTCCGCGTCGAGCCAAGAAAAGACCCCGCCCCGTTTTTTCGCGAGCTTGTTGCAGAGCTTCGCGAGGGTTCGCGTCGGCGCGACGCCGACGGTGACGGGCATGCCAGTTTCCTTCATGACGGTTTCCCGTATGTGGCACGCGATGTCGGCGTAGTCTGCGTGTTTCCAGTCGGGATAATAGAGAAAGCACTCGTCGATCGAGTAGACCTCGACCTCCGGGCAGAGCCGGTTATAGAGGCACACGAGGCGCGCGCTGATGTCCGCGTAGAGGGTGTAGTTCGAGCTGAAGACTGAAACGCCCGAGCGCTCGCAGGCTTCGACGATCTTGAAATACGCGTCGCCGCGCCGGAATCCCCGTTCCTTCGCCTCGTCGTTGAGGGCGATGACGATGCCGTCGTTGTTCGAGAGCACGACGATGGGCTTGCCCTCGAGGTCCGGCCTGAAAAGCCGCTCGCACGATGCGTAAAAACTGTTCGCGTCGACGTGAAAGATCATAGGTTCCTCACCACCCCGGTTACCGTGCCGAAGATTTCCGTTTCCTCGCTGACGGCGACGCGGTTTCCCGCCCCGTCGGCGAGGGCTAGGCTCGTCCCGTCGCGCACGAGCTCGCGGCAGGCGAACTCTCCCGCCGCCTTGAAGACGACGAGGCAGCCGGGCACGCTCGGCCGCGAGCGGTCGACCACGAGAAGGTCGTCCGCGATGATCCCGCGGTACGCCAGATGCCGTCCCTTCATCCGCATGAAAAAGGTCGCGGGGGGGTTGTGGACGAGAAGCGCGTTCAGGTTGATGGTCGTGGCCTCATACCCTTGCGCGGGTGACGGAAAGCCGGTTTCTCCTGCCATAGTTCCTAGCCTTTAAGCTTAGTCTATAAGCAAAATGCTTATAAGTCAAGACGCAATTCCGCCAAAAAACTGTGGACATTCCTCACATTCCCTGCTATCCTCCATTATTAAGCATTATGCTTATTCGTGCCGGAGGGATGCCATGGATGCGAAATTGGGGGATGAAACGGTCGCGGAGCGGTTTGCCATGATACGCTTTCGATCCGGGCTTTCGAAGAAGGCCTTTGCGGAATCCCTCGGCATCCATCCGGTCGTTTCCGGGGACATCGAGCTCGGGAAGCGCGAACCCTCGCGGGAGGTGCTCGTCAAGCTCGCGCGCGCGTATGGGGTGGATATCACCTGGCTTTTGACCGGGGCAGCGCCTCAGTCGGCCTCCCTTGCGTCGGATCCCGACGGGCCCGGATCGGGGGCTTTCGTCGAGATCGAGTTCGTCCGCCAGGAGGCGGCCGCGGGCCGCGGAGCGGAGATCGACGACTACGCGGAGACCGCGCGGTTTCCGGTGCCCCGCGACTTTATCGCGCCCCGGCGGCCCGAGCGGGTCAGGGCGGTCGAGGTTCGCGGAGACTCGATGACCGGCATCGGGCTTGCCGACCGCGACATCGTCCTTTTCGCCACCGACGAGCGCTCGGGCGACGGCGTCCACGTCATCTCGATCGGCTCGCAGCTCCTCGTCAAGCGCCTGCATTTCGATCCCCTCGGCCCCTCGGTCGAGGTTATCAGCGAAAACCCCCAGTATGCCCCTCGCCGGGTCTCGGGCGTCGATCTCGAGCAGTTTCGCGTCGAGGGCCGCGTGATCGGCTGGATGCACCGGCATCGCGCGTGAGCGCAAGGACTACCCGATGACCCCTCCCGACGATCCCCCCGAGCGCTACGTTCCCCCCTTCGACCCTTCGGGCTATTCCGATCCCGCATGCGGCTCTAATGTCCCGACGGGCGACGCCGAGGAACTCGCCGAGCTCGCGAACGCGCGGATGCCCTTCGGCAAGTATTCAGGCTCGCTTCTTCTCGACCTTCCCGAGACCTATGTCCTGTGGTTTAAGGGAAAGGGCTATCCCTCCGGTAAGCTCGGCGACCAGCTTCGCGCCATCGAGGAGATCAAGGTGAATGGCCTTGAGTTTCTCCTCAGACCCCTCGTGAGACAATAGCGCTCAAACTACCGCCGGCGCGTTTCGCGCGACACCGTTGCAAGCTCTCCTTCCGCACGAGCCGTTGCCGCATGGCTGGCTCGCACGCCCCTTTGCTGCGCGGTCGCGGCGTCCATGACGAGCGCGGTGACCGTCAGGCACGCGACGAGAATCTCCCGTATATCAGAAAGAGGATCGTCGAGGGCGGGCTTGAAGCGCCCATGGAGCTCCTTGAGGATGCGGCCGATCCGCTCGCGCGGGTCTTCCTCGCCGCCTTCGGTTCCGGGGAGACGCCGCGCGCCGGTCCCGAGTATCAGGCGCATCGAGGTTCGCGCGGAGTCGGCGCTCACGAGGCGCGCGAAGGCTTCGTGCAGCGTCGCCTCGGATTCGAGATGGGCCTTCAGGCGGTTCGGCCGCACGTTGTGCGCCGAGGTGAAGAAATCCGCGACGTAGTGGAGCGCGATCCCGAGGTCCTCGCTGAAGCGGCCGTTCTTCGCGCCGGGCGTAAGCCTTCGCCGCGCGAGGCGGGCGATTTTCCGGACGGCGAATTTCCGCGAATGCCGCCAGAAGTGCGGGTGACGGACGAAGAGCGTGCTCGCGTCGGGCTTGACCGACCCTGAGCGAAAGCGTTTCCGGCTGAGCGTGACGCCCCAGGTTTCCTCGATGGCGGGGAGCAGGGCGTCCGCGAGAAGGAGATGCGTGAGATACATCATAGTAAGGAAGCTAACGCTGCCATGTTTTCCCTCCGTGAGCGTTCGGTGAGAAATCCGAGAGTTTTCATATTTACGCCGACGGGAAAAGTACTAAGCTTGGGGTAAGGGAATGCGCCTTTCGCGCGTTTCCGAGGGGGTGGAGCATGGATACTGAAAAGGAAGGTGATGCGCTTAACGCGAAAAGCGGCGCGATGTTCGACCGGATGATACCGGGCTTCGTCCACGCGAAACGCCGGCCCGCGGCCCGCGCGGAATGGACCGAGCTCACGTTTCCGTGCGGGCTTTCGTGCGTGACCAATTCGAGTCCCGTCGAGGCCGAGGTCATCTACAACGAGATTTCCGTTCGGCGCGAGTACCTCAGGAAGGGTCTTCCGCTCGCCGACGGGGCGACGATCGTCGACGTCGGCGCGAACACCGGGATGTTCGCGCTCTATCTGCTGCGCACGCTCAAGAACCCGAGGATCTTCGCGATCGAGCCGGTTCCCGACACCTTCGACGCGCTTGCGGAAAACATGAACCGGTACGGGAAGGGAAAGGTCTCGCTCCATAACGTCGCGCTCGGGAGCTCGGAGGGAACGGACGATATGGTGTATTATTTACACTTAACGGGAAACTCGACCTCCCATCCCGAGATCAAGGTTCCCCAGCGCGCGGTCCTCGCGCGCGACTATACCGAGGACGAGCTCGCGATGATGTACGAATCAAACGCGATAACCGTGCCGAGGACGACGCTCTCGGCGCTCATCCGAAAGAACGGCATCGGGAAGATCGACCTCCTCAAGATCGACACCGAAGGAAGCGAGTTCGAGATTCTCTCGGGTATCGCTGACGACGATTGGCGCCTGATATCGCAGGTATCGCTCGAGGTTCACGTCGCCGAGAAAAATCTCGGGCCCATCGAAACCCTTCTCGAGTCGAAGGGCTTTACCGTCGTCGTCGACGAGGAATCGCGCGATCGATTCGGTTCGGTCGATGCCGTCGCGTATCGGGAAGCGCTTCCGTAAAACGGCCGTGATACTCGCTAGCGCTCCCAGGAAGCGGGGCCGACCTTGTACGTGACCGAGTATGTGCGATTGTCGGAGACGATCGTAAGATCGACGCGGGCGCGGTAACGCGCTCGGACGGAGAGCGCCTCGGTGAGGACGGTCCGATCGCGGCCATCTTTCACTTGCAGCTCCGCGGCGATGGCCTCGGCGAGGACGGTATTTGCGAGTGGGCCGGCGTAACCGAGGATGAGGGCACTCCGGCGCGGGAGCTCGGGGTAACCGGGAAGGGTCGGGGGTAGGATCGAGGCTTCCGCCTCGGGCCCTTTCGCTCCGTCAGTCTGTTCGGGCGATTCCGTTGCGGGCGCGACGATCCATCCTGAGTCAGTCTCCGCGGGGCCAACGGTAAGGCGGGTCCGCGCGTGGGCGGCGCCTTTGCCCGCGCATGCGGCGATGGCTCCACGCACGGGGCAAAAAGGGAGCATAAACGAAAAGGGAATCGTGCTTTCGGGCGCGAGGCGCGTGAAGGCGGCGGCAAGGCGTCGCTGCGCGAGGGAAAGCTGGGCCATTTGCGTGTCGTGCAGGAAAAGGCCGGTGAAGGAGATATCGCCCATTTGTCCGGTTTTTGTTTCCAAAGTCTCCGCCGATATGGTAAAATTACCGGTATGAAGTATAGCATGAAACCGAAAGTTCGCGAACTCGCCGATGCCTTCGTCGAGGCGATATCCGCCTGGGATGCGGTTGAGTGCATCTGCCTCAACGAGGCGGGGGCGGCCGATACCCTCGATCCCTATTTCGCGCTGATCCTGGACGTGTACGTCCGCGGGAACATTCCCGGCGAGGCCGTGCGCGTCTCGGCGTATCCCGACCATTCCGTCTTCGAGACCTCGCCCACCGGCACGAAGGATCGCATGCTCGTCGGCGACCTTCCGGTCAGGATCGAGTATAAGGCGATTCCCCGCATCGAGGAACTCGTTTCGATCGCGCTGCGCGCGGGAAGCGACCTCTGGAAGATCCGCGACTCGGGCACCTACGTCTTCTACCGCCTCGTGCACTGCAAGCCGCTTTTCCAGCGCGGCTCGTGGCTCGTCGCCGAGACGGGAAAGCTTTCCGAGCTCTCGGACGATTTCTGGACCGGGATGCGGCGCTTCTACGAATCGACGATGGAGCACTACCTTTCGGACCTCGGCGCGTCGATCCTCCGGGAAGACCCCTTCCATTACATGATCTCGGCGTCGAACTTCATCAAATACGCGTGCGCGGCGCTCTTCATGGAAAACGGGCAGTTTGAGCCGTCCCATCGCGGGTATCTCGCGCAGGTAGCCGACCTCAAGACCCAGCCGGACGACTTCGCCGGCCGGTTCGAGAGCTTTCTCCGCCCGGACTCGGAGCTTCCCCCGGCGCGGAAATACGAGATCGCGAAACTCATCGCGCGCAGCATCGTGAACCTATGAAACGCTTTCAACAATATTACCTTCACTCGACTGTGCGCCCGCGCGGGGCGCTTCGTCTTTACGTCGCGCTGTGCGTCGCGCTCTGCGCCGCGCTCTCGCTCGCGTCGTGCGGGCTTCCGCGTTCCGCGGTCTCGATGACCGCCCTTGACGGCCGCGCGCTCGCCCTTCGCGCCCTTTCCCCCGAAGCCCAAACGGGCGTCGTCTCGGGGGCGAACCGGACCGCGTGGTTCGCGTTCAATCCCGCCCACTCGGGGCTCGTGTCGCGCGAGAAAAAGGGCGGGGCTGCGGGGAAAGGCCCAACTGAATGCACGATCGAGGTTACCCTCGCCTCGGAGTCATCCGATCCCGTGACGGTGAGCTTCGGCGCGGTAACCGGCGCCGATCTCGGCCCCGACGGGAAGCTCGTCGCGAGCCCGGGAAAGCGGCCGCTCGCGGTCGCCGAGGCGGTAACGGGCGAGATGACGCTCGGCATCTGCGTGCCGGTCGCGGACGCGGCGAAAAAGGATACCGCCGTGCGCGGGTTCGCCGTCAGCGTCTCGGGCGGGTCGGGTTCCCGCGTCAAGATCATTTCGGCTCGCGTGACCCGGGCTCAGTCCCTATGGTCTCGCCGGAGCGGCTCGATCGCCTTCGTTCCGTCGGCGGCGGGCGGAAAGATTAATCTCGGCGAACTTCGCTCGGGTGCCTTGCCGCGCATCCTCGTTCCCGAGGGCTCGTTCGTCACCCTCGATTTCGCACCCTCCGCCGATGGCGCCGGAAGCATCGAGAAACAATCGCGCGCCGAGTTTCGGTCGGGGCGTTCCTCGTTCAGCGTTCGGGCGAGCCCCAGCCCGCATCGCGCCTCTATTCCGTCGTTCGTGCTTACCGGGACGGGGCCCGAGGCGGGAAACGTCTTCCTTACCCCCGAAACGGGCGCTGAAGGCCTTGTCGGCGTCGAGGTGACCCATGGCGCGCCCCTTCCTGTCGTCGACTCGAGCTCGAGCGTCAGTCCGATCAGCGCAGACCCTTCCCTGATCGTCGAATGGCCCCAGGACCGATGGCGGAACCGCGAGTACGAGGTTTTTTCATGGGACAGCTTCCCGACGGTGCTCATCTTCGACACGGCCGATTACGCCGTGCAGGACCGTCTCTTCAAGCGGCTCGCCTTTTTCGTGGAAAAGCAGGGGTATCGGGGCAAGATCCTCTCGGACGCAGAGCTCGCGGGGCTTCACGCGTATAACGCGCACGATTACCGCGCCGAGAGCCTCGCCGCCTTTTTCGACGCGGCTTCGCGCGCAGGCTTCGCGCTCGGGAAGGAAGAAATTGAGCTGAGGCGAATCCTCGTCGCGGAGGGCATCATCGTCGCGAAGGGGAAGGGATTGTCGGCGGGTTTCGCGCCCGGGGCGGGCGCGGTCATCTCGATCTCGCGCGAGTCGGCCTCGTATCTCCGGTATATGTTCATCGCGCACGAGAGCTATCACGGCATCTACTTCGTCGATCCCGATTTCCGGGCCGAGGTTTCGCGCGTGTATCGCTCGATGGACCCCCGCGCGATCGAATTCCTTCATTCTTATTTCACCGTGTTCGCCTCGCTTGGCTACGACACGAGCGATCCCTACCTGATGGAAAACGAGTTCATGGCGTACATGCTCCAGCAGCCGCTTGACCGCGTCGGGCCGTATTTCACGGGCGTCATCAGCGACCGTTACCGGAAGCGCGGAGGCGACCCGAAGCTATTGGATTATATCGCGACGACGAACGCCACCGACTTCGTGCGCGCCGCCGACGAGCTCAACGACTACGTGTTCACGCGCTGGGGAATCGCGGGGGGAAGGGTCGGGCTCTATCTCGGGGAGTGAGGTTTTCTTAAAAGACGCGCGCGGACTCGCGCCGCTCGCCTTCGTCGTCGGCGCCGCCCATCAGCTCGAAGTTGAAGAGGCGCTCTACCCCGACGGTCGAGGGCGGCCCATGCCCGGGCATCACGATCGTCGCGTCGTCCTGAGACAGGAGCTTGTTCTTCAGGTTGATCAGGAGATTCCGCTTCCCGTACACGTTGTTCGTCACGCCGATGCGTCCCGCCGACAGGGCGTCCCCGGTAAAGAGCAGGTTCTCGATCTGGAACATGACCGAGTCGGGCGAATGGCCCGGCGTCGCGTAGTAGCGCACGGCGAAGCCCGCCGCGGCGAAGGTTCCGTCCCCCTGGAGGAGCACGGTCTTCTTTCCGTTGAGCTCGGCGTCCGCCGCGTAGACCTTCGGGTCATAGATGCTCAGGAGGGTTTGAAGCCCCTTGTGGTGGGTTTCGTGGTTATGGGTAACGAGCACCGCGACGAGCTTGAAGCGGTTCTTCTCGATATGCTCGAGAACCTCGCGGTCCATCACCCCGGGATCGACGATGATCGCCTCGCCGGTCGTCTCGTTGCCGACGAGATAGCCGTTTGAGAAACCGTCGGGCGAATAGTGGAAGTACGCCTTCATTCCGGGCTTTCCCCCTTACTGAAGATCGCCTCGCGGGTATTCGATGACTTGAAGGAAACCTTCTCGCGGATGGTCTGGCAGAACATGGTTTTCTTCAGGTTGCAGTTCTGAAACGAGGTGTCCTTGAGCGTCGCCATGACGAAGCGCGAGTTGTAGAGGTCGGAGTCGTTGAACGAGGTGTTCCCCGCGAGGAGCCCGTTGAAGTTGTCGTGGAGAAGGTCGGAGTTCTCGAAGCTCGAATCGCTGATGTGCACCCCGCCGAAGCTCGAGAATTGGATATCCGTCCGCTTGAGGGAGCAGTGCGCGAAGCGCGCGAAGTCGAAGAAGCACATCCGGAAGCGGCATCCGTCGAATTTCACGTCCTGGAAAACCGCGTGGGTGAACCTGCAGGCAGTGAAGGACTTCCCGGAAAGGTCTTTCCCGCGAAGGTCTATTTCCGAGAAATCGACGCTGTGCATGCTTTCGCTCGCGTCGAGGATTCCGTAGAGGTCGTTCGTCCCGAAGTCCCGGTTGTGGGTGAACATGGGATATACTGTAGGTCATTGCGCGATTTTGGTCAAATGGGTTATGATTGGCCAATGTGCTGGAAATGCGGAAAGGGGATCGCGATTGACGGTCCCGTCGGAAGGACGCTCACCTGCGCCGCGTGCGGCGCCGACGTCCGCTCCTGCAAGAACTGCGGCTTTTTCTCGCCCGGCTCGTACCACGATTGCGCCGAGCGCGTCGACGAGGCGGTTCGCGACAAGGAGCGCGCGAACTTCTGCGATTCCTTCCGCCTCAACGCGGCGTATCGGAGCGATCACCCGGTTTCCGGAAAGGGCTCTGGACAGTCCGCCTCGTCGGGCAAACCCGACGCGCGCGCCGATTTCGACAGTCTTTTCAACTCATAAGGGAGCATTCCTTCTTATCATGGATAACAGCGCCGAACACTCATACCAATACGCGTTCCTCGATTCCGGCTCGGGCGGATTTCCCTACCTCGCGCAGCTTAAGCGCCACGCGCCCGAGGCGTCCTGCGTCTACGTCGCAGACGTCGCGCATTTCCCCTACGGCGAGAAAACCCGCGACGAGGTGATCGAGTTCGCCTGCGCGACGGTCGAGCGCCTTCTCGAGCGGTTCAAGCCCGAGCTCGTCATCGTCGCGTGCAACACGATATCGGTCGCCGCGCTCGGCGCCCTCCGCGAGCGCTTTCCCGTCCCGTTCGTCGGGACCGTTCCCGCAATCAAGCTCGCGTCCGCGCGCTCGAAGAACCGGAAGATCGGGCTCCTCGCGACGGAACGCACGGTCCGCGACCCGTACACCGACGAGCTCATCGCGCGCTTCGCGCCCGACTGCGAGTTCGTCCGGATCGGCGACTCCGCGCTCATCTCGCGCATCGAGCGCGAGCTCGTCACCGCGAGCCACGAGGAGCGGCTCGCCGCGGTCCGCGAGTCGATCGGCCGCTTCCGCGCCGCCGGGGTCGACACGATCGTGCTCGCCTGCACGCACTTTCTCCACCTGAGCGAGGAGTTTCGGGAGGTCGCCGGCGACGGCATCGAGATCATCGATTCCCGCGAGGGCGTCGCGCAGCAGGCGCTCCGCGTCGTCGCGCCGCGCGAGATGAGCCACCGCGAGGGCGCGTGCTTCGTCACCGCGGAGCTGAGCCCGGAGATGGAAGGGCTCTACCGGACGTACGCGCGATTATTCGGCATATCCTGGGGAGGCATTCTTTGACGGAAGGGCTTGTCCTCGGCGGCACGAACAACCAGTTCGAGGTCGAGATGCCGGACGGAAGCGTTCGGCTCTGCGTCATCAAGGGCAAGATTCTCAAGGGATGCGAAGGCTACTATAACCCGCTCGCTCCGGGCGATCGCGTGACGGTCGCCGAGGACGAAACCGACGCGCGGCGCGGGCAGATCGTCTCGCTCGTTCCCCGCCTGAACCACTTCGTCCGCTGGAACCAAAAGGGAAACGCGCCCCAGCTTCTCGCGGCGAACCTTGATCTCGCGGTGATCGTCACGACACCCGCCGAGCCCCCGTTCCGCCCCCGCTTCGTCGACCGCGCGCTCATTCAGGCCGATGCCGAGCATATCGAGCCGATTATCCTGATGAATAAGTGCGACCTCAAGTCAGATCCCGACGCGGACGACCGCATGAGCGATTGGGCCAGGCTTGGGTACCGCACCCTTCGCGTGTCGGCGCGCACGGGCGAGGGGATGGACGCGCTCTCGGAGGTTCTTTCCGGCCGCCTTTCCGCCTTCGTCGGCCAATCGGGCGTCGGTAAGTCGAGCCTCCTCAACGCGCTTGACGCGCGGCTTGCCCTGAAGACCGGCTCCCTTTCCGAAAAGTTCGGGAGGGGCACGCACACGACGACGAAGGGCATGCTCTTTCACCTTCCTCCCGACGCAGGCGGTAAGGTCGCCTCGATCGTCGATACCCCCGGCGTCAGGCGCTTCATCCTCCACGATATCCCCGCGAAGGACTTGGTCCTCTATTTCCGCGAGATGGAACCCCTCGTCGGCAACTGCACCTGGGGGCTTTCGTGCTCGCACGAAAACGAGCCCGGCTGCAAGATCCTCGAGGCGGTCTATAGCGGCGTCATCCACGAACAGCGATATGAGAGCTGGCAGCGAATCCGGGACGAGATCGAAACCGGAAGCTGGTCCGACTGATCGGAGCGACAAAACCCATGAACCAACGAACGCTTGAAGTACTCGAATATCCCCGCATCCGCGAAGAGATCGCGGGTCTTTGCATGAGCGCGGAGGGAAAGTCCGCGCTGCTCGCCCGCGAACCCTCTGTTGATCCGGGCGAGATCGCGCTTCTCAAGCGGCTCGCGTCCGCGTGGCTTCAGGCCCTTTCCGCCGAAACGCCCCCGGCGCTCGTCGGCTGGCCCTCGGTCGGCCCGTACCTCCCGAGGCTCCGCGTCGAAGGCGCTTCGCTCTCCGTCGAGGAACTCCACGCGGTCGGCCTCTTTTGCGACGCGGTGGGTAAGTTCCGCGCATGGGCCGACGTGCGCGCGCGCCAGGCGGCGTCGGGAAAGCGCGACCTCATGGCAGGGAGCGCCCCCGCGGCGTCGCCTTATTCCGCGCAACCGCTCGAGGAGCGCTCAGACGGCTCTGTTCCCGCCGTCCCCGATGAAATCGCGCGGACGGTCTACGACTCGGCGGCGGCGTACTCGACCGCCGACGGCCCGGTCATCGCCTCGGCGCTCGCCGTCC
>DAOPYF010000011.1:26530-35635 GCA_035352735.1 Treponemataceae bacterium | reverse complement strand
TTCGGCCATGAGGCGCGCGGCCTCCGACACCATGCGGTAAAAAAGGTTCACGCCAACCGAGAAGTTCGCCGAGTGAAGGAACGCCGAGCCCGACTTCCCGACGAGGTTCGTTACCTCCTCGAGGCTCGAAAGCCAACCGGTCGTCCCGACGACGAGCGGCAATCCCGTCGGAACGATCGCGCGAATATTCGAAAGTACCGAGGAAGGATGCGAGAACTCGATAACCCCGTCCGCGCCGGATGCGCGCAGGGCGTTCACCATGGCCGGCGCGTCCGCCGTGACGCAGGTGGCGTCCGCGGCCTGAATGTCGACCGTGCACACGACCTCGTGACCTCGGGCCTTCGCGGCCGCCTCGATCATGTGACCCATCTTTCCGTAACCGACGAGCGCTACCTTCATGTTATAGGCCTCCATCCGCGGGAAGGCCGCCCTTCCCGTCTTTGCCGAAATAGCTTTCGTGAAGGACGCGCACGACGCGCTCCGCCTCGTCCGACTCGCAGATCATGCTGATGTTCACCTTCGATGCTCCCTGGCTGATCATCTGCACGTTGATCCGCTCGCGGGAAAGCACGTCGAAGGTCGCGGCGAGTATGTAGCTCGAGCGCCTGACGTCGCAGATGACGGTGACGATCGCCTTATCCTTCTTGATCTCGATGCTCGCGACCTTCTCGAGGTCGTGCCTGAGCGCGGCGAGATTCGCCTTCTTGCCGTCGACGGTGAGCGATACCGATACCTCCGAGGTTGCGACGACGTCGACCGATATGCTGTGCGTAGCGAAAACCTCGAATACCTTCGCGAGGAATCCGTATTGTCCGAGCATGCGGGTAGACACGATATCGATGAGGGTCACGTTCTTCTTCGAGGTGATCGCGCGCACGGGAGGCGGGGTCGTCTCGTGGCAGGTCACGATGATCGAGCCGGGGGCGTCGATGTTGTACGAGTTCTTGACGCGCACCGGGGTTCCCGTCTGGAGGCACGGCTGCATCGAGCGAGGGTGCAAAACCTGCGCGCCGAAATAGGCGAGCTCGGCGACCTCGTCGTAGGTCGCCACCGGCACGGTGCGCGCCTCCTTGACGACGCGCGGGTCGGTCGTGAGGATACCGTCGACGTCCTTCCAGGTCTGGACTTCCTCGACGCGGAGCGCGGAGCCGATGATCGTCGCGGTGAGATCGCTTCCGCCGCGGCCGAGGGTCGTGATGAAACCCTTCTCGTCCTTCGCGATAAATCCGGTGACGATCGGGATCGCCATGCCGTCGCCTTTCTTGCCCGCGGCGTAGGGACCGAGGGCCTTGCGGATATTCTCCCAGGTCTCGGGGAGAAGCTCGGCGTTCGTGTAGTTCGAGTCCGAGATGAAGCCGACGTCCCACGCGTCCTTGAACTCCGCGCGGATGTTGATCGAGTTGAGATAGGCCGCCATGATGCGTACCGAGAGGCGCTCGCCGAAGGTAACGAGGTAATCGCGGGAGCGGGGCGTGACCTCGCGGAGCATCGAGATTCCGGTCAGGAGCGTCCGTAAGTCCGCGAGGAGGATGTCGACCTCGGTTACGGGGATTCCCAATTCCTGCGCGGTCGTTTTATGAAGTTTTTCCACGGCGTCGAGGGTAATGACCCCGGTCAGCGCCGCGTCGGCGGCGGCGAGAAGATCGTCTGTCGTGTCGCCCATCGCGGAAAGAACGACGACGGGTCTCCGATCGGCAAACCCCTTGATGATTTGGGCGACATGCCGGATACGATCCGCGTTCGCCACCGATGAACCGCCAAACTTCATTACGATCATGATGCGTCTCCGATTAATAATTATTCCAAACGGAACTTGAAGATGCATAAATATACCAAATACGCTCAAAACGCACAATAGCCCTTGTTCCGATTCAGGGCAAAATGATAAAGTCTATCCTATGAAACTGAAGGAATTTTCGCTCGTTCTCTATAAAACGCAACCAGCCATTATCGCCAAGGTCGATACCGACAAGATCGAGATTGAACTCGCCGACGGCACGAAAAAGGTTCGCGAAAAGGACGTGGAATTCCTCCACGCGGGCCCAGTCCGCGCGCTCAAAGGCGTCGCCCAGGCGACGCTGCCTCCCGGAGACCTCGCGGAAGCCGCGGAGTTTTTTGCCGGGGAAACGCCCTCGTTCGCCGAGATCGCGGAACTCGTCTGGGGGGGCTATCCCGCCGAAGCGGCCTTCGCCGCGTGGAAGGCGATCGCCGAGTCCCCCTACTTCTCGGCCACGACGCCGACGTCGCCAGTCGCCGTGCGCACGGCGGAAGAGGCAGCCGCCATCATTAAAAAGAACGCCGCCAAGCGCGAGGAAGGCGCCGAGCGCGAGGCATTCGCGGCCCGCCTCAAAAAGACGCTTGCCGCGGCGAAGGGCGGCACCGCGCCTGACGCCGCCGAGGGCGGGGTTCGCTTACCCGAGGACGGAAAGTTCCTCCAGGACGTCGAGGCGCTCGCGCTCGGCAAGACGGAAAAATCCCGCACGCTCAAAGAGGCAGGTTTGGGCGAAACGAAGGAGAACGCGCACCGCGTGCTCCTCGCCACCGGTTTCTGGCCGCTCGAGAAGAACCCCTGGCCCGCACGATACGGAAAGAGCCTCGCCTCCTCGTCGGTTCCCGTAGACGAGCCGAACGACACCGACGAACGTCTCGACCTCACCGGGCTTGAGTCCTACGCGATCGACAACGCGTGGAGCACCGATCCCGACGACGCGGTCTCGTTCGACGGAAAAATCCTTTGGGTCCACGTCGCCGACCCGGCGAGCACCGTGACCCCAGACTCGAGCGCCGACCTCGACGCGCGCGCGCGCGGCTCGACCCTCTACATACCGGAAGGCGCCGCGCGCATGCTCGCGGAAAACTCGCTTTCGTTCTACGCGCTCGGGCTTACCGAAACCTCGCGCGCGCTTTCCTTCGGGATTACCTTTACCGAAACGGGAGCCATCGACTCGGTCGATATCCGCCGCACGCGGATTCGCGTCACCCGCCTCACCTACGCACAGGCGAGCGCGCGCCGCGCGGAGCCTTCCTTCGCGCCGCTTTTCGCGATCGCCGAGCGAAACATCGCGCGCCGCCGCGCCGCGGGGGCCGTGTTCATCGACCTCCCCGAGGTGCATATCTCGGTTGACGCCTCGACCCCGGGCGCTTCCGTCTCGATCGAGCGTGTCGAGGACGAGCCCGCCGCGGACATGGTCCGCGAGATGATGCTCCTCGCGGGCGAGGCCGCGGCCCGTTTCGCGTTCAAGAACGAGATACCGTTCCAATACGTGAGCCAGGAAGAGCCCGAGTTCCCGAGCGACATGCCCGAGGGCATCGCGGGCGAATGGCGAAAGCGCCGCTCGATGCGGGGCAGAAAGGTCGGGACGGTTCCGGCCGACCACGCGGGACTTGGCATCGGTATGTATAGCCAGGTTACGAGCCCGCTCCGCAGGTACGGCGACCTCATCGCGCACCAGCAGCTCCATCGTTTCCTCGACGGGAAGCCCGTCATGGATACCGACGACATGCTCGAGCGCATCGCCGCGGGCGACACGGCGGCGCGCGGGTGCACCCTCGCCGAGCGATCGTCGAACCTTCACTGGATACTCGTGTACCTTTCCCGAAACCCCGATTGGGAGGCCCCCGCCGTCGTCGTCGACAAGGCAGGCCCGCAGGCGACGATACTCGTGCCGAGCCTCGCCCAGGAATCCCGGATAGCGCTCGGCGACGACGTCCCCCTCAACGCGGAGATCCGCGTCAGGGCGGGGAACGTTAGGATCCCCGAGCAAACCTTCAGCTTTATCCCGGTCTAGGAGGACATCGTATGGGAGAACCGTTTACCCCGCGCGAGGTCATCTTCGCGCCGACCAATCGTTGCAACCTTACCTGCGGCCATTGCCGCGTGAATCGCGCGCGCGGCGCGCAGGGGCCGCGCCTCACCGCGGAAGCGGCATGCGCCTTCCTCGAGGGCGCCGCCGCAGGCGGCGTCGATCGCGTGGGCTTTTCGGGCGGCGAGCCCTTCCTTGAGCCCGATTTCCTCGCCGCGGTCATTACGAAAGCGGTCGAGCTCGAGCTTTTCTTTGACCGGCTCATGACGAACGGCGACTGGTGGGCCGATACGGCGGAACTCGAGGCGACCCTCACGCGCGTTCTCGACGCGGGTTTCGACGGAACCTTCGCGATCAGCGCGGACGCCTGGCACGGTCAGGACCCAAAGCGCCTGGCGGAGTTCATCGCGCGCGCGGGAAAGCTCGCCGGGAGATTCGACGTCTTCGAGATCGTGAGCGTCCTCGACCGAAAGGGCGCCGCCGCGACCGATATGCTCAAACGCCTCGCGCGCGAGCTCGACGCCGAGCTCCTCTGCGACGGGGACTTGCCCCGCGCCATCCAGAACGGCCGCGCGCGGCGAAACCGCGAGCAAGGGATGGACGACGGAAGCGGGATCGATATCCCGGTTCTCGCGATTCCCTACTCGGCGGGATTCGGTGACGCGGAGGCATGGAAGGGAAAACGGTGGTTTACGGACGACTGGTGCGAGGGTCCCGGAAACGTGTTCTTCGTGCATCCCGACGGCCTCGCCGCGGTGTGCTGCGGCTTCGCGAACGAAAACGACGAGCTCATCGCGGGGAACGTCTCCGAGGGCTTCGACGCCCTCCTCGCCGCCGCGCGCGCGAAGCCCCAGGTCCGCGCGTGCTACGAGCTCGGGCTCGCCGCGTATCGGGAACGGCTCGAGGCCTCGGGCGTCGTCTTTCCGGGGAAGACGTCGGACGCCTGCTTCTTCTGCGACCATTTGTGCCGCTCAGGGCTTAGCCCCCGCGCGTAAGCGAAGTCCCGATATCGCCCCACAGGACACTTCGCCTGAGGGGGCTCCGAACGAGGACGCTCGACCCTCCGGAAAGCTTTCTGCCTCATCCTGTTTTTTCCTATCCCGCATGCAGCATTTCGCAAAACGTAAAAAAAAGGGCCGCCCCTTTTGGGGACGGCCCGCATTTCGTGACTGATACCCGTTCAGACGGAAGTCTTACTCAGACTTGACGTCGTCGCAGATGCTGCGCTCGGTTTCCTTGTCGAAGTACTTCGCCTTCTCCATGAGAGGCTCGAAGTTGATCGTCTCGCCGATCTGGAAGACGAGATCAGGGGAGGTTCGCGCGATGATCTGCTGGTTCTTGGTGGACAGATACAGGTGGGTCTCGGCGCCGAGCGGCTCCTTGACGGAGACCTTCATCTGCATGTTGTTCTTCGCGGCAGGGGTCTTGACGTAGATCATGTCCTCGGGGCGGATACCAAAGAAGACTTCCTTGCCGATATAGTCCTTGAGGAGCTTCTGATGGTCGGCGGACGGAACGATCTCGAAGGATCCTTCGTCGGCGATGAGCTGTCCGCCCTTCTCGGTGATCTTGACGGAGAGGAAGTTCATGGGCGGCGATCCGATGAAGCCGGCGACGAACTTGTTGATCGGGTGGTTATAGAGATAGAGCGGAGAACCGATCTGCTGGACCTTTCCGTCCTTCATGACGACGATCTTGTCGCCCATGGTCATGGCCTCGACCTGGTCGTGGGTTACGTAGATCATGGTCGCTTTGAGGCGGAGGTGAAGGTCGGAGATCTCGGCGCGCATCTGGACGCGGAGCTTCGCGTCGAGGTTCGAAAGGGGCTCGTCGAAGAGGAATACCTTTGGATGGCGAACGATGGCGCGGCCGACGGCGACGCGCTGGCGCTGACCGCCGGAGAGGGCTTTCGGCTTGCGGTCGAGGAGCTTCTCGATGGCGAGGATGCGGGCGGCCTCGTTGACGCGGCGCTCGATTTCCTTTTTGTCAACCTTGCGGATCTTGAGACCGAACGCCATGTTGTCGTATACGGTCATATGCGGATACAGCGCGTAGTTCTGGAAAACCATCGCGATGTTGCGGTCTTTCGGGGGAACGTCGTTCATGCGCTCGCCGTCGATGAAGAGATCGCCTTCGGTGATTTCCTCAAGACCGGCGACCATGCGGAGGGTCGTGGACTTTCCGCATCCGGACGGTCCGACGAACACGACGAATTCCTGGTCGTCAACCACGATATTGGCGTTGTCTACGGCGCGCACGGAGCCGTCGTATACCTTGCCAATACCCTTAAGTTCTACCTTTGCCATTAAAGGCCTCCTAGAAAATTATCTTATAAAGGCTATTTTATGCCCATTTTCGGCGTCTGTCAAACGAAATGAGCGGCTATCTTCAATATATACGGATCGGCGAGCACGAAAAGGATCATGAAGATGAGTCCTGGAAGGTAATTGGCCGTCTTGAGCTTCCTGAGCGAAAGGAGGTTGATCCCGATCATGATGACCAAGGCGCCGCCGAGCCCCGTGAGCTCGGCAATCATGCGGGGGCTGACCCAGGGCTTGATGTACGCGGAGGCAAGGGTCAGGGCACCCTGGTAGATCAGGATCGAAAGGGCCGAAAAGGCGGTCCCCGCCCCCATCGCCGCGGCGATGACGATGGCCATAAAGCCGTCGAGCACGGACTTCGTGAAGAGCATCTCGTAGTCGCCCTCGGTTCCCGCCTTGAAGGACCCGACGATCGCCATGGCGCCGACGCAAAAGAGGACGGACGCGTTGAGGAAGGCGTAGGCAAAGGTGGATCCGGAGCCCGTAGCTGATTGCTCGAACGGCATGGCTTCCCGCGAGTTGCCTCGTTTCCCGCCAAACCTGTGCTCGAGAAAGGCGCCGAGGGCGAGGATCTTCCCGTCGATATCCCACCAGGAGCCCACAAGGCCGCCGGCGATGAGGGAGAGCGCGAGATAGATCGCGTTCTGGCTCTCGAAGGCCATCTTCATGCCGAGGATCAGGGTTACGATGCCCGCTGCCGAGCAGATGATGTCCGACAGGCTTTCCGATATCTTCCGGGAAAAAAGTATGCCGATCGCCGAACCGGCGAGAATCGCGAGGCAGTTTACGATGGTTCCGATCATGATAGCTTTTCGCGCGCTCCTTCAGAGGCTGATGCCGGTAGTGTCAATATCGCCTGATAAACCGTCCCCTCAGCGCGAAAAACGCGATGAGTCCGACGGCGGGAAAAACCGAAAAGAAGGTAAACAGCGGGATATACCCGAACGAGTCGATGACGAAGCCGCCCATCACGTTGCCGAGTACCGAAGCGATGCCGACCGATACCGAGGAATACAGGGTCATGCCGACTACCATGAGCCGTTTCGGCGCTCGCTCGGTGACAAAAACCACCGCGGCGGGATGGAAAAGCCCGAAGCATATCGCGTGGAAGAGCTGGCCCGCGACGGCGCCGCCGAAGCTCGGAAACGTCGCGTACACGAGGTTCCGAACCGCGATCGCGGCGAGGGAGATGACGAGAATCCGCTCGGTACCATACTTTCGGATGAACCAGCCGGAGAGGAACATGAGCGGGATCTCGGCGGCGGCCGAGAGTGCCCAAAGACCGGCGTAGGACTCAAGATGAAGGTACTCTCGCACGTAGAGCGAGAAAAAACGCTGCGTGGGCGTCATGCCAAGATAGCCTAAAAAGATGAGCCCGATGCCCGCCCAAAACGGGAACGGGAACTCGGCAAGGACCGAGAGCGCGCCTTTGACCTTCGCGGTCGAGGTTGTAAGAAGATTTGACGGACGAAGGGTGGCGTTTGAAGCTGAAACCATGGCAGATTCGCCCGTAACCGCGCGGGTTGACTCCCCGGCCGTAGCGTTAATCGACGCATCGGCGGAATCTTGGCGTGGCCAAACCCGCAAGAGTCCCGGTATCACGAGGACGGAAAGCGCGAAAAGGAGCGCGGGGAGACCCATCCAAAAGGCGATTGAGGAGGCAGAATCGGGGTTGACGAGCGGGGTAAACTGGAAAAGAAGGGTGATGCACACGAACCCGATACTTCCGAGCACGCGGACCTTGCCGTAGTTGACCCGATCGTCGCCGAGCACCCGGGAAACCAGCGCGTCGGCGACGGGTACCGAGCCCTTAAACCCGACGGCGAAGAGCGCGAGAACCAAGGCGGTGACCCAAAACTTATTGAAAAGTACGAGCGGCGGGAGTACCGCGGCCATCAGGACGCCGAGGAGGACCATTACCGTTCCGTAATTCCCCTTTCGGTCAACCTTAGAGCTCACGAATATCGGAAAGACCAATCCCGCCGCCTCGAAAATCCCCTGCAGGATCCCGATCATCGTCGCCGAATACCCGAGCCCGGAAAGGAGCACGGGGAGATAGACGTTCACACCGCCATATACGCAAAAAAGGAGGAAAAGGGGGAGTCCCATCGACATGGCGCTATCTCCCCCGCCACGGGTCCGAAACGCGGACGCGCGCGAAACGCGGCAGGATAAGATTCAGACTGAGCGTTTCCAAGCGGTCCTCCTCGAACGGTGATGCTTATAAAGGTACCGAAAGCGGGGAATGCTTGCAAGGCCCTACCGGTAACTTCTCGTTACCGGATCGCGGGCTTTTCCGCGCGGAGGGGATTATGCTTAAAGGAAGGGACGGGAAAGGAGGGAGGCATGAGCAAGAATATTGGGCTGTGGATCGATCACCGAAAGGCAAGCATCATGTTTATTACCGAATCAGGCGAGGAGACGAAACTGATCATCTCGAACGTCGAGCGGCAGCGACGACGCCTCGGCGATTCCCCGCTCAAGGGAGCGTTCGAGCGGGTGCGCTTCTCCAACGACATAAACGAGAAACGCAACTTCAGGCTCCATCTTTCGATATATTACGATTCCGTCATCGCGTGCGTTCAGAGCGCCGATTCCATCCTGATCATGGGTCCCGGCGAGGCGAAGAACGAGTTGAAAACCCGCATGGAGGAGAAAAAACTGGAACCGAAAATCACCGTAGTCGAGACGGTCGGGTTCATCACGGAAAACAGGCTGAAAAGGCGGATTCGCGATTTCTACGCGACGCACGGTAATGGGTCGAAGGGCTCTGGGCGGCACCAGGCGGTAGGGTCACAAAAATAAGAAATGAAGACGCCCCCGTATACGCGCGTGCCTTCGGGGGCGTTATCATTCCATGATCGTCGAGCGATCTTTTTTCAGAACGAAGACACAGCCTCGTCAACAGCCGTTTCGGTAACGGCGCCGGACACGAGATCGAGCTCTGCGTCGGCGGGGACATCCGCGTTAGCGGCGATATC
>DAOPYF010000011.1:0-26430 GCA_035352735.1 Treponemataceae bacterium | reverse complement strand
CGGACACGAGATCGAGCTCTGCGTCGGCGGGGACATCCGCGTTAGCGGCGATATCCGCGTCAGCGGAGACCTCTCCGTCCTTCGCCTTTTTGTCCTTGAACTGGGGCTTAAACTCGACATGCTCGGCGACGACCTTTATCTTGCTGTAATTTTTGCCGTCCGTTCCGATCCAACGATCCTGCTTGAGCCTTCCCACGACGCGCACGCCGCGGCCCTTGTAGCATCCCTTCCCGCATGCCTCGGCGAGCTTTGCCCAGCTTTCGACCTCGAAGAAAGAGGTTTCCTGCTCCATCTCGTCGTCCTGCCGGTAAAAGCGGTTCGACGCGATCGAGAAATTGCACACCTGCGTTCCGCGCGGGGTTTCCTTCACGATCGGGTCGCGCACGATATTGCCCTCGATCAAAATAGAATTGAGTGCGTTCACTGCTATTCCTCCATGATAAAAGATTCCGGATTCTCGCAACGCGAAGGGACCCATATGCCCCTTGAGCGATTATCGAGCTCCGATGATTCTTTTATATGAAAGATCCGTCGCGATGCCCAGAAAAAAAGGCCGCGATATACGCATCGCGGCCTTTCATGGTTATTGACGTTTGCTATTGCGCAAGCCGCCCTCGGTACTCGCGCGCGAAGGCGTCGAGACGGTCGAGCTGCGCCGCGACCCGCTTCGGGTTTGGGCCGCCGGGAAGGTCGCGCGCCTTGACGCAGGCCTCAGGCGAGAGCTTTCCGTAGATATCCTCGCCGATAAGCGGGGAATGCTTGGAAAGGCGCGGGAACGGAAGATCGGCGATGTCGGCGATGCTCGAGTCGATGCACTCGCGCACGACCCCCGCCGCGACCGCGTGGGCGGTCCTAAACGGCAGGCCTTTCCTCACGAGATAGTCGGCGAGATCGGTCGCGTTCGCGTGACCGCCCGTGCAGCACGCGGCCATGCGCGCCGCGTTCCACTTCGCCGTCCTGATCATGTGGGTAAAGACCCTGACGCAGGAGAACGCGGTGTCGAATGCGTCGAAGAGACTTTCCTTGTCGCCCTGCAGGTCGCGATTGTACGAGAGCGGGAGCCCCTTCATGAGCGTCAGGAGCGCGACGAGGTCGCCGTACACCTTGCCCGCGCGGCCTCGGATAAGCTCGGCGAAATCGGGGTTTTTCTTCTGGGGCATGATGCTCGAGCCGGTCGACCATTTTTCCGAAAGGTCGATGAACTTGAACTCCTCGGTCGACCAGAGCACGATCTCCTCGCAAAAGCGGGAGAGGTGGGTCATCAAAATCGAAAGGTCGGCGGCGATCTCGAGGCAGTAGTCACGGTCGGCGACGGAGTCGAGGGAGTTTTCCGTGAGCGCGGCGAAGCCGAGATCCCGCGCGACGGCCTCGCGGTCGAGAGGAAGCCCCGAGCCCGCGAGCGCTCCCGAGCCGAGCGGCATGAAGTCGATGCGCTTGACGGCGTCGCTTAGGCGATCGCAGTCGCGCGAGAGCGACCAGCCCCAGGCCGCGAGATGGTGCGCAAGGGTAACGGGCTGCGCGCGCTGCATGTGGGTATAGCCGGGCATGAGGGTTTCGAGATTATTCCGCGCGATCGCGGAAAGGGCCTCGATAAGCTCGACGACCGCCGACGAAAGCTCGGGTACCGAGCGCCTGAGGTAGAGCCGCTCGTCGAGCGCGATCTGATCGTTCCGGCTTCGTCCGGTATGAACCTTACGGCCGACGTCGCCGAGCCGGTCTGTCAGCACGCCCTCGATGAAGGAATGGATGTCCTCGGCGTCCTCGTCGATCGCGAGGGCGCCCGACTCGAGCTCATCGGCAATCTTCTTGAGCTCCGCGACGATCGCGCGAGACTCGCTCTCCGGGATGATGCCCGCGCTCCCGAGCATGCCCGCGTGCGCGACGCTTCCCCTCACGTCGTCGAGCGCCATACGCGCGTCCACGTGGATTGACGTTTCGAATGCGACGGCCTCTGCGTCTGGCCCTTCCTGAAATCTCCCGTGCCAAAGCGCGGAATGATTTCCCCTTTCGATCGCGGATTTATCGGACATGCTCTTCCCCCGAAAGATATTCGTTTGTGTCAATAATAGTGGGATGGGGCCTTTTGTGCAACTCCACGCCCACGCGACATGCTATAATCAATGCAAAGGGTATCTATGATGTACAACGACAATCTTGTCTTTTTCGGCCTCTTGCTCATCCTATGGCTTCTCTCGCCCATTGCGCTCATTATCCTGTGCGTACACCTCTCAGCCGCGCGAACGAAACTCACGGAAGAAGTCGAGCGGCTTCGCGCCGAATTGCGCGCGCGGGACGGGTCGGGAATAGACGCCGGATACGCAAATGTAGCGGCGGATACGGCTCAGGCGAGCGTCCTAACCGAATCGGATCAATCGAGTGATCCCGCCGAGAAACCCTTGAATACCGCCACTGAGACTGTTCCAGAGGCGCCTACTGCCGAGACGAACGCCGAGGGATCCGAACGCGCCGAAGAAAAAGCAACGGCGCGAAAAAAGACAATCAATCCGTTGAACGCCGTTTTTATTATCGGCGCCCTCTTCATCGTCACCGCCGGTATCATCTTCGCGAGCTCAGCGTGGAAGGATCTCGGGACCGCGCCGCGCATCGCGGCACTCGCTTCGGTTTCGGTCCTTTTCTTCGGCGTATCGATCCTCGCGCGAAAGCGGTTCGACCTCCGCTCGACCGGCGCGGTCTTTTTCACGCTCGGAAGCGTTTTCCTTCCCGTTGCATTCGTTGCGTCGGGGCTTCTCGGGCTTTTCGGCGAGTCGCTCCTGGCATCGGGCGACAGGGCGTTTTTACTGTACTCAGGCGGGGCATTCCTCCTTGGTACGACCGCCTTGAGGGGATCGATTCTCTACCGCTCGCGGGCCTTCGCGTGGGTCGGCCTTTCCTCGTGTACCTGCCTTATCGCCTTTCTCGCGGCATCGCTCAATCGCGGTGTCCCGACGGTATCGCTTGCGCTCGCCCTTTATTCCGCCTTACCCATCATCGCAATCGAGACCGTCGATCGGTTCGGCGATAAAATCGCGCGATTGGCAACGCTCGATCGCTCGGTAAAACGATTCCGGGCATCGCCTTTCGCGAGCGCGTTCAAGCCCTATGCCGCGTTGAACGTTCTTTCGACCGCGGCTCTCACCCTCGTCGGGAAGGGTGGCGAATACGCGTACGGGGCCGTCTTCGCGATCCTTTCGATCCTCTTCCTTTCCCGCGTCTTTAACGATACGCGATATCGGCATTCGGGAATCGGGGTATTCCCCTTTGCCCTCTGCCTCGGGTTTTGGATTATGCGCCTTCCCGGAACCGAAGAAGTCCCCTCGGTCGTTTTCGCCTCCGCGCTCGTCATGACGATCGGCCTCTTGGGTATCGTGCCCGAGCGCATGCGGAAGTTCTCTTCGATCGCGTCGTTCCTCGCGATCGCGTGGGGCGCGGTCTCGGCCGCGGCGTACGGGGCCGAATGGAACGCGCAGCTTCTCGTCTCGATCGCGATACTCTCGGTCATCGTCGCCTTGAGGGCACGCTCGGGCGACCGCGCGTTCAAGGGGCTCCATCCGATCCTTTTGGTTATCCTCGCCGAGGGGGCCATCGAGTTTTTCGGTCACTCCTCGGGTACGGCCTACGCGATCGCGGGCGCGTGCATTCTCGCGGCCCTCGTCGCGTATGAACCCTTGCGTCTCAGGACGCGGCTCTCTGACGCGGTCTTTCTCCTCGCGCTGCTTATTGATTTCTGTATCGCCCACGACCATGGGAACGCATACTACGAGCTCGCGCTCGCCGCCTGCAACCTCGCCGGCGTTCTCTGGGTCGCGCGAAAGGAGCCATACGCGCGCTATGCGTTCCCCCACTATGCCCTACTCTTCTTTCTCGCGACCGAGGGCTTCTTTTACCCTACTCGGTACGGCGCCCTCCCCTGGTATGCGATCCTCGCCGCCGCCGGAATCGCCGAGCGTTTCCTGAGAAAGCGCATTCGCGTGCCCGAGGCTTCGCTATCATTCAAGATAGCGATATCGCTTTGGTGCGCAGTAGGCGTCGTCGCGGGATTTTCGGGTTCCGACCTTTCGGCGTATCACGCGATGCCCTGGATCGCCTGCGCGTTCTGGCTCGTTTCGTATTTCGCTTCGGGCGAAAAAAAGATTCCAGATCTCTGGGTCGCGGGACTGCTCTTGCTCGCGGCCTCGCTCGTCAGCGCGATTGCCTGGACCGACGCGCGGCATCTCGCGGAGGAATGGGCCATCTTCGCCCCCGCGCTCGTCTCGCTTTTGCTCCTCGCGCCGGGTCAAGCGCCCCTCGTCGCCCGCGACCCCGAAAGGCGTAAGGTCATCTTCGCGCTCTCCGTCGGCGCGCTCCAGACGGCGGCCTTATTCGCTTCGATCGCGTTCATTTACGGAGCGGGGCTCCCGCTTTCCTATTGCGCTGCGGCGCTCGCCCTCACCGCGGTCGCATACGCGGTAGCCCACGCGAAGGGCTTTAGCGCACTATCCTTTCTCCCGCTCATCATTCTCTACGCCTACGCGAGCCGCGTCTCCCCCGATCTGCTCCCTACTGTCGAAACATTCTCGTCGATCCGCGACGCCGATATCCTCATGAACCTTCTTTACTGCGCGTTCTTCTCCGTGTGCGCCGCGGGAAGCATGATCCTGTATCGCGCGCTTGTCGTACGCCGCGCCGACGGCCGCGTGAGCGTCGATTGCTTCGCCCTCATCGCGCCGATCGGCCCGCTCGCGCTCGCGGCTTCTGGCATGGACGGCGCCATCGCGAACGCCGAGTATTGGACCTTTGCGGGACTCGCGCTTCTCGCGGTCGCCTCACTCCTTTTCTGGCAGCGAACCGACAATCAGTCGGTCGACCGCGCCGCGCTCAGCGCATCGGTCGCATGCTTCACCATGGCACTCATCGTGGAGCCCTTTTTCCCCATACCGAGTATTTTCCGTGACGAATGGCGACTGCTTCTCCCGCTCGCCGCGCTCGTATTTGCCCGCAAGTTTGTGTGGCGCGGTCGCGAAAAAGTCTTAGGTTGGATCGCTTTCGCGTGGGGATGTCTTTGCATCGCGATCCTATCGTGGCAGGCGATGGAAGGCGGCCGGGGCGCGGACGCGATTATCCTCGGCGTCGGCACGCTCATGGTCTTCGTCTTCTCGTTCGTCCTCAAACTCAAGAGGATCTTCGTCCTTTCGACGATAACGCTCGCGGCCCTCGGGATCTATCTTTCGCGGGAGTTTTGGCTCAACCTCGCCTGGTGGATTTACCTACTCTCGGCGGGCGTCGCGCTCATCTCGTTCGCCATCGCGAACGAAACGATGCGAAAGCGCGGCTCTGGTATCGCCTCGAAGGCGGGAAGCCTATTCGCCGAATGGCATTGGTAGCGTGATTTCTCGAGAAGGAAAGCGCCGCGACTCGGTCAGTCGGCGGCCCTTCCGTTATTCGGTTGATACGCCCTAAGGATCTCGCATATATAAAGGCGATGGTAGTCCTTTTCCGGGTAGTTGCTCTCGAGGGTCTTATCGAGAAACCGCGCAGGATCGATGTCCTGCGAGTAGAGCTTCCTGCACACGAGGTTGATTCGGGCCTCGGCGAAACCGACGGCGCCCTTCTCGAGGAGCACCGGCGAGAGCCCCGCGGCGAAGGCTTTATCGGTATTCGCGCCCGAGGTGCTTCCGCATATCTGCAGGGACTTTTTCATCGATGGATCGAAGAACGAGAAGGCGATGAGTGGCTCGCGCTCGACGAACTCGAAGGTAAAGCGCGTCGGCCTAATGACACAGGTAACCGTGCGTCGGTTCCAAAAGACGCCGAAGCTCCCCCAAGAGGCGGTCATCGTGTTCCATTCCTCGCGGGCCGTCCCGTGTCCTGCGGTGATGAGCATCCAGTCGTGCCCAATCGTGGCAAATGGCTTTAAGAGCATGTCCAGTGGCGTGCTATCCACGTCGGTCGCGCTGAAAATGGCCACGATACCCTCCTTAATCCCAAACACAAAACGATGATTAGCGTCGCCGCAACTTACGTTAACTGTAATCCGTAACCCGCTCGCAACGCAAGCGATTTTTTGCGCGATAGCCGCTTCGTGGAATTCGCTTACCGGGAAAAGATAAAAAAAGGGGCCGGCGCGAAGCCGACCCCAATCGTAAAAAGTTACCGCGCTCGGTTCGGCGCGAGACCGCGCCGAGCGCGCGCGACGTCACTCGGTCGGTCGCTTCTTTCCCTTTTTCTGGACGGCCTGGCCCTCGCCGGTCGCCTGCTCCATCATCGCGCGAACCTTCAAGGGGAGGCCGAACAGGGTAATGAACCCGTCGGCGTCCTTGTGGTTGTAGAGCTCGCCGGTGGTGAAGCTCGCGATGTTCGCGTTGTAGAGGCTGTATGGGGAGGAAGAGCCGGCGCCGCGGATCGAGCCCTTATAGAGCTTTACCTTGACCCAGCCGGTCACGTTCTCCTGCGTGCTGTCCATGAACGCGATGAGGCTCTCCATGAGCTTGGTGTACCAGCGGCCGTTATAGATGAGCTCGCTCATCTTGAGCGAAACCTGCTGCTTGAAGAAGTAGGTATCGCGGTCGAGGCATAGGTGATCGAGCATCTCGTGCGCGTAGTAGAGGATCGATCCGCCCGGGGTCTCGTAGACGCCGCGGCTCTTCATGCCGACGACGCGGTTCTCGACTATGTCGATGAGGCCGACGCCGTTGCGCCCGCCGATCTTGTTGAGTTCCTGCATGAGCGCGAGCGGCTTCATCTTCTTGCCGTTCACCGAGACGGGGATTCCCTTCTCGAATGCGATCTTGACGTACTCGCCGGTCTCGAGGGCTTCCTCGGGGACGGTGGTGAGCTGGAGCATGTGCTTCCAGTTCGGCTCGTTCTCGGTTTCCTCGAGCTCGAGTCCCTCGTGGGAAAGGTGCCAGATGTTCTCGTCGCGGCTGTAGGACTGGTCCTTCTTCATCGGGACGGGGATCTTGCGGTCCTCGAGGAACTTGATCTCGGCCTCGCGGCTGTCCATATCCCACTTGGGATCGCGCCACGCGGCGATGATCTTGAGGTCCGGAGCGAACGCCTTAATGGTGAGCTCGAAGCGGATCTGGTCGTTGCCCTTACCGGTAGCGCCGTGGCTGATCGCGACGGCGCCGACCTGGCGCGCGTACTCGACGAGAATCTTCGCGATGAGCGGGCGCGCGGTCGAGGTGCCAAGGAGGTAGCGGTCCTCGTACACCGCGTTCGCCTTGAGCGCGGGGAAAACGAAATCGGTGATGTACTCCTCGCGCGCGTCGACGACGTAGCACGCGGCCGCGCCGGTATCGAGGGCGCGCTGCTTGATCTTCTTCCAGTCGTCGCCCTGCCCCACGTCGATGCAGACAGCGATGACGTCGTAGTCGTAATTCTCTTTAAGCCAGGGGATGATGACCGTCGTGTCGAGTCCGCCCGAGTACGCGAGCACGACCTTCTCGCGCTTCGCCTTCGCCCTCGAGGGCGCCTTTATCGCCTTCGCTTCGGCCGCGGGCGCGGCTTTCGCCTTTGCCTTCGCGGTATCCTTTTCTTTCGTTGCCATATCGTTAAGTCTCCTTATCATGCTCGCGCGCTTCCGCGCCATTATGCCAGTATCTTTTTCAGTATCTCGAGGCCCGCGTCTATCTCTTCCATCGTGATCACGAGCGGGGGGAGGAACCTAAGGGTTTGAGGCCCGGCCGTCGAGATGCAAAGGCCGCTTTTCAGGCACTCAAGCTGAATCTCCGCGGCGGTCGCGCCCTTTGAGCACGTTCCGGTCACGTCGATCCCGATCATGAGTCCCTTTCCCCTGATCTCGGTCACGCACGGAAGTTTCCACGCGGCGATCTTCGACCTGATGTAGTCGCCCTTCTCCGATACCCGCGCGAGAAAGCCGGGCTTCCCCGTCTCCGAAAGTACGACGAGGCCGCCCGAGCACGCGAGCGGGTTTCCGCCGAAGGTCGACTGATGGTCGCCCGCCTTGAAGGCGGTCGCGGCCTTGCCCTTCGCGAGGCACGCGCCCATCGGGATGCCGCCGGCGATTCCCTTCGCGAGGGTCACGACGTCAGGATCGAAGCCGAGCGCCTCGCTCGCGAGATAGGTTCCGGTCCGTCCGACGCCCGTCTGAACCTCGTCCGCGATGACGATCGCGCCCGCAGCCCGCGCGGCCGCCGCAGCAGCCCGCGCCCATTCGGGGTCGATGAGGTTAACGCCGCCTTCGCCCTGCACGCATTCGATCATCAACGCGCAGGTCGTTTCGTCGAAGGCACCTTTAAGCGCGCCTAAGTCATTCGCTGGTATGTGCTTGAAGCCCGGGGTATAGGGCGCGAAATGTGCGGGATGGAATTTATCCTGACCCGTCGCCGAGAGGGTCGTCACCGTCCTTCCGTGGAATGACTTGACGAGCGTGACGATGACGTGCCGCGTCCCCGCCTTTTTGCCCGATGCGGCGTCGCTATCGGCGCCGTACTTTCGCGCCATCTTTATCGCGGCCTCGTTCGCCTCGGCTCCCGAATTGCCGAAGAAGACCTTTTCCATCCCGGTTCTCTTGAGGAGCTTCGAGGAAAACTCGAGGCCCGTGTCGGAATTATAGTAGTTCGATACGTGAATCTGCTTCGCCGCCTGCTCGGCGATCGCCTTGACGAGCGCGGGATGCCCGTGCCCGAGGCAGTTGACCCCGATGCCGCTCACGAAGTCAATGTACTTCTTCCCGTCCACGTCGGTAAGCGTGCTGCCCTTCCCCGACGCGAAGACGACCGGGAGGCTTCCCAGGTTATTCAGTATGTTTCCAGCCATCAAAAGCTCCTTAATTTAATCAATCAATCATCGTGCCGATGCCGCGATCGGAGAACATCTCAATGAGAAGCGCGTGGGGCACGCGCCCGTCGATGATGTACGTTCTCGGGACGCCGCCCTTTATCGCCTCGAGGTTGCACTCGATCTTCGGGATCATACCCGCCGAGATGACGCCGGTCTCGACGAGGTTCGGGATATCGGCGTGATCGATCTTGCTGATGAGGCTATCCGGGTCGTTCACGTCGCGGAGGAGGCCCGGCACGTTCGTGAGCTGCACGAACTTCTCAGCCTTAAGCGCGACGGCTATCTTCGCCGCGGCAGTATCCGCGTTGATGTTGTAGCGGTTCATGTCGCCTTGCTCGCCGATCGCGACCGTCGAAACGACCGGGATATACCCTTCCGCGAGCAGCGCCTCGAGTATGTGCGGGTTCACCTCGGTCACGTCGCCGACGAACCCAAGGTCGACGCCGTCCTTATCGATCTTCTTCGCGCGCAGGAGGCCCGAGTCGACGCCCGAAAGCCCGACAGCCTTCCCGCCGGCCTGAAGGAGAAGTCCGACGATATCCTTGTTGAGCTTACCCGTGAGGACCATCTGGACGATCTCCATCGTCTCCGCGTCGGTGTAGCGAAGTCCGTTGATGAACTTCGATTCCTTCCCGGTCTTCTCGAGCATCGCGTTGATCTCGGGGCCGCCGCCGTGAACGAGCACGGTGCGAATCCCTATCGTGCTCAGGAGAACGATGTCCTCCATCACGGCCTTTTTGAGGTCCTCGTTGAGCATCGCGTTCCCGCCGTACTTCACGACGATCGTCTTTCCGACGTATTGCTTGAAGTACGGGAGCGCCTGCACGAGTATGTCCGCCCAATCCTTATTGCTTAGCCGTTCGCTCATGTCCGGTAATCTCCGTTTATCTTGACGTAGTCGTAGGTAAGGTCGCAGCCCCACGCGGTGCCCGAGCCCTTGCCGTCCGAGAGCTCGACCCGAATGCGGACCTCGCTTTCCCCGAGGATCGCCTTCGCCTTATCCTCGTCGAAGTTGAGCGGGACGCCCTTATGGAATACCTCGATCTCGCCCGAGCCCGAATTGAAGAACACGCTCGTGCCCGCCTGGCCGAAGAACTCGCCCGAGTATCCCATCGCGCAGAGTATCCTTCCCCAGTTCGCGTCCTTCCCGAAGAAGGCCGCCTTCACGAGGCTCGAGGATATGATCGACTTCGCGAGGGCCCGCGCGGTCTTGTCGTCCTTCGCGCCCGAAACCGCGCACTCGATGAGGTGCGTGGCGCCCTCGCCGTCGCCGGCGATCTTTCGCGCCATCTCGGTGTTGATCGCGTCGAGCGCCTTGACGAACGCGCGGTAGTCCGCGTTCTTCGACGCGATGAGCTTATTGCCCGCGAGCCCGTTGGCGAGGATCGAGAGCGTGTCGTTCGTGCTCGTATCGCCGTCGACGCTCACGCAGTTATACGTTTTCTCGATGCTCTCCCGGAGCGCCGCGTCGAGCATCTTCGGCGTGATGGCGCAGTCGGTCGTGATGAAGCCGAGCATCGTGCCCATGTTGATGTGGATCATGCCCGAACCCTTCGCCATCGTGCCGAGTTTCACGGTCCTTCCGCCGATCTCGACTTGAACGGCGACTTCCTTATACTTCGTGTCGGTCGTCATGATCGCCTCGCGCGCTGCGACGTTCCCCGCTTTCGAGAGCCCCGCGCAAAGATTTTCCATCCCGGCCTCGATCGCCGCAATGTTGATCTGCTGCCCGATGACGCCGGTCGAGCAGACGAGCACGTCCTCGCTCTTAAGGCCGAGCCATTTCGCCGCGGCGGCGGTCGTCCGCTCGGCGGCGGCATAGCCTTCCTCGCCCGTGCACGCGTTCGCGTTCCCGGAGTTCGCGACGATCGCCTGCGCCGATCCGTCCTTGAGATGCTTCATCGTGAGCTTAACCGGCTCCGCCTTCACGAGGTTCTTCGTGAACACGGCGGCCGCCGCGCACGGCACCTCGGACTCTATGAGCGCGATATCGTTTTTCGTTCGGCCTTTCTTGATGCCGCACAGTATTCCGTTTGCGGTAAAGCCCGCGGGCGCGCAGACGCCGCCCTCGATAAAAGTCATAATTACTCCTTACGTTTAGTTACCTTTCTTGAGCCAGACGAGCGTCTCGCCGTGATTCGATCGGGGTATCGCCCTTCCCCGGTCCCTCTCGAGCGCCGCAAGCCCTTTCCGATATTCCTCGTCGCCGAGATTCCTGAACATCGAGTAGTTCTTCTCGCGAACCGTCCTGATGAAGTCGTCGCTCACCGTCACGCCCTCGCCTAACCGCCTGACGTCGGCTACGAGCGGGGTAAAGCCGACAATTGAAGCCTCGCGCTCGATCTCCGCGATATCGGGATAGCGCGCGAGCTCGTTCGCGGCGAGGGACGGGAAGTATTCATTATACCACCGCGAGACGATCTGCGCATGGGACTCGGTTAGTATCGCCACGAGACCGCTCGGCCTCAGACTCGCGAACAAGGTCGTGAAAAGCCGGTCGCGGTCGCTCACGTGATGGATCACGTCGGTCATGTACACGAAGCCGAACATCCCTTTCGGGAAGCCCGTCGATCGGTGGTCGCCCCGCTTGAGCTCGAGATCGGGGTTCTTGCGCACGGCGATCGTCCGCATCCCGTCCGAGGGTTCGGTCCCGAAGCCCTCGCAGCCGAACCGATCGCAGATGCGCGAAAGGTAGCTCCCCGTGCCGCAGCCGAAATCGAGAAAAGGAATGCCCGATCGGAAATCGAATTTCCGCGCGAAAAGGTCTATGACCCCGTCGTCGTGGGTTCGGGTATTGTCGTAGGTCAGCGCCGCTTCCGCATAGTCAGTCACGTTTTCACCTCCGTCTCAGAAGGCCGCCGGCACGAGATCGATGCCCGCGGTTTCCTCGAATCCCATGACGAGGTTCATGTTCTCGACCGCCTGCCCCGCGGCGCCCTTCACCATGTTGTCGAGCGCGGAGACGACCTCGAGGAGCGCTCCGCCGTTGACGACGTGGACCGAGACGTCGCAGTAGTTCGATCCCCGCACGTTTCGCGTCGTCGCCGTCGACCCGAGCGGAAGGACGCGGACGAAAGGCTCTCCCGCGTAGTGCGCGGCATAGAGCGCGTGCGCTTCCTCGGCAGTCATCGGCTTTTCGAGAACGGCGTAGCAGGTCGCGATGATGCCCCGGCTCATGGGAAGGAGGTGCGGGGTGAAGACGACGTTGACGTCCTTTCCCGCGGCCTTCGACATGTTCCGCGCGATCTCTGGCTGATGCCGGTGCTTCCCGACGTTATACGGCGCGAACGACTCGCCCGCCTCGCTGAAGTTATTCGTCTGCGTCGGGTTTCGGCCCGTGCCGGTGACGCCGCTTTTAGCGTCGACGATCACGAGCTCCGTCTTCACGAGATGCTTCGCGAGGGCCGGGATGAGCGCGAGGGTCGCCGCGGTGACGTAGCAGCCGGGGTTCCCGATGACCCGCGCGGCCTTAATCTTTTCCCGGTTGAGCTCGGGCAAGCCGTACACGGATTCCCCGTGGACCGCCGGGAACTCATAGGACTTTCCGTACCAGGCCTTGAAGGTCGCCTCGTCCTCGTCGAACCGGAAGTCGGCCGAAAGGTCGATGAGTTTCTTTCCCTTCTCGACGCACATGGCCGCGTATTTCTCCGCGACGCCGTGGGGAAGCGCGGTGAAGACGACGTCGGATGCGGCGACGACCGAGTCGGCCTCGCCGAGCACGCCGTCGGTCTTGCCCCGCAGGAGCCCCCTGAGGTTCGGATAGATATCTACGATATTTTGTCCCTCGAAGCTGACGGAACTCAGGGAAAGTTTCGCGACCTCGGGATGCGCGAGTAAAAGCCTGACGAGCTCGACGCCGACGTATCCGGTCGCGCCGATGATTCCCGCTGTAATCATAATTTCACTCCTGAAAAATAAAGATGCGCGATGGGCTTCGCCTACGCGTAAGCCCAAAGAAAATCATTGGTTCATTCTAGCCGTTCCTTTTTCAGAACGGGGTGATGGAGGGGGAGTTTGTTACGCCTAACGGCGACGGAGAGGACGGAGAAGGGATACCAGAGCGGAATGCGCGGTTTTTGCTGAATTGCCGGAAAGCGAATTCATAATGCTTCTCCTTATGAAGGTTTCGTTATGATGAGTGTAGCGACAAGCAAGTACGCAGGTCAAGCCTTTTATGCAAGAAAATGCATAAAAATCGCATTTTCCTGCATAAAGTTACCGGTTTATACTGGGAAACTGGCTAGAAACTCGCGATCGGCATGCCCATGATCACGATATCGTACGCATCCTCATTCTCCGCGATTTTATGCGAGTACCTGAAGCCCGCGTTAATCTCATAAGGAATCTGCAGGGGCATAAAATGGAACAGGAGCTCGGCGCCGGCGGACATCTGGTCTTCGTCGATGTCGGAGGCCCTCCTGAAGTCATAGAACGCCCTCAGGTCAATCATATTGAAATAGAGGAGCGACCCGACGGCGAAATCGGGATAGCAAAGAGGAACCGAATACTCGGCGCTCGATTTCCACGCCTCAAGCGCATCGGTTTCATAATAGCCCCGGGCGTACGCAAGGGTGAGCGGGTCATCGCCGTCATGGCGGCGCTCATAGGAACCCTTCAGGGTGAGCGAGTCGCGCGCGAAGACGCCTGGAAGCGCGAACGCGGCGTACCCGTAGGGATGATTGTCCTCAAGCCCTTCCGTCGCGACGCAGGACCATGAGCCGACGAGAGAAAGCGACCAGCGCCCGGCGCGGGCCGTCGCGTTCCCGTACGCGGTCACGAGCGCCTTGGCTTCACCGTCGTCGAGCGTGCCGCCTCCCGAGACGCCGAGCGTGGCGTTCCAAAGCGCGCTGACCGCGGCCCCGCCGGCGAACGGGAATTCCATGGCGACCGAACCCGAGGGACTTGCCTCCTCGCCTTCCTTGAAGGTAGAGCCCGCCTGAAAGACGAGATCGGGCCAGAACCCGCGATAGCGATATTGATAGAAGCCTCCGAGGCTTGAGTCGGTATAATCGTACGCGAGGGATAGCTGCTGGGCCATGAGACCGGTCACGTTGTCCGCGCGCGCGAAGGCGGTTATCCCCACGTCGCCGTTTGTCGCCGGGATGACGCCCCACGCGTCAATCCGGTTTCCCTGAAGCGCGGGCGAGTATCGCTCGGCTGGCTTGTCGGTGATCGGGAAATTCTCGGGAAGGGACTTTCCCCTGCCGGGATCGTCGGCGGCGGCCTTGGCGAAAAAATCCTCGCGCGCGACCGTTACCCGCTCGAGCGGAACCCACGTCTCGCGCGGCGTTTCGGCGCGCGAGACGACAGTCCCCCGGGAATTGGCGTAATCGACAAAGAGGACGCCGTTCCCGGAATCATCGGGCTTTGGGCAGTACGATCCGATCGGTCGGGATACGACCTCATACCGCTTTCCGTCGGGATCGATCGCCCATACGGAGTCTATACCTGAGAAGTTCGACACGTAAAAAATCGTATTCCCGGCGATCGCGGGCGTCATCACGTTTTCCCAGCGAGCATCGTAGGCGACGGTGACCGAGCCCTTCTCAAGCGAGAGTTTACCGATATATTTACCGCGGTTTCCGGCGTCGCCCGAGATTCCGCTCGACACGAAAACGAGCTCCTTGCCGTCCGCGGAGAATGAAAGGTCTATCCAGATTTCCCCTTTTGGGATCGCGATTTTTCGCTCGATCGCGCCATCCTTTGCGGACGCGAGCACGAGGGACGAGGATTGATCGCCCGAGAACTCGACGAAGGCGAGCGTCGCGCCGTCGCGCGAGATCGCGGGATAAATATACTTCGAGTGCCTGTAAAGCGCACGCGTGTCGCCGGTCTTGAGATCGAGAAGCATGATGCGCGAGAAGCCCTGGTCGAATTTCGCCTCGTTCTCGATCTCGTCCCATACGACGAGATTGCCGCCCGCGTCAAGCGAATTCGCGGGATACCCCCGGCAAAGGCGCGTTTCCTTTCCGTCGCGGATCGAGACGATGTCGGCGTTTCCTTCGAGATCGGTCACGGCGGCGACGACCGAGCCGTCCGAGGCCTTCGCGATCGCGTCATGGCGGCGGAACGCGGAGCGACCTTGTTTCGCGAGCGGCGTCGCCGGGGTAAGGTTTAAGGCCGCCACCTGCGCTTTCCAAAACGCGCCGTATCGCGCGGCCATCTCGCGATAGACGGCCGAGGCTCCCTTACCCGCGGCCTTTCTCGTCGCGAGATGGGGACCAAGCGCCGGAATCGGGCAGCGCGCGTACGCGGAGAGTAAGGTCGCCGGAGCCTTCGGGTCGTATTGGCTCCTCAAGTACGAATACATGAGGTACCCAAACTCATACGCGTTCGGCGTGTACGCGCGATAGGAACCGAGGAGCATCTTATTGTAGCTATACTCCTTGCCATCAAGGAAGAGCGCCTTCGTCTGCGCCGTAAAGCGCGGAGACCTTCCCCGCCCCGTATCCGAAAGCACGGTCTCCGCCATGACCGCGTCGCCCTCGAGCCACCAGCCGGGCACGCCGATAACGAGGGCCGCGCCATACTCGCCAAAAAGGAACGATATCGCGTGAATGACGCCTTGATTGAGCTCGTCGAACTGGAACATGTGCCGGCCCTCGTGGGTCGCGAGGAGCGTGAACCAATCGCCCGGCACCCACGTTCCGGGAACCGTGTAAAAAACGCTCCGGCGCGGAATGACGCTAACGTAGCCGTTCGGGCTGATTTGGTCAGGGTTAATGATGACGGGAAATCGGTACGGCCGAATTGGTTTCATCGTGCTTTCCTGAAGCGGCCGAATCGCCTCGAGAGCTGACGCGACATAGCGCCCCTGGGTCTCGAGCGCGTCGGGGAAGATAACGTCGTAATGATCGGTTTCGATATGCATCCAGCGGTACTGCCGCGTATTGAGCGTTTCCGTCTCGAATTGCGCCGCAGCGGGAAGGGCCATGATAACCGCGAACGCCGCGCACGCGAGCGCGCGCCACGCCCGTGCCATTGTTGAATCCATAGAGTTCCTCCGGACTTTTCCGATTAAAAGATATAACACCTGTGCGTACGAAAAAAGCCCTTCGGCGCGCTGAGCATACCGCTTCTGCGCGGCTCCGTTGCCGCGTTGCCGCGTTGCTTTGCTTCTTACAGCTTCAAAGGTCGCTTGTTATCCGAAAGACGCCGCGCGAGGTACTCGCGGTCGAGCTTTAAGCCATCGATGAGCGAGACCGTCTGCTCCGCAGAAAGGAGGTTCTGCTCGGCGAACAGGTACACGAGCGCGCGCTCGGCGATCGCCGGGACCTTGAGCGCGTTCATGTGCTCCTGCGAGGGGCGTGGGCCGTCGAGATATTGCGCGCGAAAGGACTTGAACAGTTCGGACGCTTCCGGGTCGAACGCGATCGCGCGAAGCTCCGCCTCGAGCGGCGCGACGTCCCCGACGCTCGCGCGCTCGCCGAGCGGCTTGAGGGTAAAGTAGGTGTACTGTTTTCCGGGAAGGTAGTGGTGCGCGTCGCAGCGGGTGCAGTAGTTCGGCTCGAGCGGGTCGTTCTTGTCGCGGTCTCCCCCGACGATGATGAGCGGGTCGAAGAAGAGCGCCGGGCACTCGACGCCGTCGACGACGTAATACCGATAGGTGTTATACGCGTGCTCGAGGCATTCGCCGTGCTCGCAATACGCGGTTAGCGGATAGATATCCGTCGACGTTTCCATGAGGAGGCGGGCCGTTGCGTTGAAAACCTCGCCGCGGAAATTGAGCAACAGGGTCGGCATGACGAAAACGAGCCCGCGCTGTTCCGATTCGCGCTTGACGAGGTACGCGAGCCGCTCGTCGTAGAACGCCGCCTCGTCGATGATCCAGGTGCCGACGTGCGGGTTATTCCGGATGGTTTCCTCGAGATCGAAGGAGTCGCTGATCGTCGCGATGTGCGCGCCGCACCGCACGTACCCGCCGCGGTACGCGAGCGCGTCCTCTGGATACTCGGAAAAGCGCGCGCGGTCGAGGGAGTTCCTCACGAAAAAGGTGTTCCGCCGGTCTGCCGTGCCGACGCCCGCCTCGGACTCGAAGAGTTCCTTTTGCGTTCCGCCGCCCGAGGTAAGGTACGCCACCGAGGCGCCCTTTTTTCGCGCGACGGCCGCGTCGCGCCAGAGCCGGGCCGCGTACTCGGTCTTCCCCGATCCCATGGGGCCGATGACGAGCAGGGTTCTCGAAGGCTCGATGAAATCGAAATGGGTATTTGCCTCATGGATCGTTACGGAAGGAAAGCCAAGGCTTTTATATAATCCGGTGTGGGTGTCCATACGGGGACAGTATACCACGAAACGCGATTGCGGGAAATCGCCTTTTTCCCCCGAAGCGCTACCCTTTCGCGAACGCGAGCCCCGACGCACCTTCCTTGTGATCGACCTTGATCGTCGAGCCGTCCGGGAACTGTCCGGCGAGCACGGCCTTCGCGAGCGGGTTCTCGAGCTCCGCTTGAATTGCGCGCTTAAGGGGACGCGCGCCGAACAGGGGATCGTACCCGACGTCCGCGAGATACTGCTTCGCGCCCGTCGATACCTCGAGCTTGAGCCGTCTCGAGGCGAGCCGCGCCGAGACCGAGCGGAGCTGGATGTCGGCGATCTTGAGGATCTCGCCCTTTCCGAGCCGGTTGAAGGTGAGTATCTCGTCGATGCGGTTCAGGAGTTCCGGGCGGAAGCTCGTCTTGAGGATCTCCTGGATTCGCGGCTTTATCTCGTCCATGCTCTTCGCCGTCAGGATGTAATCGGACCCGAGGTTACTCGTCATGATGATGATGGCGTTGCGGAAATCGACGACCCTGCCCTGCCCGTCGGTGAGCCGCCCGTCGTCGAGGATCTGGAGGAGCACGTTAAACACGTCGGGGTGCGCCTTCTCGATCTCGTCGAAGAGGATGACGCTGTACGGGCGGCGCCTGACCGCCTCGGTGAGCTGGCCGCCTTCCTCGTAGCCGACGTATCCGGGTGGCGCGCCGATGAGGCGGCTGACCGAGAACTTTTCCATATATTCGCTCATGTCGATCCGGGTGAGCGATTTCTCGTCGTTGAAGAGGAAGTCCGCCAAGGTTCGCGCGAGCTCGGTCTTACCGACTCCGGTCGGCCCGATGCAGAGGAAGCTCCCGAGCGGGCGGTTCACGTCTGAAAGCCCGGCCTTATTTCGCCTGATCGCGTCCGCGACCGCGGTGACCGCCTCGTCCTGGCCGACCACGCGCTTACGCAGGACGTCCTCGAGCCCGAGGTACTTTTGCATCTCGCTCGCGAGCATCTTCGCGACCGGGATTCCCGTCCACGCCGAAACGACGCGGGCGATGTCCTCCTCGGACACCTCCTCCCGCAAAAGTTTGTCGCCTCCCGATTCCTTCGACCGGGCGCCGCCGAGCGCGGCGATCTTCTTCTCGATCTCGGGTATCCTTCCGTATTTGATCTCGGCCGCCTTGTCGAGGTTTCCGTCGCGGGCGTACCGCGTCTCCTCCGTGCGCAGGCGCTCGAGCTCTTCCTTGAGTTTTCGCGACTCGTCGATGCGGCCCTTCTCGTTCTGCCACTGCGCGCGCATCGCGCTCCGCTTCGACGAAAGCTCCGCAAGCTCCTGTTCGAGCTTCGCGAGGCGCTCGACCGAGGCGGCGTCGCTTTCCTTCGAGAGCGAAACCCGCTCGATGTTGAGCTGCAGGATCTTTCGCTCCACCTGGTCGAGCTCGGTGGGCTGGCTCTCGATCTCCATCTTGAGACGGCTTGCCGCCTCGTCGACGAGGTCGATCGCCTTATCGGGAAGGAAGCGGCTCGTGATGTAGCGGTCGGAAAGGGTCGCCGCGGCGATGAGCGCCTCGTCCCTGATCCTCACCCCGTGATGGACCTCGTACTTTTCCTGGAGTCCCCTGAGGATCGCGATCGTGTCCTCGACCGAGGGTTCTGCGCAGTACACCTGCTGGAAGCGCCGCTCGAGCGCGGCGTCCTTCTCGATGTACTTCCGGTATTCGTTGAGGGTCGTCGCGCCGATGACGTGGAGCTCGCCGCGCGAAAGCGCCGGCTTTAAGAGGTTCGACGCGTCCATCGAGCCCTCGCTCGCGCCGGCGCCGACGAGCGTGTGAAGCTCGTCGATGAAGAGGATGATCCTGCCCTCGGATTTCTGCACCTCGGATATGACGGCCTTGAGCCGCTCCTCGAACTCGCCGCGGAACTTCGCGCCCGCGACGAGCGCGCCGAGGTCAAGCGAGAGGAGCTTCTTTCCCTTGAGGCTGTCGGGTACGTCGCCCGAGACGATGCGCCGCGCGAGGCCCTCTACGATGGCGGTCTTACCGACGCCGGGTTCTCCGATGAGGACGGGGTTGTTCTTCGTCCTCCGGGAGAGTACCTGCATGACGCGCCTGATCTCCTCGTCCCGCCCGATGACGGGATCGATCTTTTCCTGGCGCGCGAGCGCGGTGAGGTCGCGGCAATATTTTTCAAGGCTCTGGAAGGTCGCCTCGGGATCCTCGGTGGTAACGCGCTGGCCGCCGCGGATGTCCTTGAGCGCGGCGAGAATCGCGTCGCGGTTAATCCCCTTCGCGCGCAACAGCTCGCCAGTCGCGTCCTCGGTCTGGCTCATCGCGAGGAGGACGTGCTCGGTGGAAACGTACTCGTCCTTGAGGTTGGCCGCTTCCTGCTCCGCCTTCGCGAGAACCTTTCCGGCTATCGGCGAGATGTAGAGTTGTGCGGACTCTCCTTGAACGCGCGGCTTCCGCTCGAACCGAGACTCGAGCTCATCGAGGAGCACGGAGGGCGCCACGCCGATACGCTCGACAAGCGGCGGTATGACTCCCCCTTCCTGCGAAAGGAGGGCATACAGGATATGATCGGTCTCAACTTGCGCATGATCGCGCCGTTGGGCGATCGATGACGCTTCCTGGATGGCGTCGCGCGCTTTAACGGTATATTTATCGAGGTTCATGCAATAAATATAGTCATGAAATCAGAATTTTGGAAGTTTTTCCGCCTCTGACTCGCGATCTTTGGGAAAATTCACGTCGATATATTCAAGGCACTGGATGGCAACCAATTGGGCATGCTCATACCATATGCGATACAGTTCATTCTCGATTACGTTCGGATACGGCGCTCCCTGCACATCCGAAACGAGCTGCTTCATGATCTCGTATCCCTCTTGATCAAGCTTCTTCACGATGTCTCTCCTTACGCGGGTACTTCGTTTTTGATTATACTGTGTATCGGATCACTTTTCCAGGAAATTCGGATTTCATTCCGACTTTCAATTGCTTCTTTCCAGCGAGTACCGCCTCGCGCACCGAAGGCCAATCGCCGAGGAGCCGCCTCGCGCAGCGCGTAAGGTCCTCTGGTGTCACCGAGACGATGCCCGATATCTTTTCCCTCCTGACCTCATCGGAGATTCCGTAGAGTATTCTGATAAACGCGGTAAAGCCCTTGTCCGCGGGCGCGCGCGGTTGGATCTCCCGCGAGTAGCATCCGGTGATCGTCTTCTCGAGCGAGACGGGATCGACGGGGTGCTCGGCGGCGTAGGCGAGCGAGTCGCGGAAGACCTCGAGCGAGTCGCACGGCGCGGGGTCGCGATAGGTCGCGAGAACGAAGATGTTCTCGAGCGAGTCGGGATAGGCGAACGCGCCGTACGCGCCGCCGGTCGTTCGGATTTTTTCCCAGAGGAGCCCGTTCGCGAGCCAATGCCCGAAGACGATGTCCGCGGGGTGCTCGGCCGTTCCGTATTCGGGCGACGGAAGGACCGCCGCGGCGAAGCCGACTTGAAGGTTCGCGGAGACGAGCTCGCGCGAGGGGCTGCCCCAACCCGCGACATCGCCAGACGTCCCTCGCGCTATGGATTCTGCGTCCTGAGGCGAGTCATCCGCGACCGGCTCCGCGAGCGAGAATAGGGCGCGAAGGTCTGAGGCGTACGCGGGGCGCGCTCGCGGGGCGGTAAAGGACGCCGCGCGGCGCGCGATCGACGACGCCATCGAGTCAAGGATTTCCCGCGTCCCGGTCAGGTTCACGATCAATCCGGATTCCAAGAGTCGCGCGCGGATCGCGTTGAGCCTCGAGACGAGGCGCTCGCGCTCGACTTTTCCCTTTATGGCCGAGGAAAGATCGCGAACGAACCGCACTTGGCTCAGTCCGTTCCAGAGCTCGTCTACGGCTCGAGACCTGCCCGTCGTCGCCCCCGCGCGCGACACCGCGTATTGGTTCCCTCCCGGCGCGAGGGACGAGTCGAGATCGTTGCGGTACTCGAGGAGGAGGTCTACCAGTCGCTTCGTGTCCGAGAAGTCCGCTTCCCGGATAAACCTGAACGCGAGGGCTATCGCCTCGTCCGCGAAATCCGAAAGCATCTTGACGCGCACGATGAGGAAGTCTCGTTCTGCGCAGTCGGGGCCGAGAGCCTGAGGCATCGAGGAGCCCTTGACGGTCGAGCTCGTGAAAAGCATCGTCCCAAGCCCGCCGGTGCAGCGCGCCGCGAGGGCTGAGGCCTCTGCCCACGAAAGCGAGCCGAGCCCGCATCCGGTGAGGACGGAGGCGAAAAACGGGAGGAGCGGGTATTCCTCGGTGGGGATCACGTCGACGGGGATCGCGATGTCCGCGTAGGCGATCCCGTTGGTCGGCTGCTCGTGAAGGAGCGCGGGGATCGCGCCTAAGCGGGTAAACTCCGTTTCAATAGAATCCGCGGCGATCGGCAGGTCCGATTTCTTTAGGTGTGGGATACGCTCGAGAAGGTCCGCGGGATCAGGCGTCCGCTGCCGTTCGTTCAGGTCCCGCTGCGCGGCAAGGAGACGATCGCGCGCGGCGGCGTCGAGCGAGGACTCGAACGCGCTCACCCGGAGCGCGAGCCGTTCCTCGAGGCGGACCTCGTAGTCGCGGTCCGGATACACGGTGACGAGCGCGCGGTGCCGATTCTCGATGAACCACGCCTTGATGAGTCTTGCCACGTACTCGGGATCCTCGGCGATTCTCCGCTTGACCTCCTCGAACGCGGGCACGTACCTGAGCGTCGCGGCGGGCCCAAGCCCGTGAATCCAGCCGCGAAGCGAGCGCCGCATGAGGGTAAGCGCGAAGGGGCCGCCCGAGCGGCGCACCTCGCGGTTGCTAAAATCGATAGAGCGAACCGCGGTCTCGATCTCGTCGGCGGCGATCCCGCCCGATGCGATTTTTCCGATCGCCTCCATGATGAAAGCGCCCGCGTCTTTTGCCCGCGCGCGCTCAACGCCGCGTAGCCCCACGCTGAAGCACATGTGGCGTATCTCCGTTTCAAGCCCGCTCGAAGGCGCGATATCCTCGCCGAATCCCGACTCGAGCAGGGCCCTACTCAAGGGAGCGCCGTCGTGACCGAGCAAAACCTCAGCGACGAGATTCGCCTCCATGAGCGCGACGGTATCGGTCGAGTCCGGGAGGAGCCAGTTGACCATGACGGTCGCCTTCGAAAGATCCTGCTCGCTTCCTGCAGGAGCCGGAACCTCAAGCTCCCGCGGCGCGTCGAAGGGCTGTACCGAATCGATAGGCGCGGGACGCTCCGCCGGCCCAAAGCGCGAGAGAAACTTCTCCTCGAGGAGCGCGAGTTGCCGCTCCGTCGGGATGTTGCCCTCAAGGAAGACGCGGCAGTTCGCGGGATGGTAATAGCGCGCGTGGAACGCGCGGAACCGCTCATAGGTCAGCTCGGGTATCTCGGCGGGATCGCCGCCTGAGTCAAAGGCGTAAACGGAGCCGGGCAGGATCGACTTGAGCGACCAGTCGCCCGCGATCGAGTCGAACGAGGAATAGTTACCGCGCATCTCGTTGAAGACGACGCCCTGAATCGAGAGCTTACCGTCGTCGCCGACTTCGAAGCGGTGCCCTTCCTGGCGGAATACCCATTCCTCGAGCAGCGGAAAAAACACCGCGTCTCCGTAGACCGACATTAGGTTGAAGTAGTCGGCCTCGACCATCGAGCTCGCCGGATACACGGTCTTGTCGGGGAAGGTCATCGCGTTGAGGAAGGTCTTCACGCTCTGCTTCGCGAGCACGAGGAACGGGTCCTTGAGGGGATACCGCTCGGAGCCGCACAGCACCGAATGCTCGATGATGTGCGCGACGCCGGTAGAGTCCTCGGGCGGAGTCATGAACGCGTACGCGAAGAGGTTCTCCTCGTCGTCATTCAGAATATGGAAAACCTCAAGCCCGGTCTTCGCGTGGCGGGCGAAGATGCCCGTCGCCTTGAGCTCGCCTAAGTCATCTATCGACTCGATCTTGAATCCGTGGACGATATCGCCCTTTTTCATCATACCCATACGTCGTCGCTGTCCCTTCCGTCGATTACGAACTTTCCTTCTTCCCACGCGCGGCGCATCGTGATGAAAAAGGCGCCGGTTACCCGTTCCGCCTCCGCCCGGGGAACCGGCTGCGCGATGCGCTCCTCGTCGAGGATGAGCGTCGCTCGGGTGCGCGAGACGTTCGCGAGAATCTTTTTCCGGAAAGGCTCGGCCTTTCCCGCGATGAGGAGCGCGAGGTCCCGTTCGGCCATCGGGCGAAGCGTCTCCTGGAGGAAGCGGTCGTCCGCGCGGACGATGTCATCGATGGTAAAGAGGCGCTCGCGAAGGTCGCGCCCAAGCTCGGAGTCCTCGTCCGAGAGGCGGTCGAGGATCGACTTCTCTCCCGAGCTATCCATGTGCCGGAGTATCTCCGCGAGCGCGTTTCGCCCGTCGATCGAGTCGACCGAGGACGCGCTCACGTTCTGAACCTTCTCGCGCATCGCGCCGTCGACGCGCCGCAGGACCTCGGGATCGATCGCCTTGAGCTTCGCGAGCCTGATGACGGTATCGTTTTTTTCCGCCGGGGGCATGCGCTTGATGGCCTGCGCCGCGGTCGCGGGCTTTATCCGCGAGAGCACGAGCGCCTTCACGGCGGGAAGCTCGTCGGCGATTAGGCTCAAGAGCCGCTCGGGGTCCATGTCATTGAGATACTCGAAGGGCTTTCCCGCGATGTCGGGAACAGCCTTGCGAAGCATGGCCTCCGCGCGCTCCTCGCCGAACGCGGCGTCGAGGATGCTCCGCGCGGTCTCTACCCCGCCCGCCGGCGCGGTCGCCTGCTTGAGGAGGGACTCGAATTCCGCGAGCACGATCGAGGCCTCGTCGGGATCTACGCGCCTGATCGACGCGATCTCGAGCACCACGCGCTCGGTCTGCTCGGGGGTTAGGCGGCTCATTACCTTCGCCGCGTCCTCGACGCCGATGAGAAGGAGGAACTTCGCGACCTTCCTGAACGGGGATTCCTTACCTTCGGGACCCGCGCCGGCCGGTTGCGGAACCTTGATGAGCCCGCTCAGGCGCTTCGAGGTATCCTTGAGCCGCTCGTCTCGAGAGTCACCTGACTCGCCGTCTGAGCGATTGCCGGTCGCGCCATGCGCGCGAGTCCCGCCCGCGCTTCTCTCGCGCGCGGCGGTGCCCATGGTGCCCGCGGAGCCCACGACCGCTTCGGCCTTCTTGACCGCCCGGGCGGCCCTTGCCGCCTTCTCGGCGACGGAGACGGATTCTTCCGTCCCCGAGGGGGAAGGAGATCCTTTGAGTATTCGGTTATACGCGCCGAGGCGTTTATCGTTCATGTTCATGCGTCTATCATACCAGCGCCCCAGTGAGGGGTCAACTGAGCGCCTCGTCCGTTCCCGCGCCGCCTGAAAGCCACGCGTCTCGGAACGCGACTTCCCTTTCAAGGGCGAGCGCGAGGTCAAACGGCTCGCTCGCGACGACGGGGGCGATCTTTCCGTCGGGCCCCGCAATCGAGAGGCACGAGTCGCCGATCGCGCGCGCGAGCTCGTCTGAATCGCGCGGTGCGTCGGAAAACTTTATCGCCCGGTACGCGAGACCGACGATTATTCGCGCGCGCTCGACCGCGCGGTAAAAAAGATCGATGGCGGATTCGGTCCGCGCGCTTCCGTCGACGGGATCCTTCCACGGAAGGCGCGCCTCGTTGAGCCAATCGACTTCCGCCGTTCGCGCGGGGTATAACAGCGCGACGGCAGAGGCGCCGCGCTCGTCGTACGCCGCGATTTCGTCATATTCCGCGCGACGCGCACGCGCGGTTCTCGCGGGATTCGTGACCGCGTAAAAAAAGATCGCGTCCGAAAAGGCGTTCATGACCCGAGTCTCGAGCTCGTCCTCGAGCGGCGTCTCGTCGTAGGTAGCGGCGAGCGCCTTCGCGATGGTCTCCGCGATAGGTCGGCACGCGGCCTCGCTCAAGGTAAACGGGTCGCCGGTATCGAAGGACGAGACGGGCCGCCGCTCGATGGCCGCAAGGAGTCGCGCGTCGAGTATCCGCTCGAAGAACGCGTGCATGAGGGCCGGGCTCACGTCGTGAACGCCGGTCGAGCCCGCGTAGTGCGATCGGTTGATAATGTAGGGATGAAGGGCGCGGTCGGCTTCCTGATGGGTGACGAAACCTAAGAACCATGACACGACGTCGGGATTGTCCGCCTGGGACGAGTTCCGGATGAGCCTTGAAAGATTGCCGCAAAACCGACCGTAGCCGCCCCGATGGAGCATGCGCGAATACGCGATCGCGAAGGGCTTCGTCCGCCTATTATGGGAAAAGATGTCAGGCCCCTGACTGCCGAGATTGAACGCGGGCGTGACAAGGGAAGGAAACTCAACGCCGGATGATTCGAGCGCCATCCGGGCGACGAGCGCATGGCAAATCTGCGAGGGCATGGCGCTTACGCGCCGGAACGCTCGAGCGGCACGAGCATTCCCGAGACGGCGCCGGTTTGCGGATCGAGAATACCGATCAACGCGAACGGCGCGGCGATCCCCGATGAATCGGGCAGTTCGAGAAGCAGCGCGATGCGCGCGCCGCCCGAGGCGCGCGCGGGCGATTCGGTGAAGGCGCGAACGGCGGAATCGATCGCGCGCGACAGATCCGCGACCGCGATACCGCCAACCGGCGCTTCGGCGTCCAAGGCAAGTCCGCCCTCGCGCTTCCATGTCCATTTCAGGGCCGCGCCCGAGTCAAAAAAGAAATCGAGCACCCCGTTCGTCTCGGTGAGTTTTCTGAACTTCGCCTCGGCGATCTCGACGCGCTTGGCGAGCTTGTATTTATAGAGAACGGTATCGAGCGTCGTCGCGAGGCTATCGGGATTGATCGGCTTGAGAAGATAGCCCGCGTAGCTGATGTCCTTCGCACGCGCGAGGATCGAAAGATCGGGTGACGCGACGCAAAAGACGATTGGGATATCGAGATACCTGTGGACTTCCTTCGCGACCTCGATTCCGTCCATCCCGCCGGGGAGGGACATCTCGAGAAGGAGCACGTCCGGCTGAAAACGGCGCGCGGCGGCGATCGCGGTTTGCCCGTTTTCGGTAATCGCGACGACGTCGAACCCGAGGCGCATGACCATTCCCTGCAAATCGAGCGCGACGATCGCGTCGTCTTCGGCGATGAGAACCTTTGTTCTGACGTCATTGGACAAATCCGACATATGTTTCTACCAATATAGTCTTTTTTGACCGCTCCTTCAAGGATTATCCATGCTTGACACTCCTTGGAGCTTGTGGTAATTTTCTTTTACGCTTTTTGCGTCGGAAGGCTGCCCGTGAAGCAATTCGCCCGCAGCCTTCGTAAGTTCCGTAACGCAGTTTTTTTGGTCGGGTAATAGCGCAGGTGGTTAGCGTACGAGTCTGGGGGACTCGGGGTCCCCGGTTCGAG
>DAOPYF010000010.1:0-36177 GCA_035352735.1 Treponemataceae bacterium | reverse complement strand
CGAGCTCAGCGTCTTGATCTTCGATTCGTCGTAATCTGCCGTTTTTTTTGCCATAACGGCAGTGAGTATAGCAGAAAAGCGAGCCCGTCGCCAGTGGCGCGCGTCGCGGCGCTAAAGCCTTTTTTCGAGCTCCTCGCGGCGCTCCGCAAGCCTGCGAATCTCCGATTCCGCGTCGCCGATGCCGCGATCGCATTTCGCGATCTGCTCGTGAAGCGCCTCGATCTTCCGCTCCGCCTCGTCGCGGGAGCGCTTCCATCCGGCGACGCTTCGCTCGAGGGACTCGATCTTCAGGCCGAGCTCGAGGGTCTCGATCTTGAGTCTCGTGAGCGCTATCTCCGACCGAAGCCGGGACGCCTCCTCAAGCTGCCATGAATACGTACCCATGTCGCTGAACGATGAGCCGTCCGAGCCGCCGCCGAGGACCGACGAGCCTTCCTCGTCGATGAACTTGTCGCAGTACTCGCGCGCGGCGAGGAGCACGATCGCGTCGATCCGCTTATCCGTTTCCCGTATCTTCGAGCGAAGCTCTTCGGCGCGGCGCGCGGGGTTATCGGCCGCCGCGTTAAGCTCGAGCTCCGACCGAATCGCCGCCTGGTCGGCGTCAAGCGACGAGGCGCGCTTCTTGAGCTCGTCGCGCCGCGAGTCTATCTCCCGAATCGAGCGATAGCGATCGGCGGATTCCGGGTCAAGCCCGCCTGAGTCCGCCTTCCTGGCTATCGCGCCCGCCGAGACGAGGCGTTCCGCTCCCTCGCGGAGAATCGAGGCGACGCGAGCCTTTTGCTGCCGCACGTTTGACGCGAGGCCCGCCATCCTGAACTGCACGAGCATCTGCCCGAAGAACCCCGATTCCTCAAGCTCGCGCTGAAGCCGCTCGCGCTTATCCTCAAGCCTCGCGAGCGATTCGCCCGCGCTCGTCGCGCGCTCGTAGGCGTCGGCGAAGTCCGCCTTGAGCGCGTCGTCATAGTCGGCGTAGCTATCGAACACCGCGCGCCCGAGGGCACCGAGTTCCTCGCGATACCGCGCCGTTTCGGCATTGAGATTCCTGTCGAGCTCTTTCCTGAATTGCTGAAGCTCCTGCATCCGCGTCATGCACGCCTTGATGTCGAGCACTGCCTGCGTATCCTGTTCCCTCGTCGCCATGAGCGCTTTCCATGACGCGACTCGCTCGGCGGGCACCGGCGGGGCAAGACACTCGGGAACGGCGGATTCGCCAAGAAGCCTCGCGCCAAACTGCCCATAGAACGCGGCAAGCTCGGCGCGCTTTTCGTCGAGGGAACGCGCGAGGCCCTGAATGGTTTTCCGCTGTAAGTCCATGCCTATATAGTAATGACATATTATTTTCTTGACAATACGCGGAAAACGAACTTAGGATAAAGGCACACACGTGATCGCTTAACTGAATGCAGGAGGAAATCTTTTATGGGTTATTCAACTGACGCAGTTCGGACAGTCGCAATCGCCGGCCATGGACAAACCGGAAAAACCACCTTCATCGAACAGTTATTACTCGCGGCCGGCTTGATCCAAAAGGCCGAGACCGTCGCGTCGGGAAAGACCGTGAGCGACTGGACCCCTGAGGAAATAGACCGCAAGATTTCGATATACGCGAGCCTCGTGCACCTTCCCTGGAAGGACAAGCTCATAAACTTTTGGGACACGCCCGGTTCGTCCGACTTCATCGGCGAGGTAATCGCCGCGTTCCGCTCATCGGAACTCGCGCTGCTGCTGATCGACGCGAAGGCGGGCGTGCAGATCGAGACGATCAAACTCTGGCGAATGCTCGACCGGAGAAACAAACCGCGCGTTATCTTCGTCAACCACATGGACGACGAGCGCGCCGACTTCTCGAAGTGCGCGCAGGACGTTCACAATCAATTCGAGGTTGAGGTTTGCCCGGTCACGATCCCGATGGGAAAGGGCGCCTCGTTCCGCGGCATCGTCGACGTGCTCCACGGCGTCGCGTACGAGATCTCGGGCGGCGCCGAGCGCCAGATCCCGATACCGAGCGAGTACGCGGACGATTACTCTCGCGCCCGGGAGATCCTCGCGGGCGCGGCCGCCGAGGGCGACGAGGAACTCCTCGTCAAGTTCATTGACGAGGCGGGGCTCTCCGACGATGACATCGTCCGCGGGCTTACGCTCGCCATCGCGGACAACCGCATCGTGCCGGCGTTCGCGGGCTGCGCCCTCAATGGCTCGGGCATACACGCCCTGCTCGACTTCATCCCGGCGATCATCCCGTCGCCGGCGGGCTCGCTCGAACTCGCCGTCTCGAAGGACTCAAGCGACGTCTCCGTCAAGATCGATCCCAAGGCGCCCCTTTCGGCCTTCGTCGTGAAGACCTCGAACGACCAATTCTCGGGAAAGCTCTCCTACGTCAAGGTGATAACCGGCTCGCTCGTCGCCGATACCGAGGTGTATAACGTCACGGAGAACAAGAAGGAAAAGATCGGCAAGCTCTATCGCGCCATCGGCAAAAAGCTCGTCGACGCTCACGAGCTCGCCGCGGGCGACGTCGGCATCGCCGCGAAGCTTCCCGCCGCGAAGACGAACGACACCCTCGCCCTCGGGCCCGACGCGCCCCCCTTCGCCGGGCTCAAGACCCCGAACCCCGTCTATTCGATGGCGGTCGCCGCGAAAGACAAGAAGGACGACGACAAGCTCGGCGAGTTCCTCGTCCGCGCGTGCGAAGAGGACAAGACGCTCAACTTCACGTATAACGGCGAGACCAGGCAAAACGTCCTTTCCGGCATGGGCGACCTCCATATCAGCATCGTGCTCAACCGCATCCGCGCGCAGACGAAGATCGACATCGCGACATCGATACCGCGAATCGCGTACCGCGAGACCATCCAGCGAAAGGCGCAATCCGAGTATACGCACAAGAAGCAGTCGGGCGGCCACGGCCAGTACGCGCGCGTGGTGCTCTCGATCGACGCGCTCGCCCGCGGGGAAGCCTACTCGTTCACCAACGCGGTCTTCGGCGGCGCGATATCGAAAGGATATATCCCCGGCATCGAGAAGGGCGTCAAGGAGGCGATGGAGTCGGGCGTGCTCGCCGGCTATCCGGTCGTCGACGTCGGCGTGACCATACTCGACGGAAAGGAACATCCGGTCGACTCCTCGGAGATGGCGTTTAAGATCGCGGCGCGAAACGCGTTCAAGGATTCCATGCGAAACGCGGGCCCGATCCTCCTCGAGCCGATCATGAACCTCACCGTCTTCGTCGACACGCAGTATCTCGGCGACATCATGAGCGACCTTTCCAGTCGGCGCGGCCATATCCTCGGGCAGACGAGCCTCGGCGCGGGCATCGAGGAAATACGCGCGCAGGTTCCCCACCAGGAACTCCTTAAATACGCGATCGACCTCCGCTCGATGACGAGCGGCACGGGGTCCTTCGACGTGACCTTCGACCATTACAGCCCGATCTCGGGAAAGATCGCCGACGAGGTCATCGCCGCCGCGAAGGAGTTCATCAAGCAACAGACAGAGGACGAATAGTCCCGTCAGTCGCGGATAAAAAAAACAAGACCCCTAAGGCGCCGGGAAAACGGCTCTTAGGGGTCTTTTCATATCCGCACTGCGAGGATCGCGCCCTTCGCGTTTCTCATCGAAAGGCGCGGGTCACGATCGATCAGTGGCGATCGTCGAGCTTGATATACTCGCGAAGCTCGCCGACCTGCTTGAACGCGGGGCGGTAGATGCGGCCGCCGGAGACGATCTCCTCGAGTCGGTGCGCGGACCAGCCGGGGATGCGCGACACGGCGAAGATCGGGGTGAAAAGCTCCCGGGGAATGCCGAGCATCGAGTACACGAATCCCGAGAAGAAGTCGACGTTCGTGCAGATCTGCTTGTCGCCGCCCTTCTCTTCCTTGAAGATGTTGGGGAAGATCCGCTCGATCAGGCAATAGAGGCCGAACTCCTCGGTGCACTTCTTGACCTCGGCGAGCTTCGCCGCCTTATCGCGCAAAAGGATCGCGCGGGGATCGGAGATCGTGTAGACCGCGTGACCCTGCCCGTAGACGAGCCCGGTCCGGTCGAAGGCTTCCTTCCGGATGATCTTGCGCAGGTACGCGCCGACTTCCTTCTCGCTCGACCAGTCCTGCACGTTCGCCTTGATGTCGTCCATCATCTCCGCGACCTTTATGTTCGCGCCGCCGTGGCGCCGCCCCTTGAGCGAGCCGACCGCCGCGCCGATGGCGGAGTAAGTGTCGGTGTCCGCGGACGAAACGACGTGGACGGTGAGCGAGGAGTTGTTACCGCCGCCGTGCTCGGCGTGAAGGATGAACGCGAGGTCGAGAAGCTCGGCCTCGAGCCGATCGTAGTTCTTGTCGGCCCTGATGAGCCTGAGGAAGTTTTCCGCGGTCGAGAGGTTGGGGAGCGGGTTATGGAGGTACATGCTCTTGCCGTCGTAGTGCCTCCGCTTCGCCTGATAGCCGTACGCGACCATCGCGGGGAACCGCGCGATGAGCTGGATGCACTGATAGAGGTTGTTCGCGATCGACTGATCCTCGGGGTTCGGGTCGTAGGAATACGAGACGAGCACCGAGCGCGCGAGCTTGTTCATGATGTCAGACGAGGGCGACTTCAGGATCATGTCCTCGACGAAGTTGTTCGGAAGCTCGCGGAATTCCCCGAGGAGGGCGTCGAACTCGGCGAGCTGCGAGGCGTTCGGGAGTTCCCCGAAAAGGAGGAGGTAGATGACCTGCTCGAACCCGTACTGCTCGCTCGACTCGATATCGTGGATGATGTCCTCGACGTCGTAGCCGCGGTAGATGAGCTTTCCGGGAACGGCGACCGGCTTTCCGCCAACGATGTCATAGCCGTACACGTTACCGATTCGGGTAAGCCCGACGAGAACGCCCTTACCGTCGGCGTCGCGGAGGCCGCGCTTTACGTCATATTTCGTATAGAGTTCAGGGTCGATGTAATCGTTCTTCTCGGCAAGGGTCGCAAGATTCTCGATCATCGTCTTATGTCGTGATTCGTTCTGCATAATTTTCAGCCTCCGCAGATAGTATATGCATATTTATACATCAGCGTTTTGATTTATACAAGAGGTCAACCCGAGCTTACAAAAATATTTTTCATTTTTGATCGGTATATTTGCATTATTATGCATATTTAAGGCATATTCTGCATATTTGTACGGATTAGACAGCGGGACCTTTGACGTAATAGGACAAACATGGTATGTTTTCTACCATGAAAACAACACTGATCAAGGACATTCTCGTATCGAAGCCCGACGGGCGTGAGGTGACCATATACGGATGGGTTCGCACCAAACGCGAAACCAAGAATCTCGTTTTCATCCAGATCAACGACGGATCGTGCTTTGCGTCCATCCAGGTCACCTTCGACCGCGATAAGGGCGTTTCGGCCGAAACGGAGGCCGAGTTCAAGCGCATCACGACCGGCGCCTCCGTGGCCGCCAAGGGAACGCTCATTCCCTCACCGGCCTCGGGCCAGGCGGTCGAGGTTCAGGCCTCGTCCATCGTCGTCCTCGGCGAAGCCCCCGTGGATACCTTCCCGCTCCAGAAAAAAAACCACTCGATGGAGTTTCTCCGCGAGATCGCGCACCTCAGGCCCCGAACGAACACCTTCGCGGCCGTCGCGCGCATGCGGAGCCAGATGGCCTACGCGATCCACGTCTTCTTCCAGGAGCGCGGGTTCAACTACGTGCATACCCCGATCATCACGGCCTCCGACTGCGAGGGCGCCGGCGAGATGTTCCAGGTGACGACCCTCGACCTCAACCGCATCGCGAAGGATGGGGCTGCCCGCATCGCGAAGGGCGAATCGGGCGTCGACTTCTCGAAGGACTTCTTCGGCAAGCCCGCGAACCTCACCGTCTCTGGCCAACTCGAGGCCGAGACCTACGCGACCGCGCTTTCCCGCGTCTATACCTTCGGGCCCACGTTCCGCGCCGAGAACTCGAACACCACGCGGCACCTCGCCGAGTTTTGGATGGTCGAGCCCGAGGTCGCGTTCAACGACCTCGACGCGAACATGGACCTCGCCGAGGAGTTCGTCAAGTTCCTGATGACGTGGGCGCTCGAGAAATGCGCCGAGGACATGAAGTTCTTCAACGAGCGTATCCAGCCGGGGATCGTCGAGACGATGGCCAAGGTCGCCGCCGCCGACTTCGCCCGCGTCACCTACACCGACGCGATGAAGGAGCTCGAGAAGAACGCCGACAAGTTCGAGTTCAAGCCCTTCTGGGGCTGCGACCTCCAGAGCGAGCACGAGCGCTACCTCACCGAGAAGGTGTACGGCAAGCCCGTCATGGTCTACAACTACCCGAAGGACATCAAGGCCTTCTACATGAAGATGAACGCCGACGGCAAGACCGTCCGCGCCGTGGACGTCCTCGTCCCCGGCTTGGGCGAGCTCATCGGCGGCTCGGAGCGCGAGGAAAACCTCGACCGGCTCGAGAAGCGCATCGCCGAGATGGGGCTCAAGAAAGAGGACTACTGGTGGTACCTCGACCTTCGCCGGTTCGGCACCGTGCCCCACGCGGGCTTCGGGCTCGGCTTCGAGCGACTCCTCCTCTACATCACCGGCATGGGCAACATCCGTGACGTCATCCCCTATCCGAGGGCCCCGAAACTTGCGGACTTCTGACGAAAAAAAACGCTCCCCGAAAAAGGGAAACGCCGCGCGCTCACGCCGCGCGGCGTTTTTTCTATTACCCATCGCCGGATTCCTGGTTCTCGCGCTCGCGCTTACGGCCTATGCCGAGCTCAGGCTCCACGCGACCGCCATCCCCGTTTCCCCCGCCGACCGGGCCGCGGCCGTCGCGACCTACGACAAGGGCCATGAAGGGGCGATCCATCCCTATCCCGACGCACCCGGTCTCCATCCCTGGCGCTGGGAGGGCACTGGCGGCACGGTGTATCCTTCGGCCGAGGCGGTCGCGCTCGATCTCAACGCGCGATCCGCGATCCTCGTCGACGCGACGACCGGCGCGGTACTCTTCGAGAAGGACGCCGACGAGCTTATCCCCCCCGCTTCGATGACCAAGCTCGTCGCCATGTATACGGCCTTCGACGCGGTCAAGAAGGGCGAGATATCCCTTGACGACGAGATTAGCCCGCCTAAAGAATCCTGGGCAGTCAACATCCCCGCGGGCTCCTCGCTCATGTTCCTCGCGCAGGGACAGCGGCTCACCGTCCGCGAGCTTCTCCTCGGCATGGCGGTCGTCTCGGGAAACGACGCGGCGATCGCGCTCGCGTGCCACGTGTCAGGCTCCGTTTCCGCGTTCGTCGACCGCATGAACGCGGAGGTCGCCGCGCTCGGCCTCGCCCACACCCATTTCGTCGAGCCCTCGGGGCTCAGCGAGCAAAACCTCACGACCGCGCGGGAGTTCGCCGATTTCGCGCGCGCGTACCTCAAGGACTATCCCGAGGCGCTCGCGGAGTTCCATTCCCAGCGATCGCTTTCGTATCCCCTCGAGCGCAACCTCCCGGCGGGATCGCGCGAGCGCCCCGTCGAGCAAGAAGCGACGAACAAACTGCTCGGCGTCATCGAAGGATGCGACGGGCTCAAGACCGGCTTCATCAGGGAGTCGGGCTTCAACCTCTCGCTCACCGCGGTCAGGAACGGAAACCGTTTCCTTTCCGTCTCGATGGGCGGGCCGGGCGCGTCGAACGCCGCGGGCAGCCTCCTCCGCGCGAAGGACGGCTCGCTTCTCATGGAGTGGGCCTTCGCGAACTTCCGCACCGCGCGGCCCGACCGCGCTCGCGCGGTTTCCGTTACGATATGGAAGGGGGACGTTTCCTCGATCGAGGCGATCCCCGCGGGAAGCGAGGATTTCACGGCGCCGGCCGACGCCTTCCCGTCAACGGGGCAGAGCGCCCAAGGCGCCGCGATCGTCTACGACGTCCCGAAGGCTATTCGCTCTCCCGTCCACGCGGGCGACCGACTTGGGTCGATCAAGTACGAGATCGGCGGCAACACCGTGCATGAGGTTCCCCTCGTCGCGGACCGAACCGTTCACACGGCGGGCTTCGCGCGCCGCGCGCTCGACCACGCGGCCCAGGCCATCGCCGGGCTTTTCCCTCGATAACCGTAATAACCGAGACAACCGCAAAAAAACGGTTAAGCTCGTATCCGCCGCGCCCATCATCGGCGCGGCGTTTTTTTCTCGCGCGCGAATCTTTTGACTATTTCCCTGAAAACATTTCGACGGGCGCTACACTCCGTTTCATAGAAACCGAACGGAAGGAGATTCTCGTATGAAGCAAGGTTTTGCATTCTGCGCGCTTTTATCCGTGGCACTCATTTTCGCCGCGTGCGACTCAGGGTCGAGCTCAACCGACGCAAACACTACCGCGACCCCGACGGCGAGCCCTACCTCAGAACCAACCGATCAGTCTCCATCTTCATCAACGACGCCAGCCTCGCCTACCGTGACGAGCGAGCAACTTACCCTAACGCTCACCTTTCGAGGACCGACCGTAAGCCCGTTTTCCGTATACGCGTGTTGGCTCGAGGATGAAAGCGGGAAAAACGTTCAGAACGTCTACGTCTGCAATTCAGCGGTTAGGATCGGGAAAATACTGACTGGAGATGCCCTTCCCTACTGGGCGACTATCAAGCATAAAGAGTTAGCGGCGATCGACGGCGTTACGGGATCCTCGATACAAGGCAACGCGGGACTCACCGTGGCGAGAACGATACCGATCGGAAGTCCCGCAAAGTTCAGGGCATGCTTCGAGATCGACCGATCCAACAACGATAACGCGTACTTCGGCGATAGGCCAAGCTTTATCTACAAGAGCGACCTCATCGACGCAGCGACCCTATCAGCCGCGCCCTATGCGCTCTCGCTCACGGGATGGATGTCGAATAAAACGGGAACCGTAGCGGACGGCTCAGCGAGTAGCTCATACAGCCAACAGCCGAACACGGCGATCGATAACTACAAACCCTACGTCTACATGACGGATCTTACGTGGATTTCGCCCGTGGACGACATGGTGAGTGTTCTTACCGTTAGCGTTACGAAGCCGTAACGAACGACTCGCGAACTTTCAGCGCGCGGCCTTTATCAGCTCATCGACCGACACGATGTCGTAGCCGTCCTCGATGAGCGCGTTGATGAGGACGTCGATTTTATCGTAAAGGTAGTCGGGCCTTGGTCCTTCGGGCTTTCCGATCCTCACGGGGATGATCGAGCCGGGCTTCTTCGCCGCGAGTATATCCTCGATTATGGTCGCCGAATCCTTGCAGAGCCCCGGAAGCGTCTTGTTCTGGTCCATGGTGACCCAGTCAAGAACGCTTACGTCGGGCGACACGGTGCGGTAGCCCGCCTTCTCGCCGGCCTCGGCGATCATCGGGGAGTTGACGTAATACGGCGCGTGCCACAAGAGCGTGAGCTCCTGACCCGTCGCGTTGAAAAAATCATCCTCGTTCCGCGAAAGCCCGCGCACGATAAAGTCCTCGTCGATCCGATACCGGGTACCGGAAAGATCCCAGGTCGTGAAGAACAGCGAGGCGCACTGATGCCCCGCCTTGACGATCTCGTTAACCGCGGCGGGATGCCGCCTGATAAACTCGCCATTAATGAAGAAGGTCGCCCGAATCCCGTAGCGGTTCAGGGTTTCAAGAATCGCCGGGAGGCCGTCGAGCGAGTCCATCGCGTCGAAGGTCAGCGCGACCTCGCGCGCGGTTACCCGCGATCCATGGCTGAAGGCCCCAGAGGCCGCGGCGGCCGAGTCGGCGCGAGACGCGAAATCGGCCGGACGGTCAAGGCGCTTTTGCGGTTCTTGTATAAGCGGTACCGTTCCCCCCGGCGTCGTCGCCGAGCGGACGTAGAGCATGTTCGCGAAGTAACCCGCCGAGGAATCGGCGTAGATGCGCCACGAGGCGTTCCCGCTCGCGGGAGGCCTCATGCGGCCGGCGCCGGCGGGAGACCAACGCATGTTCCCCGCGTAGGCGTAACGGGCGGAGTGCCCGGTCTCGGCGAGTACCTTCTCGCCCTGCTCGTCCCAACCCGATGAAGCGACCGAAGACAAAAGTATTATCGACGAGCCGCCCGTCGCCGAGTTCCATTTTCTTACCGTCTCCGCGCCGCCTATGAACAGGTTCGGCTCATCGCCCCAGCAAGCGGTAACGACGCGCTCGTCATGAAAGGAGGAGGTCTCCTTCCAACTCGCGGTATCGTAGACGGAAAGCGCGCCCGATGTCCTGAAGGCGACGAGGCTTCCCGTTCTCGAGACCGAGACCTCAAGCGCGCCCGTCGGGAGCTCAAGCGGGGTGAAGAGCTTTCCCGCCGGGAGTTCGACGAGCTTCCATGCCTTCACCGTCTTTTTCCCGTCCTCTACCGAGTACGCGAAAACGACGGGAACGCCGTCCTTGGTCCACATCGGCTGAATGCGCGCGGTGTTTCCGGGAAGGAGGAGGTATGGAAGGAATGCGGGTCGGGACTGCGAGGCGTAGTCGTCGCCCGAGAGGGTGCAGTAATAGACGTTCCGGCCGTCCTTCGCGAAAAGCACGGCACCGCCGTCCGCGGAACCCGCGAAGGTATCGGTCGCGGGATTGAAGCAGCACGGGAGATTCCCGGCAAGCTCGCCGACGCCGATGAGCGGGCTATACAGGGATCGCGCGAAAAGCTCTGAGGCCTGGACGCGGTACACCGAAGAGCCCGTCGCGTAGAGGAATCGCCCGGGCGAGTACCAGCTCACGGAGTTTATCGAGCCGGGGCCGAGGACGCGGTATTGCGCGTCCACCTGCGATGTCGAGAAGAATGAATCGGGGCGCGCGAAATAGAGCGTGCCCTTCACCCCGTACACGAGCGCGGATGAGTCGGGAGACCAGGAGACGGGGATCGAGCCGCGATCCACCGAGTCGGCGACGACGAAGCGAAGCGCCTTCGCCGCGTCGTAGATGACGAGCCGGCCGCGCGCGGCGGACACGGGCTCGATCGAAACCTGCCAACGCCCGTCGGGGCTCGGCGCGACTGGGGCGAGGCTCCCGAAGCCGGCGAGGCCGCCCGAGTAGAACGGGCGGTAATCGTCAAGCCAGGAGAAGGAGTCTGTGCGGGTATCGTAGCGCCCGGTGCCGAAGCGCGAGCGGACTTGCAGGATACCGCCCGAGGAAAGCGATTCCATCGACTCGGGATAGAACGTGAGCTGCTCGAGGCGGCCCGAGGCGAGGTCCTTCATGAAAAGGGTATCGTAGCTGCCGTTTCCCGGCACGCTCGCCTTCACGGTAAAGAGCACGGAGTTCTTTTGGTTGATATCGGGCGACGAAAAGGAGATTTCCGCGCCAAGGAGGGAAGCGGAAAGGAGCGAGATGCAAAGCGCGAGCGTGACGCCGTAACCGTGTTTTTTCATCGTCGTTTTCCTATTAGGATATTTTGGTTTCGGAAAGCATATCGGAAAGCGCGCGCTCGAGGGTGACGAGCTCGCTTTCCATGCGGTCAAGCCGGGAATCGGTCCACGCGGTCTGGAGGACGGTGAGCCGGCCGAAGACGGCATTCATCCGCTCGGCTATCTCGGGGATATCGGAGCCCGCGAGGGCCTCGGGGATATCGGAAGCCGGGTGCGCCTCGGAATGCTCGTCACCGGTCGCCGCGGTCCCGCACCAGGGGCAATAGAAGAACGCAGCGTCTATCGTGCGGCCGCACGCGTGGCAAATCGTTACCTTGTCCATTCGATCTTCCTTCACGTCAAGTATAGCATATTTATCAGTTGAGCACCGAAAGGGGATCGACCATCTTTCCGTTCTTATAAAGCGATAGATGGAGATGGCTGCCGGTCGAATAGCCGGTATTGCCGACCTTGCCGATTATCCCGCCCTGGGAAACCCACTGACCGCGCGCGACGCCGATGGCGCTTAGGTGGCCATAAAGGGTCTGGAACCCCGAGTCGTGCGTGATGATGATGTAGTTGCCGAACACGGTCGAGTAGCCCGTCGTCGCGATCCTTCCGTCGAGCGCGGCCTTGACCGGCGTCCCGATCGGTGCGGCGAGGTCGATGCCGGTATGGAAGGTCCTGACCCCCGTGAAGGGATCGGGCCGATACCCGAAGTGAGAGGTAAGCCTTCCCTTAATCGGGTAGATGAAAAGCTCGCCCATGGCCCTACGGAGCTCGGAGGCCGAAAGGCTCGCGCCGGGGATAAAGAGCCGCTCGCCCGCATGAAGCGTCGCGTCGGCGAGGTCGTTCGCGTCAAGGATCGCGTTTATCGGTACCGCGTAGCGCGACGCGATGCGCCCGAGGGAATCGCCGCGCGCGACGGAATAGACGATGCCGTCCATCGACGGAATGGTGAGGTTTTGACCGACCTTCAGGTGCCGGGCGTTCGAGATCCCGTTCGCCGAGAGGACCGTGCTCATGTTGCGGAGCCCAAAGCGCGAAAGGACGCCGCCGAGGGTATCGCCCGAGCGGACGCGCCAGGTGGAGTAGCTGACGCTCTTAATGATCGCGGGAAGCTGGGCGTCCGCGCTCGCGGCGAGGAGGGACGCGTCGGGTTCCGGGGTTACCATGAGCCGCATCGCGCTTTCGTCGCTCGTGTCCGAGGGAAAGTCCACGCGATCGAGGCGATAGAGGCCGAAGCGATGCTCGAACGCCGGGGCCAGCGAAACGACGAGGCTCATCGCCAGGATCAGGACGATCGGGAAGGACGAGACGGCGGGGTTTTCGCGCGCGAGGGCGAATGATATCGGGCTTGAATCCGTGGGTCGCGCCGAAGAAGCGCGAAAAACGGGATCGAGAAACGGCTTTTTTCCGGCATTGAGGTTCGGGAGTTTGGGGAGCCCGAAGAGGCCCCCTTTCGCGCGGTAACCCTCCCCTGTCCCTGGGGTTTTATCCCGGGATCGGGAACTGGCTGAGGCGGGTGAACGCGTTACGTGATTTTCCGGGCGTACGACGGTTATGACATCCATACAGTCAGTATCGACACGGATAGCCAAGATAATTAGAATGGAATGGAAATGATCAAGAGCGCACGCACGATAATCGCCTTTTTCGCCGTCTTTCTCGCGGCCCTCGTCATCAAGCTCTTCGTGATCGATATCCTGGACATATCGGGTCCCTCCATGCGCCCGACCCTCACGCACGGCTCGTTCATCGTCGAATATAAACTCGCTTGGGGCATTCCCGTTCCCTTCGAAAATCGCTACCTCGTGCGCTGGGGAAGCCCCAAGATCGGCGATATCGTCATCTATCCCTGGCGCGACCGGTACGTCGTCAAGCGCTGCGTCGCGCGCGAGATGACCCCGCTGGCTTTTTCGTCCGATACGGGATATAGTGTACGCATCGGCGAGCGGACGATTCCCCTCACCCGAGAACAATACGAAAATTTGAAAAACGCGACAAAAGTTCCGGAAGGAATGATGTTCACCTTGGGAGATAACATGGCCGAATCCCGTGATTCGAGGGACTATGGGTTCGTTTCGCTCGACAGCGTGCGCGGAAAGGTTCTATGGCGCTGAACGGCTATGTTTCCGTAAAAAGGCTCATCTTTCTCGGTTCCCTCACCGCCTTGGTCTTCCTCATCATCATCTCGGCGTACGCCCGGCATATGCTCTTCAAGGGCCCGGACGAGGATACGCCCCGCATCTCACTTGAGCGCGGCTCAATCCTTGACCGGAACGGCAAGATACTCGCGGTCGAGACCACCCTCTACAACATCGCCATCACGCGGTCGGCGATCGCCGACAAGCCCCTTTTCGCCGAGCTCCTCGCGCCCGCGGTCGGCCTCGAGAAGGCCGATCTCCTCGCGCGGCTCGAGGGCACGGGAAGCGACTTCTTCTATCTCAAGAAAAAGATCAGCGAGGGCGAGAAGGAAACGATCGAGGAAATAGTCCACGATTCCCGGCTCCGCGGGATTAGGCTCGAGCCCGTCATGAGCCGGACCTATCCCGAGAACAACCTCGCCTCGCACATCGTCGGCTTTCTCGGCGACGACGGAAAGGGACTGACCGGCGTCGAGTATTCCTTCCAAGACATCCTGTCGACCGAGGGAGACGGCGGCAAGGGCATTCCCTACAACGTGATGCTCACGATAGACGGGAACATCCAGTACGAGCTCGAGAAGATCGCCGCGAAGGCGATGGACGACACGAAGGCTGAGGCCGTGATGATGATCGCGGCGGACGCGCACTCGGGCGAAATCCTCGCGTACATCAGCGAGCCCTCGGCTAACCTCAACGGCTTTACCCGCGAAAGCGACACCGCGCGCTTCGACCGGCCCGCGCTCTACGCGTACGAGCCGGGATCGGTCTTCAAGATATTCTCGATCGCGGCGCTCCTCGACATGGGCGCCGTGCGCGACAGGGACAGCTTCCTGTGCGACGGCGCGTACACCTTCACGACCCCGCGCGGGGAACGGGTGAACATCAAGTGCCTCGAGCACCATGGCTGGGTTACCCCGCGGGACATCATCAAGTACTCGTGCAACGACGGCACGGCGCAGATCGCCGAGAAAGCTTCGGCTCCGGCCTTCGAGGCGAAGCTCCGCGCCTTCGGTTTCGGCGCGAAAACGGGCGTCGAGCTTCCCGGCGAGACGACGGGGCTTTTCTACCCGAGCGCCTCGTGGTCGCTCCGCTCGAAGCCGACGATCGCGATCGGCCAGGAGATATCGGTCTCGGCGCTCCAGATGGTCGAGGCCTCGACGGCGCTCGCGAACGGCGGCAAGCGCGTCAAGCTAACCCTTCTTTCTAAGCTCTTCACGCCCGAGGGAGCGGTCGCCTACGAGCACGTCCCGAAGGAACTCGATCAGGTCGTCTCGGCCGAGACCGCAAGCCTCATGCTTTCGTACATGGAAACGACCTCCGAATCGGGAACCGGCACGCGCGCCTCGGTGGGCGACGTGCCGATGGCGGTTAAGACGGGTACCGCGCAGATGCTCAACGCGGAGAAGAACGGCTACAGCGATACCGATTACATATCGAGCTGCATCGGCATCTTCCCCGCGAACGACCCGTCGGTGATCCTCTACATCGCGATCGTGAAGCCCGTCGGTGAAAGCTACGGCGGCCGCATCGCCGCGCCGGTCATATCGACGGCGGCGAACGCGATCATCGACTATCTCGGCATCGGCCGCGCGAAGGCGACCTCGGTTCGGCATACCGGCATCATCCCCGTTCAGGGAAACAAGGCCGCCGAGATCGGCAACGTGATGCCCGACCTTACGGGGGTATCCAAGAGGATGCTCACCCCGCTTCTCTCGCGCGACGACATTACCGTCATCATCGACGGCGACGGCTACGTCGTCTCGCAAACCCCGGACCCCGGGACCCCGATCGAAAAAGGAATGACCGTTGAGCTTCGCCTCGAATAGCGTCCTCAGGGAGAATTGCGCGGCATTCTCGCGGCGGTTCCCGGAGCTCGCGGGGATAATCGGCCTCGATCGGGAAGAGGGCATCGAGTCGCTTGCGGCGAAGGTTCCCCCGGAGTATTCCCTTGAGGACACCGCGTCGGGAAACCGAACCCTTCGAGTCCGCGCGGCCTTCCTCCACTCGCGCTACGATCCGGTCCGCGACGCCGAGCGCGAGCTTTCGGCCCTGCGCGGCGGCAAAGCGGCCGAAGGCTGCGTCTTCTCGGGCGTCGGCCTCGCCTACCTCCCCGAGCGCTACGCGCGCGAGTACCCGCGCGCGACGGTCGTGCTCGTCGAGCCGGACCTTTTCATCCTCATGCTCATGCTCGCGTCCCGACCCTTAGGCGCGCTTTTCGCGCACGAGGGTCTCGTAATCCTCGCGGGCACGCAAGCCCGCGAGGTCGCTACATTCCTCGAAAGCACCGGGCTCGACGACCTTCCCGTCCACGAGCCGCCCGCCCTCACGGCGCCGAATCGGCCCTGGTTCGACGAGTTCGCCGCGATTAAAAAGCGAAACCGCGAGCGGCGCGAGATCAACGCGAACACCCTCAGGCGCTTCGGCGACCTCTGGCTCAAGAACATGTGCAAGAACCTTTCGGTCCTCCGCGACCTGCCGGGTATCGCGTCCTTCGCCGATATCCTCGCGGACGTGCCGGTCCTCGTGCTCGCGGCGGGCCCGTCGCTCGACCGCATCCTTCCCGACCTGCCCCGGCTCCGCGAGCGCTGCGCGATCATCGCCGTCGACACGGCCCTCCGCGCGACGCTTCGCGCCGGGGTCGAGCCCGACTTCATCGTCCTCGTCGACCCGCAGTACTGGAATTGGAGGCACCTCGACGGGCTATCCTGCCCGAATAGCATTCTCATAACCGAGTCGGCCGCATGGCCCGCCGTCTTCCGCTTCAAGACCCGCGCGACCTGCCTGTGCTCGTCCCTCTTTCCGCTCGGGAAGTTCCTCGAGGCGCGCACCGCGACGCGGGGAGAGCTTGGGGCCGGAGGCTCCGTCTCGACGACGGCGTGGGATTTCGCGCGCCACCTCGGCGCGACGCGCATCTTCATGGCCGGGCTCGACCTCGGCTTCCCCGACCGAAAGACCCATTTTACCGGAAGTATATTCGAGGAGCGGACGCACACCGCGTCGCACCGCCTCGCGCCGGCGGAAACGGCCGGCTACCACGCGCTCTACGGGGCCGGCCCCTACCCGGTCGGCGACTATGCGGGAAACCCCGTGCTCACCGACAAGCGGCTCATCCTCTACGCCTGGTGGTTTGAAAGCCGCCTCGCCGGGCATCCGGCGAATAAAACGGCGACGCTTACCCCCGAGGGCGTCAGGATCCCCGGGTTTGCGGTCGCAAGCGTCGAATCCCTTGCCTCTGGCCCCGAGACGAGAGGCGCCATCGACGCGCGAATCGCGGAAGCCTTGGGCCGCGCGGACAAACCGGACCCAAACCGATTTCACGCCGCGGTGCGCGAGCTTACCGACGCCCTCGCCGACATCGCGCGCCTTGCCGCAGACGGCATTCGGGAGTGCGAAGTCTGGCAGAAAGCCGCGCGCGCGCGCGGAAAAGACGTTGACGTAAGGGAATTACTCGCCAAGCTCGACCGCATCGACCGCGCGATCGCGGGACATCCCGCAAAGGAGGTCGCGGCCATGGTTTTTCAGGCGGCCTCGAGCGCTTCAGGCGACGAACCGCCCGAATCAGATCCCATCGCCGCGTCACGTCGCCTGTACGGGCTCATTATCGAGGCAGCCGAAAAAAACTCGCGCATGATTGAGAAATTCGCCTAAAGATTCCGGAGCCTCGCGCCGATATTGTAACTGTTGGTAAGCTTCAATAACGGCGAACGAGAGTGACGTCCAGTCGCCGTTTCAGGCTGGCTACGGGGTCGTATCGAAAGAGATACGACCATTTTTTTTGCCCAAACGGTTTTATCCCGGAAATGGCGCGGCGGCTATTTAGCCTGGGGGAAAAGCCATGCAGTCGCTTCGGTGATGAGCTTCCCGAGGATGACGACCTGCATGTCGGCCTTCGCCTCCTCCACGTACCGATTCCAGCGGTCAAGGGTAAAGACGGCCCCGACGCGCAGCTGCGCCTCCGCCGCTGCGGCGGTAAGCTCATCCGAGCGGCCCTCGAGGTTGCGCGCGAGAACGCCCTGGCAGAGGTACCCGGAAAGAACCGCGACGATGGGGTCACGCGCCCCGCGTGCGAGCGCGAGCATCCCGTCCGCCGCCTCAGAGGGCTTGTGCGCGAGGTGCCGGGAAAAGGCCGCGTAGAACGCGCGCCATTCGCCTCCTTCCCGATCGACGCCGCGGACTTGAGCCGTCGCGATTCGGTATGCGTTGTCATACTCGCCCGAAAGGATCGCCGCCGCCGCGAAGCGCGGGGAAAGCCGCGCGAAGAGGGCGGGCTTGCCCGATTCGAGCGCAGCGGAAAGCTTTTTCAGTCCCTCAAAGTCGCTCAGGAGGATGAGCGAGTCGCAATAGAGCCTGACCGAACGCTTCGTGAAACGCCCTTTTCCGATGATCCGCCCCTCAAGCAGACGAGCGAGCGCGGGCCAGTCCTCGCGCTCGAGGCACGACAGCATCTTCCACTGCGAAAGGAAAAGCCCGTTCACGACGGCGAGCACGACGAGGAAAATGGCCCCGAAGTACCAGTTATTCCGCCAGAACTCGGTCATGAAGGATCCGTCGAGAATAAAAAATGGAAGTAAAAAAATTGTAAGAAATGATAGAATTAAGACGATATTAAATATGACGAAAAGGGCTTTGAATTTCATGAAAAGGCTCCTAGTATTAGGTAAGATTGTACTACAGGGGATGAGATAAGTGAATACGTTTAACGTTACCGATCTTCCGGACGGATTCTACTTTACCGAAGACGCGTATCTTGACAAGAAGTATCTTCTACTCACCCCGGGAGTCCCGATCGGAGAAACGTTCAAAAAGGCGCTTCGCGACTGGGAGTTCACCAAGGTGTATTCCGAGGGGCATCTCTCCGAGCAGTCCGTCGTGCACGCGCCGATAAGCCTCAAGGGCGCGAACCTCAACGAAGACGAGGACAAGGAAAAAAAGGAAGCGCCGCAAGCCGACCCCTCCGCGCCGCTTACAGAGGAAGCCCAGTTCGCCGAGATCGAGCGGATCTACTACGAATACCAGGACTTCATCGCGGAAACCTATACCCGCTACGCGACGCGCAAGGAATTGCAGCTCGCGCAGATTTCAAACCGGGTGAAGGACCTCTGCGAGTACATCAAGACGAACAAGCGGTTCGTCCTGCGCATACAGCCCTCGCGGGAAAACCGAGAAAAAAACTACCTCGTCATCCACTCGATGCGCTCGACCGTTTACGCCATCGTCATCGGGCTCCAGCTGAAATTCCCGATCCACAAGCTCATCGAGCTCGGGGTCACGTGCATCCTCCACGAGATCGGCATGATCCGCCTCCCGCCGCAGCTCTACATGGGAAACAAGGTGCTCACCCCGGTCGAGAAGAACGCGATATTCACCCATCCCGTCATCTCGTACAACATCCTCCGCGAGTTTTCCTTCCCGCTCAACATCTGCCTCGGGGTCCTCGAGCACCACGAGCGCGAAAACGGCGAGGGATACCCGCGCCGCCTCACGAAGGAAAAGATTTCCATCTACGCGAAGATCATCGCGGTCGCCTGCTCGTACGAGGCCGTCACGGCGCCTCGCCCGTACAAGGAAGCGCGCGACGCCTACTCGGGCATCATCGACATCATGAAGAATCAGGGGAAACAGTACGACGAGACGGTCATTCGGGCGCTCCTGTTCTCGGTCTCGCTCTACCCGATCGGGCTTTACGTGCTCCTCTCGAACAACAAGATCGGCCAGGTTATCGACGTGAATCCCGAGAACCCGAAGTTCCCGATCGTGCAGATATACGGCGAGCTCAAGCCGGACGGAAAGCCGAAGGTCATCGAGATGAGCGAGTATGGCATCTCGATCGCGCGGCCGCTTACCCGCGAAGAGGGCGCTCGGCTCGTCGAGCGCGGCTAGCCCCCATTTCCCGAATCAGAAGAACAAGGTCACGTCACCCGACTCGATCGCGTCGAGCTCGCTTTTCTCCACGTCAAAGCCGCCGATCTTTCCGGCGGCTTCCTTATGCGCGGTAATGGTGAATTGCGTCACAAGATCGCGCAGCCTGCCGTTTTGGATCGACCATGACTCGATCCCGCCGCGCGCGAGGAGCTCATCCCGCGCCTTTTTGTTTTCCGCGTTGGCCTTCTCGATCTCTCCCGTGATCCCCGTTATGGACGCGAGGATCGCCTTGAGCGCGGCGATATGGCCGTCGACCTCGACGCACATGGCGCTAAAGGATTCGGGATACACCCGCAGGGACGTGACGGCGCGCGCGAGCTCGCTTTGGTAGTCGCGCATTTGATTAAAGAACGCGAGCTTCTCGTGCTTGATGCGCTCGAGCGTGCGGTGGTCGGTCTCGGCCTCCGAGGAAAAGCCGCGAGTGAGCTCGTCGATCCCGGAGATGAACTGCTCGAGCTCTTTCCGCGTCTCCTGAACCCGCTGGTCTGCCTGCAAAATCAATTCGCTCATGTAGGTGACGGTGTCCTGAACGGACCTGATCGCTGGGTTCTTCGCGACCTCGATCTGCTGGGTTATCCTGACGTGCTGGAGCCGCGTGATGATCGGGCTGATGTTTTCGAAGATCACGCGAAGGTGCTTTACCTCCGAGACGATCGTCGCGCTGTCGCCCACCATCGTCTTCTGGCCGCGCTGATAGACGCCGATGCGCGCGATGTAGTCCGAAAAGCCCGAGGTCATCCCGTCGAGGAGCTGGGGAATCGAGGTCGCGCGGGCCTTGCGCTCAAGGTACTTGGCGATGAACGCGAGGCGCGACTCCTCGACCGAGTCGAGGATACCGTGAACGCGCGCCCAATTCCCGGAAAAGATATCGATGGACCGCTCGATGTTCGAGCAAATGTCCAGGCCGATCTTGCCGCAGAGCTCGAGAAGCTCGATGTCGAAGGTAAGCCGGTCAAGCCGTTCCTCGTCGGTATGGGGCTCGCCGTCTTCCGCGAGCTCCCTGAGCGCGAGCAGGATCTGGTCGATCGATTGCCTGATGATGTCCTGCAGCTGGATGCCCGACATCGCCTCGCGTATCGGCGCCGAGACGAGCGCCGCGCTCTCGGACATCCGGTCTAGCATCTCCTCGGCCTCGCGGAGCGCCTGGACGATATCGGCGCCGTCGTCCTCTGAGTTCGCGGTGACCGACACGCCTTTTTGGGCGCTTAACAGCGAGTTGAAGGAGTTTTTCAGGTTCGTGTTCTTCTCGATGAGCCGCTTTTCCTCGACCAAGAGCTCGTTCGAGAGCGCGATCATGCGCGCCGAAAGCCGCTTGAGGTTTTCCGTGATGCAGGAAAACGCCCGCCCCTTCTCGCCCGACTTAATCGAGATGACCATCGCGTTGAGCGAGATGATCTCGAGTTCCTCCGAATCGCTTCGGATGGCGGAGACGCGCTCGTTAATGCGGTCAAGCGCCGACATGCGCTCGTTGAGGCGCTCGAAAAGCCGGGAGTTTCGCTCGTTATACTCGGCGAAAAAGCCCTCTTCCTCGCGGCCGTAGGTCTCAAACCCGCGGGAAAGCGAGCCGAATATGCCCTTCAGGGCGGGCAGTGACGACGTTCCGTCCGATCCGGTTATCGACAAAAGGGCGGGGAAGCAGGTCCCGAGCCTGGTGTAGAGCTGTTCAGTGCCAGCGCTGCATTTCTGCATGTCTTCCTGAAACCTGGTGATGTTCATTACCATCAATGATAATGCAGCGAAGATTCGTTGTACAGTCGTAATCCGAGGATATTGACCGTTCTCGCGGGGTATGGCCGAACGTAAAATGATCCCCGCGTCGCGGGCAATTCGGGGCGGCGGTGCCTATACTTAAGTCATGAAAATAGTACCTAACGCGAACACCGAGGCGATAATCAACGCCTTGGCCGCGCGCGTTCTCGCGCGGCTAAACAGAAACATGCCGGTATTGCTCCTGGTTTCCGGGGGAGCCTGCGAGGACGCGGCGATTGGGGCGTTCTCCGCGATCGCGGGTTCGTTTTCCAACGAGCGGGGAAGGCTTAAGATGCTCTTTAACCTCGGGCTCGTCGACGAACGATTCGGGAAGGCCGGGCATCAAGACTCGAATTGGCGGCAGCTCCTCGACAAGGGGCTCGACCCCGCGCGCTGCAACGCGATGCCGATGCTCGTCGAGCAGGCGGACGAAAAGGTCGGCCTTGACGAGGCGGTCTCCCACTATAACGCGTTTCTCTCGCTTGCCGTCAGCAAGCACGATGAGGGGAAGCTCTATATCGCGTGCCTCCTCGGTTTGGGCGAGGACGGACACGTCGCCGGGATACTCCCGGAAAGCCCCGCGAGCCAAATGGGCGATGACGACGCGCGGCTCGTGATCGGGTACCGCTCGGCCCTGTTCCCCCGCGTCACGATAACCCCTGCGTTCTTCCGCTCGGTGGACTATGCCGCCGTATGGGTCTCGAGCCACACGACGATACCCTCGCTTGACCGCCTTTCCGAAAGCCTCCCGATCGATCAGCATCCGGCGCAACTCATTAAGAAGGTCGCTGAAGCCGAGATCTTCGCGGGGGTTGAGCTTCCCGAACGAATCCTGAAACGGGCGTTTATCAACGCGTGAGGTTGAGCGTAAGCCGACCCCTGACACTAAGCCGTGCGCTTGCGGCTAAGCCGTGCGCTTGGCGTGCCGATCCGGCGGGACGCGCCCATAAAGGCTCAGTCCTTGCCGATAGGGCACACCTCGATGCAGATCCCGCAGACGGCTCCCCGGCCGATCTCGCGATACTGGTCCTTCATCCATTGGCTGCAGCGCGCTCGGTCGATATCATCCGCCCCGATGGCGCCCGAGGGACATGCGGCGGCGCAGCGGCCGCAGGTCGCGCACGCGGGACACGCGATCCGCTCGTCGGGTAGGCATTTGGCACGGGACGCGCATCCATCCCAATCGGTAAAGAGGGTTCCGAGCCTCACGCGCGGACCCCAGCGATCATGAAGGAAAAGCCCGTTACGGCCGATCGAGCCAAGCCCCGAAAGGCAGGCGGCTTTTTTATGCGAGTACCGAGCCTCGAAGGGCGAATCGGGACGGCTCTGCGACGCGGCGACGGTAAGGTAGCGAGTGCCGTTTCCCTGGAGCCAAAGCCCGCAGCGGAGGAGTATCTGGTCAATCAGGAAATTGACGCTCCGGTAATGGTTAAAGTAAGTATAGGTAGGCCCCGATTCGGGGGTGATCTCGTCAAGGATGGCACGAGAAAGCGGTACCGCGATCGAAAGGGCATACGGCATGCCGCCGGGACCATCTTGAACGCGCGCAATGCCCACATCCCCGGCGCCAAGGCTCCGGGCAAAATCGAGAAGTTCATCGGCAGGATCGCGCGCTTCGGTCATGGCGCCATTGTAGCCTCACTCAGGCGAAAGGCGCAATATGCCCGAGAAACGAGACAGCGATGCGAAGGGGCGCGAGGGCAATTTCATGTTGACCGTCACCCCCAATTCGAGTACCTTTTTTTCATACACCGTGCGCGTTCAGCACGGATCGCTTTTCATGGAGGAACCTCATGGGTAAAGGAATCAAGACGCTCCTAATCGTGGTCGCGGTCGTCGCGGTCGTCGGTTTCGCGCTCTATCAGTTTTTCGGCGGAAACTACAATAAGATGGTCGCGATGGACGAGGAGGTCAGGAGCCAGTGGGGCCAAGTCGAGAACGTCTACCAACGCCGCCTCGACCTGATCCCGAACCTCGTCGAGACGGTCAAGGGATACGCAAAGCATGAGTCGAAGGTATTCACCGACATAGCCGAGGCGCGGTCTAAGGCCGGCGGCGTCATGAAGGTATCCGACGAGGTCCTCAACGATCCCGAGTCCTTCAAGCGCTTCCAGCAGGCGCAGGGCGAACTCGGAAGCGCGCTCCAGCGCCTCCTCGTCGTCACCGAGAACTACCCCGAGCTCAAGGCGAACGAGAGCTTCATGGAGCTTCAGAATCAGCTCGAGGGAACCGAGAACCGAATCACGGTCGAGCGAAAGCGCTTTAACGACGTGGTAAAAACCTATAACACCTTCATCCGCCAGTTCCCGCGCTCGATCGTGGCGAACATGAGCGGCTTCCGCGCGAAGGCGTACTTCGAGGCCGCCGAAGGCGCGGACAAAGCCCCGCAGGTATCGTTTGAATGACGAATAAATCCTTTCTCCGGAGACTCAATCTCGGAAAAGACGACCTTGAGTCGATCCGCAAGGCCGTGCACGCGGCAGAGTCGAAGACCACGGGCGAGATCGCCCTCGCGGCGATACCGGAAAGCTCCGATTACTCGTTCCGCGAGCTGCTCGCCTCGGTTATCCTCGGGGCCTTCGCCTTCGCCGCGATGCTTCCCTTCCACGACGCGGTCGTCGCGTTCCTTGACCGCGCGTTCTGGCATCTCCCCAGCTGGTACGTAACCGCGTTTTACGGGATCGTGTTCTTCGCGGTCATCGGTGTTTCATACCTCTTCGCGAACCTTCCCGCCATTGACCGGATCGTGGTTCCCCGCCACGAACGGTCACGCGCCGTCTACAAGCGCGCGATCAGGCATTTCGCGGAAAGCGGGGTTTACGCGACGCGCGAGCGAACGGGCATTCTCGTGTTCGTCTCGCTCATGGAACGCGAGGTCAGGATCGTTGCGGATTCGGGGATCAGCGCGAAGATCGCCCAGGGCGACTGGGACTCGATCGCGCGCGAGCTCGCGCTCGGCATCAAGGCGGGAAAGACCGCCGATGCGCTCGAGACGACCGTCCGTCGCTGCGGAGAGCTTCTCGCCTCGCATTTCCCCGCGCGGCGCGATAACCCCAATGAGCTCCCCGACGGTCTCGTGATTCTGGAGGCAGGCAGATGAACGCATTCACCCGATTATCCCGGCGCGCGCTTGCCGTTATCGCCGCGCTCGCGTTCCTTATCGGTCATGCGGCCGCGCTCGAGGCGCCCGAGATGCGTGGTCCCGTCAACGACCTCGCGGGCATCATGTCCGAAAGCGAGCGCTCCGAGCTCGAGTCGTACCTTACCGCCGTCAACGACCAAACCGGCGTGCAGGTCGCGGTGCTCACGGTACGCTCGCTTGAGGGCGACGCGCTCGAGGATTTCTCGATGCGAGTCGCGGAGAAATGGAAACTCGGCCAAGCGGGGAAGGATAACGGCGCCCTACTCGTCGTTTCCCTCGATGACCGCGCGCTCCGCATCGAGGTCGGGTACGGGCTCGAGGAATCGCTCACCGACGCGAAAAGCGGGCTCATCATCCGGTCGGTCATCGCGCCGGCCTTCCGCGACGGAGAATATGGGCGCGGCATTATCGAGGGCGCTCGGAACATGGTCGGTATCGCGACCGGTAACGCCGAGATCGTCTCTCAAGCGGTATTAAACCCGAAGACGAGCGAGGCCCAGTCAGGCGGAGGATTCGGCGGTATCGTTATCTTCGTCATATTTCTCATCCTCATGTCCCTTGGCGGCATGAGACGCAGGCACGGTGGCATGGGCGGCTTTCTCGGGGGGCTCCTTCTCGGGAATCTCCTTTCTTCCTCCGGCAGACGCGGCGGTTGGTCCGACCGTTCAGGCGGTGGTTTCGGAGGAGGTGGATTCGGCGGTGGAGGTGGATTCTCCGGCGGAGGCGGGGGATTCGGCGGAGGCGGCGCTTCCGGCGGTTGGTAACTTACGCGTCGTACGCGTCGCATTCAAAAAAAAACCGCTTGAGAGCGTTCCTCTCAAGCGGTTTTTTTTGAGCCTTGCCCTTACGCCTCGATCTTTACGACCGCGGGCTTGACGACGGTGTCTTCCCACTTCCCGCGCTCGAGCAGGACGTCGGGGATCGCCTCGTTGAGCTTCTTCGTCATGTCGAGGAACTTGCCGCGGATGTTGTTCGCCTGCAGCGCCACGTCCTGCACGTCAACCGACGGCATCGGCTTCTGCGGCTCGATGAGCGACGCGATCCGGTCGAGCGTCGTGAGCACCACGCGGTTCAGCTGATCCATCTGATCCTTCGCCTTGTCGAGATGCTTGCCGAGGTTGTTCACGTCAGTCACCGTCAGCGGGTATATCCGGTACCCTTCCTCCGGCACGCGATAGCACACCGTCAGAAGCCCATAGATGATCTCGAGCGCCTTCGGGTACACCTCCCCGGGCTTCCACGTCGTGAGCATCCTGAAGCATTCCTTGATCATGAACGTGTTGAACTGGATCGTCCCCATGAGCTTCGACGCGTCCTTCTCGCCCACGAGCGTGTCGATCACCCACGGGTTTCCCGCCTCGATCAATCTGAAGAAGATCGGATAGTTATCGGGGTTAAGCCCGACCTTGTTCTCCATATAGTTCGCGAACGCGATCGCCGCGAACACGGCGGCTCCGTCGCGGCTCTCGATGATCTCCTTGAGATACCCGAGCGTCAGAGCATCGATCTCTTTCTCGGACCACAGAGGCCACGCTGTTCCGACCATTCATTCCCTCCATTCGGGCGAACGCCGCCCGCGGGCCGTGTCTTTCCTTCCCGCGCGACGGTTCGCCCGTTCGCATTGCCTTTCCTCGCGCCTGAGTTCTTACTGCGCCTTAGGCCTTCGCGCCCTCTGCCTCAGCGAGCGGTACGCGGTTGCGCGGAGCGACGTCCTTATCGAGGTTCGGCTCGAGCCTCAGCTGCACCTCAGGGATCACGTCCACGAGGTGCTTCTTCGAGTCGAAGAAGTTGTTCCGGATGTTGTGCGAATGCACCGCCAGGTCTTCCATGTCTTCGTCCACGTTCTGACCCTCAAGGCTCGCGAGCTTATCGAGAATGTCGAGGATGCTCCGGTTCAAGAGATCGTCCTGCCCCTTCTCCTCGTTCAGGTGCTTGCCGAGCGAGTTCACGTCCGCCACCGACGGCGGGTAGATCTTATACCCGTCAAGCGGCGAGTTGTACGTCGCCTGGAACACGCCCAATATGATGCCGAGCGTCTTCGGATAGATCTCGGCCTTCCGGTACTTCGTCAGGATCGCGAAGCACGTCGACACGATGAAGTAATTCGGCTGTATCGAGCTCATGAAGAGAAACGGGTCGCGCGTGCCGAGGAGCGCGTCGATCACGTTGTGGTTCCTGACCGTCAGGATGTTCAGGAACACCGGGTAGTTCCCGTTCGTGATCCCGGTGAAGTTGAGGTAGCTCGCGTACGTGATCGCCGCCTCGACCGCTTCCTGCGTCCGGCATCCCAATATCCCCTTGAGCAAACTGAACTCGATCTGCTGGATCTCGGTTTCGGTCCAGTCCTGTTTCTTCTCGAATAATTCTTTCATACCGTTCTCTCCTTACCTCTGTCAGTCCACGTAGAGCTGCCGCGGCGCGGTCTCTTTCGCGATGTAGTCAGACTTCACCAGCAGTACCTGCGGGATCACGTCTTCCATCTTCTTCCGCTTGTCGAAGTAGAACGTTCTGATGTTGTTCGCCTGCCGCGCCATCTGCTCCTTGTCCGGGTTCGTCGACGTTCCCGCCAGCGACCCGAGCCGATCGAGGATGTCCAGGATGCAGCGGTTGTTCGGGTCGTCTTGCCCGAGTTCCTTATTGAGATGCTTCCCGAGGTTATTCACGTCGTTGATCGATACCGCGAAGATCTTGTATCCGTCCTTCGGCGAGGAGTACGTCGCCTGCAGGATCCCGAGCACCACCGAGAGGGTCACCGGGTAGATACCGCCCGGGTGCCAGTTCGTCAGGAGCTTGAAGCCCGTGTACCCGAGGTAGCTATTCGGCTGGATCGGCGACAGGAGGAGGAACGGGTCCTTCTTCCCCACCATCGTGTCGATCACCCAATGGTTCTCGACCTCGAGGAGCTTCAGGAAGAACGGGTAGTTATCGTTGTTCAGCACTGACAGGCTCAGGAACCTGGCAAAGCAGATCGATCCCTCCACCGCCTCTTCGGTTCTGGATCCGAGCATGTTCTGCACGATCCCCAGCTCGACCTGCATGATCGTCTCTTTCGACCAGGTCCGCTCTATTACCCGTTCGGTCTGCTTGTCCATTTCGCTCCTCCATACGGCAGTTTTCTTAGCTGTTTTTTTTCTACTGCCGTTTCAAATTGTAGTTCACCAAAAAAGCCTGTCAATAGAAACGCGCCGTAATTGCTCCCAAAGCCAGTCAGGGCCTGTCGGGACTCGCGCGCCGGGGCGCGAACCGCGCGAGCGTTCATTTTTTCTTGTTGTGCATATCGAGAAAGCTTTGGCCGAACGCGAGATAATCGCTTTCATGACTCGTGCTTTCCGTCGCCTGCGCGGACTTGAACATCAGCCTGAAATAGCGGTCGACGTATTCGCGCCTGCGGAGAAAGTTTCTCGTGACGGTAGTCGCCGTCGCGTCAGGATCCGGGCACCAACTTTTGAACGCCCGTTTCGCAAGACCGAGAAAGTCGTTCGGGCCTATCTCGGCGAACGCCTTAAGCCGCGCGTCGAAGTCCGCGATCGAGACGCCCTCGAAATTCTCCGGGCGCAGCAAGGTGAGGAATCGGGTTTTTTCCGTCCTGAGCCAACCGAACTTCTCCTCCATGCCGGTGATCTTCATCGCCTCCGAGAGCATGTCGGCCTTGTCGTAGTCGATCGCGACGACGAACGGCTTATTCGCCTTATTGGTTATGACGAGGTAGTTATTCGGGTTTCTGTCCTCGTCGAAGTATATCCAGCGATTCACGAGATCCGCGCGGAGAATCTCGATGAACGGCGCCTCCATGTAGTTGTACGAGCTGATCTGCATGGCGTGGCGTACGACCTTCGTGACGCGATACCGCTTTCCGCCGATGAGCACGGCGGTCGTCGGCGCCGCGAGCGTTCCCGTTTCGTGGTCGAGGAGATACGCGAGCATGCAGGAACGGTGATACATCATCTCCTCGTCCGAGGCCACGGGCTTAACGATCCAGGGATCGCCCGCCTCGTCCTTCGCAGCGAGATAGCTTTTTACCTGCGCGTTAAACGGGACATCGTCCTGGGATTCGACCAAGTCGAACCGCATTGAGTCGAGCAAATCGGCGACCTCGGCCGGACTTTTCTCGAGATAGAAATATCGTATCAGGTCCGCGTCGGCAAGCTCCGACGCGAGACGCGCTCTCTCACCCATAGTAATACACCTCCGGTTCTTCCGTCTTCGCCATCTTGACGATCATTTCGCCGTCGATAAACGTGATGTAGGGAGCGGCGCTTCCGTAGCCCGAATACAGGATATGGTGGTTCTTTATCCCGATCACGTTCAGCCAAATGCCGGTCTTGTTCCCGTCGCTCCAGATCGGGTTATGCCCGACGATAAAGTGCGTGTCTACGGGCATGTCGAGAAGCTCGAGCGCAAGCCTGAGATCCCGCTCGCCATACTCCTTAAGGCTCGGGTTCCCACCGTTGAATTCGTTCACCCGCGTCCAGATAAGCTGATGCATCTTCTCGGGATAGTTCCATATGTTCACGAGCTCGTCGCGCACGATACCGCCCCGAGGCGGGCCGGCGTGGGTGATGACGTATTTATCGCCGATGATGAAATACGGCAGGACGTCGAAAAGACGGGCAACCGCCTCGACGTAGGCCTCGCCCCGCGAGCGCAAGAGCTCGTTTCGGAACTCGACGCCTTGATAAATCCCGCTTTTCCGCAGCCGCTCGTCGAAGGTATCGTGGTTTCCCTTGATATAGTAAATATTCCCCGGATACCGCATGAAAAGATCGAGAAGGTCATCGAGAATTTCTACCGAGGTTTTCATCTCCTTCATGTAGCCGGTTCGATCGTCGTGAAACGCGTCGCCGAGGATGATGCACGCGGCGCGACCCGACTCAAGGTCGGCGCGGTTCGTCTCGTGGTCGAGGATGAGCCTGAGGTTCTCTCGGTTCGCGTGGAGGTCGCCGATGATGATCGGGCGCTTCTTCTCCGGGAATATGACGAGCCCGCCGGGCCTCCCGTCCCCCGCGGCGAGCCTTCCCGGCAGCCGCTCAAGCTCCACGATCACCCGCTCGACGAGCGCCACGCCCTCGGGCTTCGCGCCGCCTTTGCCAGAAGCCGCGCGCGGGAGCGTCGCCTCGACCGTGGTCTCAGCGTCGTTCTGTTTTTTCCGTGGCATATAACCTCCCGCTCATTTTTTCTCGAACCTCCCGTGAATGTCGCGCTTTACCTGCCGCCTGTTCGTCACGAGATCGGCGAAATCCTCCTCGGGGGGAACGCCGGTGATATCGTTCATCCGCACGAGAAGCGGCTCGGGGATCGCGTCGATGAGTTCGCGCGTATGGTCAAAGTACGCGTAGCGCACGTTGAACGCGTGCTTCGAGATCACGCTCTTGTCCTGATCGCCGTAATACTCGCCGACGTGGGTGATGCGATCGAGTATCTCCAGGAGCATCTTGTTGAGCGGATAGTCCTGCGCCTTATCCTTCACGAGATATTTTCCCAACGCATTGATGTCCATGATGGACAGGCGCCTGATCCGCCATCCGTCGTCGGGATCGAAATAGGCGTTCTGGACGATCCCGAGCACGCATTCGAGCGACTTCTCGTAGATCTCGTCCGGATGCCTTGAGAACAGCATCTCGAACGCCGCGTCGATCAGTTCCCGATCGGGCCTTATCGTCGAGAATAAAAGCTTCGGGACGCGGTCATGGAGCAACTCGTCGACGACCCATGGGTTGTTCGTCATCACGAGCCTCAGGAAAATCCAATAGTTATCGTTGGTAAGCCCCGCAAAGCTCAGATACCGCGCGAAGGCTACCGCGCACTCAACCTGTTGTCGCGTCGAGCATGAGAAGAGCGCTTCCCTGATCGTATGGGAGTTATCCCGGATAAGCTGCTTATCGGTCTCAAGCAATAGGAATCCCGTTCGCGGGAGGGCACCGGCCGCGCTTCTCGCCCGATCATCCATCGGGTTAGCTTTGCCTGACTCATGATTTGAGTCTTCCGGAACGAACATATCGGATGGTCTCCTATTATTACTTTAGGCGTTCGGTACTTTAGGCCGACATGATCTTATGCACGACGTAATGCCCCCGACCCAGACGTTTAGCCTTCTTAAGCGCCTCCCGCGCGTTCTCCAAAATGACGTCGCCTTCTGAAACCGGTCCGGCGGCCGCTCCGACCGAACCTCCGATCCAAACGACCCCGGCGGGAAGCTCGACCGGGCGCTGTATGAGTTCCGCGAGCTTGCCCGCCTGCTCGGCGGCGTATTCCGCGTAGTTCGCCGGAACGACGGTCGCGATGGCTGCGAACTCGTCGCCGTTCGTCCTCGCGGCGATTCCCTCGGACCCGGTGCACGTGGCGACGCGCCGCGCGACCTCTATGAGCACCGCGTCGGACACTTCCTTGCCGTGGGTTTGCTCGATCTTATCGAAATCCTCAAGGTCGGCGGTGACGACTATGATCCCCTTCCCGTCGGCGGCGATTCGCGCGCCCTTCTCCGAAAGCCAGGCCATGAGCCCGTTCTCGTTCGCGAGCCCGGTCAAGGGATCAAGCCGATCGGGAGAAATCGCCTCCTTCCGCGATTCCGTTTCCGGTGCGACGGCATACTCCTGCGCATGCTTGACCACGCGAGGGGCAATGGTCGCGAAGAACGCGAGAAGCAAGGCGGTACAGGCTCCCGCGACGCCGATCGCCGCGCCAAGCCCGATACGCAGAGCCACGAATCCCGAGATAATCCCCGAGAGGAGAACGAATGCGATCGAGACGACGCGCGCGGAATCTAGTTTTTTCCCTTGTCGCTTCAAGTCACTCATACTTTCAGTATCGAGGCTGTCCCATTGAAATGCAAATTTCATTCGCGGGGATCGCTAACGCCTTCCGTTTGCCTTTCAAGGCGACTCAGCGCGTGCCACGGCTCAACGAACGAACGACCGAAGAAAACGATTACCGCGACCGGCGCGTCCTCGACGCTCCCGGCGAGCAACGATAGAAACTCATGAAGATTCCGGGACACGTTCTCGCCTCCGCGAATGACGAGAATCACCGGCCGAGACTTACGCGCGAGAGAGCGTATCGCGGCAATCATCGCGAGATGCGCCTTATGCGACCGCCAATCGACGCGTACGGGCGTCGGCGCGTCCTTTACGCCAAGGGCGAGCCCGATCCGGCGATCGAGCAATATACCCTCGGGATCTGCCGCGGCGAGTCTCCGCGCGAGATAGCGCCGTGAACCCGCGCTTTCCCGGGCAAGAGCGCGAGCGAATCCCTTTCTGAGCATATCCGCGCAGTTTTGAAGTCCCGCGGTGCCGTATCGCGAAAAGTCGCCCGCGTTCACGTAGAGGTATTTCTCGGAGAATGCTTCAAGAAGGTCGAAAAGACCGTTGGGCGCGAAAAACTCTTGCGGCTCCTCGATAAAGCGGAAACTCCCGAATCCGGCTTCCGCGCGCTTTGCGACGCGCGCGATGATGTCCTTTATATCGACGATCCTGATGCGATGCCTTGTCCACGTTTGATCCTCGCATAGCACCGACGGCGCCTTCTCCAGTCCTTGGGGAAGATCGCGCGAGCTTCGCTCCACGAAAACCTGATTGACCGCGCCGTCCTCTCCAGTGCCGCCATCGCTCGCACCGTCCTCCCCCGCGCCCAAGCGCGTTTCTTCCTTGCTTTCCGGCAATTGCGGCGCGATCGGTTTAGCATTTGTTTCGCCGCGCGTTTCGTCGACGCGCGGTTGAAGAGAAATATCCTGGGCGTTTTTCTTTGTTACCGCGGTTTCGGCGCGCTCGGGGATATCGATCGCGCCATAGTCGGCTTTTGTCCGGGAAACGGGCGCGTAATCGGCGCCGAAAACCGCTTTCATCCCATACGCGAGATAGTCGTCGACCGTCCATGTCGATTCCTCGTCCAGTATCGCGTAGTCGTCATTGGTCCGTCGTGCGCGACTTTCTTGCCGCTCCGGGTACCGACGCGCGGGAAGGGATTCCTTTCGCGCAGGCTCATCGACCAAGGCGGCGCGCTGATTTGCCATCTCCGAAAAGTAGTCGACGCTTTCAAAAGACGGCACGGGCGTCATTGGCGCATTAACACCTTGGGGGACATCGTCACCTTTGAGTGACGAGAGAAAACCGCGCAAGTCATGGATAAGCGCCGCGCAAGACCGATACCGCGACTCGGGGTTCCGCATGAGCGCGCCGATAACGATCCTGACGAGCCCCTCGGGAACGCCGCACCTGAGCAAGGCGACCGTCGCGTACCTGAGCGAGGGACCCGAGGCCCGAATGGCCTCAGCGTCGTCGGGGTACGGGAGGCATCCCGCGAAAAAGCGGAAAAAGTGCACGCCAAGCGAGAATATATCCCCCCCGGGCCGCGAGTCGGCATCCTTTTTAAACTCAGGCGCGAGATACGCATAGGTTTCGGTTACGTCATGCGCGGTACCGCCGTCGAGCGGTAAAAGCGCGAGAAGGCTTGGCTTTCGGATTTTTACTATCGGCGTTTGATCGCCTCGATCGACGATGATGACGTTTTCGGCGTTTAGGTTTCCGTACGCGATATCGATCGCGTGAAACGAGGAGAGCCCGTCCGCGAGGCTTATGATCGCGTTGACGATCTGAGAGAGCGACCATTGCCTTCCTGATTCCATCACGCGAAGGAGGCTCGATTCGGCGTTATATTCGGATGATATGAAAAAGCGCCCCTGAAAGGATTCAAGCTCGACGAAGTCGGCTATTGCGGGTCCTCTGACGCGGTACGACCGTACCGATTCCGCGCGAAGGCACGATACGCATTCATCGGAATCGCGGCCCTCGCGGAGAAAACGCAGCAAAAATCGCTTCGCCGAGAATATCGCGGTCGCTACCCAATGCTCGGTATTCGAGTCCTCGCCTATCTCCGATTGAAGGATGTAGCAATCATTGATGACCGTCTTTTCTTGCAGCATCGCGTGAGCCCGATCGCGCGCTTACGCCTCGATCTTTACGACCGCGGGCTTGACGACGGTGTCTTCCCACTTCCCGCGCTCGAGCAGGACGTCGGGGATCGCCTCGTTGAGCTTCTTCGTCATGTCGAGGAACTTGCCGCGGATGTTGTTCGCCTGCAGCGCCACGTCCTGCACGTCAACCGACGGCATCGGCTTCTGCGGCTCGATGAGCGACGCGATCCGGTCGAGCGTCGTGAGCACCACGCGGTTCAGCTGATCCATCTGATCCTTCGCCTTGTCGAGATGCTTGCCGAGGTTGTTCACGTCAGTCACCGTCAGCGGGTATATCCGGTACCCTTCCTCCGGCACGCGATAGCACACCGTCAGAAGCCCATAGATGATCTCGAGCGCCTTCGGGTACACCTCCCCGGGCTTCCACGTCGTGAGCATCCTGAAGCATTCCTTGATCATGAACGTGTTGAACTGGATCGTCCCCATGAGCTTCGACGCGTCCTTCTCGCCCACGAGCGTGTCGATCACCCACGGGTTTCCCGCCTCGATCAATCTGAAGAAGATCGGATAGTTATCGGGGTTAAGCCCGACCTTGTTCTCCATATAGTTCGCGAACGCGATCGCCGCGAACACGGCGGCTCCGTCGCGGCTCTCGATGATCTCCTTGAGATACCCGAGCGTCAGAGCATCGATCTCTTTCTCGGACCACAGAGGCCACGCTGTTCCGACCATTCATTCCCTCCATTCGGGCGAACGCCGCCCGCGGGCCGTGTCTTTCCTTCCCGCGCGACGGTTCGCCCGTTCGCATTGCCTTTCCTCGCGCCTGAGTTCTTACTGCGCCTTAGGCCTTCGCGCCCTCTGCCTCAGCGAGCGGTACGCGGTTGCGCGGAGCGACGTCCTTATCGAGGTTCGGCTCGAGCCTCAGCTGCACCTCAGGGATCACGTCCACGAGGTGCTTCTTCGAGTCGAAGAAGTTGTTCCGGATGTTGTGCGAATGCACCGCCAGGTCTTCCATGTCTTCGTCCACGTTCTGACCCTCAAGGCTCGCGAGCTTATCGAGAATGTCGAGGATGCTCCGGTTCAAGAGATCGTCCTGCCCCTTCTCCTCGTTCAGGTGCTTGCCGAGCGAGTTCACGTCCGCCACCGACGGCGGGTAGATCTTATACCCGTCAAGCGGCGAGTTGTACGTCGCCTGGAACACGCCCAATATGATGCCGAGCGTCTTCGGATAGATCTCGGCCTTCCGGTACTTCGTCAGGATCGCGAAGCACGTCGACACGATGAAGTAATTCGGCTGTATCGAGCTCATGAAGAGAAACGGGTCGCGCGTGCCGAGGAGCGCGTCGATCACGTTGTGGTTCCTGACCGTCAGGATGTTCAGGAACACCGGGTAGTTCCCGTTCGTGATCCCGGTGAAGTTGAGGTAGCTCGCGTACGTGATCGCCGCCTCGACCGCTTCCTGCGTCCGGCATCCCAATATCCCCTTGAGCAAACTGAACTCGATCTGCTGGATCTCGGTTTCGGTCCAGTCCTGTTTCTTCTCGAATAATTCTTTCATACCGTTCTCTCCTTACCTCTGTCAGTCCACGTAGAGCTGCCGCGGCGCGGTCTCTTTCGCGATGTAGTCAGACTTCACCAGCAGTACCTGCGGGATCACGTCTTCCATCTTCTTCCGCTTGTCGAAGTAGAACGTTCTGATGTTGTTCGCCTGCCGCGCCATCTGCTCCTTGTCCGGGTTCGTCGACGTTCCCGCCAGCGACCCGAGCCGATCGAGGATGTCCAGGATGCAGCGGTTGTTCGGGTCGTCTTGCCCGAGTTCCTTATTGAGATGCTTCCCGAGGTTATTCACGTCGTTGATCGATACCGCGAAGATCTTGTATCCGTCCTTCGGCGAGGAGTACGTCGCCTGCAGGATCCCGAGCACCACCGAGAGGGTCACCGGGTAGATACCGCCCGGGTGCCAGTTCGTCAGGAGCTTGAAGCCCGTGTACCCGAGGTAGCTATTCGGCTGGATCGGCGACAGGAGGAGGAACGGGTCCTTCTTCCCCACCATCGTGTCGATCACCCAATGGTTCTCGACCTCGAGGAGCTTCAGGAAGAACGGGTAGTTATCGTTGTTCAGCACTGACAGGCTCAGGAACCTGGCAAAGCAGATCGATCCCTCCACCGCCTCTTCGGTTCTGGATCCGAGCATGTTCTGCACGATCCCCAGCTCGACCTGCATGATCGTCTCTTTCGACCAGGTCCGCTCTATTACCCGTTCGGTCTGCTTGTCCATTTCGCTCCTCCATACGGCAGTTTTACAGGTTGTTTCCCTGTCAACCAACTCAAATTGTAGTTGCGCAAATTGAGCTGTCAATAGCTGCGTTTTTTTTTAGGAGAAAAGCGGTTTGATTTCGGGGCAAAATCGCAAAAAGCGCGCGCGTCTCGAAAACGTCGGCAAAAAATACGCGTAAATGGGCGCAAAGGAAATTTGCGCAAATTGATAATGAACTCGCGCTATCCACGAAAATCCCCTTTGAAAGGAATATGAGATCCGCGAAAAAAAAGCGTGACGGAACCTCGTTCTTTCTATATATTGACAGATACCGGCAGGGACATTCGCCGCAATCTCAGGGTGCGCGGCGACTCAGTCTCGTTAACACCACACTCAAGGAGCTTTCAATGAATGCATACACAACCGCGCGCGACGCGCGCGATTCCGCCGTGAGCCGACTGCTCGCCCAATTCCCCGGAATGACCACGGGCGCCGCCGACGCGGTTTTCTCGGATAGTTCGGAGACCCTCGTCGCGGGAGTCGCCGGCCTCGCGTTCCGCGCGCCCGTCATGACCGAGCTTTTCTCCGACCCCGCCTTCTCGCGCTTCGCCCTAGGCCTCTTTCGCGCGGGGAAATCGCTCCTCGTCACCGCGGGCCAGGATGGAACGCCCACATTCCACGCCGCGCATGGCTCTTCGATCGAGGAGCTTAAGCCCGAAGCTCCCGTCGCCGCG
>DAOPYF010000009.1:21651-37483 GCA_035352735.1 Treponemataceae bacterium | reverse complement strand
CTAGTGAAGGTCTGATTCCAGGCGTTACTAAGTCGAGCTGGTAGTAGGGAGGACAGTAAATGAGCGTTTCAGATCCCGTAGCAGATATGCTTACCAAGGTCCGGAATGCGGTAATGGCCCGCCATGAAAAAGTGGACATTTCCGCCTCCAAACTCAAGCTTGAGATCGTAAAGATCCTTAAGACCGAAGGGTATATCAAGAATTTTAAGAAGGTAAACCAGGACGGCGCTAACTGCATCCGCGTTTTCCTCAAGTATGACGACAAGAACTCGCCGATCATCCATGGGCTCGAGAAGGTCTCGACCCCCGGACGGCGCGTGTATGCCGGCTATAAGGACCTCCCCCGCGTCTATAACGGATACGGCACGGTCATCGTTTCCACCTCCATGGGCGTTACCACCGGTAAAAAGGCCCTGGAGAAGCAGGTCGGCGGCGAGCTGCTCTGCAAGGTTTGGTAAGGGGATAGCGATGTCAAGAATCGGAAAACTTCCCGTTGCCATTCCGGCGGGAGTAAAGGTCACCGTGGCCCCCGGATCCTTCACCGTTGAGGGACCCAAGGGAAAGCTTTCGCAGACCTACGACCCGGTCGTCGAGATCAAGGTCGAGGGCGCGCAGGTTTTCGTGACCCGCAAGGAAGACACCAAACAGGCTCGTGCGAACCACGGGCTTTATCGGAACCTTCTTCATAATATGGTCGTCGGCGTCAGCTCGGGCTTTTCGAAGAGCCTCGTGGTAAACGGCGTTGGATACCGCGCTGAGGTACAGGGCAAGACCCTCGTCCTCAACCTTGGGTATTCCACCGACTTTATCGCCGGTATCCCCGAAGGGCTCGCCGTCGTGGCCGATGCGCAAGGCAAGATCACCATCTCCGGTATCCGCAAGGACCAGGTTGGCGAGTTCGCCGCAGAGGTCCGCAAACTTCGCGGTCCCGAGCCGTACAAGGGCAAGGGAATCCGCTACGAAACCGAAGTCATCAAGCGGAAAGTCGGTAAGTCCGGCGTTAAATAAGGGTTAGCTAAATGTTCAAGAAACTGAATGATAAAGACAGAAAGCGGCTCAAGAGGAAAATCCACATCCGCAAGAGCCTTCACGGCACCGCGGCGCGCCCTCGCATGACGGTTACCCGGTCGAACAGCAACCTGTTCGTCCAGGTGATCGACGACGAGACCGGAACCACCCTCGCTTCCGTTTCCACGCTCGAAAAGGACCTTTCCGCGCTCAAGGCGAACATCGCCTCGGGAACGAAGGTCGGCGAGGAAATGGGCCGCCGCCTCAAGGAAAAGAACATAAACACCATCGTGTTCGACCGTAATGGCTATCTCTACCATGGCGTAGTGAAAGCTATAGCTGAAGGTGCCCGCAAAGCGGGTATCGACTTCTAGGAGTGGCTATGGAGCACAAAGAGTACAATAAAGAGAGAGAGCCGAAGGAATACGTCGAGAAGCTCGTCAAGCTCAACCGCACCGCGAAGGTCGTCAAGGGCGGACGCAGGTTCTCATTCTCGGCGCTCACCGTGGTCGGTGACCAGAAGGGCAAGGTCGGATTCGGTTTCGGCAAGGCCAACGACGTTACCGAGGCGATCCGCAAGAGCATCGACAAGGCGAAGCGCAACATGGTGTATGTTCCGATAAAGAACGGGACCATTCCCCATGAGATTCAGGCCGGCTATAAGAGCTCGGCAGTTCTGCTTAAGCCCGCGTGCTCGGGAACCGGTATCATCGCAGGAGGCGCCGTTCGCGCCGTTCTCGAGGCCGCCGGAGCGACGGACGTTCTTTCCAAGAGCCTTGGGGCGAGCAGCTCCGTCAACGTCATCCGCGCGACCTTCGAGGCCATCAAGCAGTTGATGGACGCGAAAACCGTCGCAAAAAACAGGGGCAAGACCCTGAAGGATCTGTGGGGTTAATAAGATGGCAAACAAGATTTGCGTTAAGCTCGTCCGCAGCACCATCGGCCAGAAGCCGAAAGTCGTCGCGACGGTCCGCTCTCTGGGCTTGAAAAAGCTCAACTCGACGGTAGAGCACGAAGCGACCGCACCGATCCTCGGGATGGTCGCCTGCGTGAAACACCTTGTCGAAGTCAAGGAGACCAAGTAAATGTCTGATTTCAACCTTTACGCCCCGGAAGGGGCTAATAAGAAGAAGCGCATCGTCGGGCGCGGATCCTCATCCGGCCGCGGTACCACCGCCGGCCGCGGTAACAAGGGTCAGCAGTCGCGTTCCGGCGGCAAGGTATACGTCGGTTTCGAGGGCGGTCAGATGCCCTTGTACCGCCGCATCGCCAAGCGCGGATTCTCGAACTATCCGTTCCGCAAGGAATATGAGGTTTTTAACCTTTCCGAGATCGAGGTTCGCTACGAGAACGGCGAGACCGTGAACCGCGAAAGCCTCGTGATGAAGGGTCTCCTCAAGAAGGTTTCCTCCCTCGTGAAGGTTCTCGGCGACGGCGACCTGACCAAGAAGGTTACCGTTTCCGTGGACAAGGTTTCTGCCTCTGCGAAGGAGAAAATCGAAAAGGCCGGCGGCTCCGTCGTCGAGGCCTGCGTACCGGGTAACCGGGACGCTAAATAACCGGGGACGGGTGAAGAAACATGGCAAATAATGCATTAGTAAATATGTTCAGGATCAAAGAGCTTCGCGAGAGGATCTTCTTCACTGTCATAATGCTCGCTATTTTTCGCCTTGGTTCGATTCTGACGCTGCCCGGCATCGATCCGCACGCGCTGACCACGTTCTTTAAGTCGCAGGTTCAGGGAAACGCGTTCGTCGATTACATGGACTTCTTCGCGGGCGGCGCGTTCTCGAACTTCGCTATCTTCATGCTTGGCGTTACGCCGTACATCTCCACCCAGATCCTTATGCAGCTCGCGCTGATAATTCTCCCGAGCCTCAAGAAGATCGCGGAAGAGGACGGTGGCCGCAGGAAGATCCAGCAATGGACCCGAATCGTCACCATCGGCGTGGCGCTCATCCAGTCGTACGCGGTCACCGTGTACGCGGCGAGCATCCCCGGCGCGATCGTGATCGACCGGACGGCGTATACGCTCATCGCGATGCTTACCGTCACGACGGGAACGATGGTCACCGTGTGGATCGGCGAGCAGATCACCAACCGCGGTATCGGAAACGGCATATCGATGCTGATTTTCGCCGGTATCGTGGCGCGCCTTCCGCACGCGCTCATCGAGCTCGGACGGCTGGTGCAGAAGGGCGAGCTCAACCTCGTATTCGTCATCATCGCGCTCGTCATGTTCGCGGTCATTATCGCGCTTGTTGTCTACGAACAGCAGGGTCAGCGAAAGATTCCGGTTCATTACGCAAAGAGGGTCGTCGGAAGAAAGATGTACGGCGGACAGAATACCTATATTCCGTTCAAGATCAACCCGTCTGGGGTTATCCCGGTCATCTTCGCTTCCTCATTCCTGACCTTCCCCTTGCAGATCGCCGGAAGCATGGGCTCGAACGTCAAGTGGCTTAACGGCCTCGCGACGTTCCTTAGGCCTCACGGCATTTGGTATAACTTGTTCTATGTCATCCTTATTATCTTCTTTGCGTATTTCTATACACAGGTAACCCTGAACCCCACGGAAATCGCGAAGCAGATCCGGGAAAACGGCGGCTCGATTCCCGGAATCCGCACGGATAAGACGGAAGACTACATGCAGCGGATCCTGAATCGGCTGATTCTTCCCGGTTCGCTGTATCTGGCCCTAATCGCGGTGTTGCCTACCATCATACAGCGGTTGTTCGGGTTCCCGAGCGCGATCTCGATGCTGATGGGCGGAACCTCACTTTTGATCCTCGTGGGCGTCGACCTCGACACCATGAGTCAGATAGAGGCTCAGCTGAAGATGCACCACCAAGACGGACTGGTGAAAAAAGGAAAGATCAGGTCTCGCAACCTGTAGAAAGAAATTTGAGAAAGGGGTATTATGTGCCTCTTTCTCGGAGGATTTATCATGAAGGTACGAACGAGCGTAAAGCCCATATGCGATAAGTGCAAGGTCATCCGCAGGCGAGGAATCGTCAGGATTATCTGCATCAATCCCAAGCACAAGCAGCGCCAGGGCTGATGGAGGTATAGAATGGCTCGAATTGCGGGAGTTGACCTCCCTAATAAGCATGTCAATATCGCACTGACCTACATCTACGGAATCGGACGCCCGTCCGCGGAAGGTATTTGCGAGAAGGCAAAAATAGATCCCATGCGGATGATGAACGACCTTTCCCAGGATGAGCTCAAGGCGATCACCACGGTAATCGACACCGAGTTCAAGGTAGAAGGACGTCTGAGAACCGAAATCGGTCTCAACATCAAGCGCCTTATGGATATTGGCTGTTACCGGGGCCTCCGGCACAGAAAGGGTCTCCCTGTCCGCGGTCAGCGAACCCGGACAAATTCTCGCACGCGCAAGGGTAAGAAGAAAACCGTTGCCGGCAAGAAGAAGTAAGCTTTAATTGGAGGGACTACTAACGTGGCAACCGTAAAAAAGCGGAAAGAAAAGAAAAGCGTATACGAAGGCAATGTATACATCCAGGCGACGTTTAACAACACGATCGTCACCATAACCGATCTCAAGGGAAACGCCCTTTCTTGGGCGTCCTCCGGCGGGCTCGGGTTCAACGGCGCAAAGAAGTCGACGCCCTTCGCGGCTCAGACCGTCGCCGAAACTGCGGTTCAGAAGGCCCTTACCTATGGTCTCCGGGAAGTGCACGTGTTCGTAAAGGGTCCTGGCGTCGGGCGCGAGTCCGCCGTTCGTTCCCTCGGGGCCCTTGGTTTGAAGGTAAAGTCCATCAGCGACGTTACCCCCATTCCGCACAATGGCTGCCGCCCGCGCAAGACACGGCGCATCTGACGAAGGAGAGATAGATGGCTAGATACACAGGACCCCTTTGCAGGCTTTGCCGCGCCGAGCAGAAGAAACTCTTCCTCAAAGGCGACCGCTGCAAGACCGACAAATGCCCGATTAATAAGAAGCGCGCTATCCCCGGTAAGGACCCCAAGGCCCGCACCGGCAAGAGAAGCGACTACGGCGTTCAGCTCCGCGAGAAGCAGCGGATCAAGAGGATGTACGGGATGCTCGAGCGGCAGTTCCGCATCTTCTTCGAGAAGGCCCTTCGCATGCCCGGCGTAACCGGCGAGAACCTCATCGGTCTCCTGGAGCGCAGGCTCGATAACGTGGCGTACCGCATGCATTTCGCGGTTAACCGCAACCAGGCCCGCCAGATCGTCGCCCATGGACACCTCCTCGTGAACGGGAAACCGGTCAACATTCCGAGTTACATCGTGAAGGCAGGGGACGTGGTCGAGGTCAAGGAATCCAGCAAGAAGCTCAACGTGATCAAGGACGCCCTCAAGGAAGTTTCCAAGTCCGGCGTTTCCCCCTGGATCACTCTTGACGCCGATGCCCTCAAGGGAACCTTCGTGTCCGTGCCTCGCCGCGCTGACGTGACCGATCTCGCGGACATTAAAGAACAGCTCGTGGTCGAGCTCTATTCTAAGTAAGAGGAGTTCGAATGGCCCGCAAAAATCTGCTTAAAGGATTCAAGAAGCCGAAGGGACTCACCTTCGAGCATGACGTGTCGACGTCCGATTACGGCAAATTTGTGGCTTCTCCCTTCGAAACCGGTTTCGGAACAACGGTCGGAAATACGCTTAGGCGCGTGCTTCTGTCGTCCATACAGGGTTACGCGATCTCAGCGGTCAAGATAACCTCATATGACGCCGACGGGGTACCGCATAACATTTCCAGCGAATTCGAGACGATTCCGAATGTCGTGGAAGATACCCTGGAAGTCCTGAATAATCTGAAACAGATTCGTTTGCGGCTTCCCGAGGATGTCGAGCAAGACACGTTCCTGTACGAGTTCAAGGGGCCGGTGACCGTCACGAGCGATCAGCTCGCGCGCGATAACCAGCTCGAGATCCTGAGCAAGCCGTTCCACATCCTCACGATGATGGAAGGCGGCCGGGTGGAATTCGAGGTGCAAGTGGACTTCGGGCGCGGTTACGTCCCCGCCGAGGTCAACGAGCGCTATATCGAGGTCGTCGGGACCATCCCGATGGACGCGATCTACAGCCCGGTCATCAAGGTGAAGTATGCCATCGAGCCGTGCCGCGTTGGGCAGAGAAACGATTACGACAAGCTCGTGCTCGAGATCTGGACCGACGGCACGATTACCCCCGAGAACGCCCTCGCCGAGGCGGCGAAGATCGCGAAGGACCACTTCTCGATATTCGTCAACTTCAACGAGAACGAGATCGGCAAGGACGACGATTTTGACGAGGAAGACGAGCGCGTGCGCCAGCTTTTGAACACTCCCGTGGAGGAGCTCGAGCTGTCCGTCCGTTCGTCGAATTGCCTCAAGAACGCAAATATCAGGACAATTGGTGAATTGACCAGGAAAACCGAGGATGATATTGCCAAGACGAGAAACTTCGGCAAGAAGAGCCTCCAGGAAATCCGGGAGAAGCTCCTTGAGTGGAACCTCGGCCTGGGAATGACTGACTACAGTCACCTGAAGAATTCAATCAAGCTGCCCAAGCAGAAGGAAGAAACAGATGAAGCATAGAAACGGCTTTAATCCGCTTTCGCGCAATGTAGCGCATCTTCGCGCGATGCATCGCAATATGGTAACCTCACTCTTCAAGTACGAGCGCGTCACGACGACTCAGCCGAAGGCACTTGAAGTCCGCAGGACCGCAGAGAAGCTCATTACGCGCGCGAAGGTCGACACCGTCCACAATCGCCGCCAGGTCGCCAAGTTCATCCAGGACGAAGCGGTTCTCGCGAAGCTCTTTACCGACATCGGCCCCCGCATGAAAGAGCGGGCGGGCGGGTATACCCGCGTGCTCAAGCTCGGCTTCCGCGAGGGAGACGCCGCCGAGGTGGCGATCCTCGAGCTCGTGGACTACAAGCTCGACACCACCGAGAAGGAAGACAAGAAGGCCAAGAAAGCCGAGAAGACCGAGGCGAAGGCCACCGACGAAAAGAAGGCGGACGCGAAGCCCGCCGCGAAGAAGCCCGCGGCCGCGAAGAAACCCGCGGCGCCCAAGGCTGCCGACGGCGAGAAGAAAGCCGCGCCGAAGAAAGCTAAGGCTCCCGCAAAGCCGGAGGAATAAGTTATGTCGAAAGCACACCGTGGAAAGGGCATTCGTGCCACCCCGAATCATGGCCGTGGCGTCTGCCCCGTTTGCAAGAAGGATCAGGTAAAGGTCCTTTACGAACAGGAAATCAACGGAGCCAAGGCAAAGATCTGCAAGGTCTGCAAGGCAGCGATCAAGAACGGAAAGGCCGTCTAATCGGCGTTTCCCATCCGTCGCGACCGTGACTGAAGCCGTCCCTTTGGGGACGGTTTTTTTTATGCCCGCTTTGACGGCCAAAAGCGCGCGGGAAAGGCAGCGCGCCCGATGCGGCACTGCGCCGGAAATGCCGCCGCGCTAAACCGCTTTAAGCGGCAATGTATAGACACGCTAACAAGAAAAAATTATTATTTTCGGTAAGATCTCTATATAAAGAGGAGTTTTCTATGAAGAAGAACACCATGCTCAAGGTGTCGTTCGCGCTCGCCCTGCTCGCGGCGCTTTGCTTTGTCGGATGCGCGAAGGCGGATACCGGCACCATCAAGATCGGCGGAATCTACCCGCTTTCGGGCTCGGTAGCGGTTTACGGCGTCGAGGCTCGCAACGGCGTGCAGCTCGCGGTCGAGGAAATCAACGCAGCCGGCGGCGTGAACGGGCGGAAGCTCGAGCTTATCGCCGAGGACGACGAGGGCAACCCCGAGAAGACCGTCAACGCGTATAAGAAACTGACCACCAAAGACCAGGTGAAGATCATCATCGGATCGCTTACCTCCGGTTGCACCCAGGCGTTTACCTCCCTCGCGCAGGCGCAGAAGGTCCTCGTCGTCGCTCCCGCCGCCACCATGGCGAGCATCACCGACGCCGGCAACTTCATCTTCCGCGTGTGCTTCATCGATCCCTTCCAGGGAACCGTCGGCGCGAAGTTCGCTTCCGCGAACCTCGGGGCGAAGAAGGCCGCGATCCTCTACGACGTCGGCAACGACTACTCGGTCGGCCTCTACGAGAATTTCAAGATCGGCTTTGAGTCCGCGGGCGGCACCGTCGTCGCGGCCGAGAGCTATAACACCGGCGACAAGGATTTCAACGCGCAGCTCACCAAGATCAAGAACGCGAATCCCGACGTCGTGTACCTTCCCGATTATTACTCGACCGTCGCGCTCATCGCGAAGCAGCTCCGCGCCCAGGGCATTATGGCGCCGATCGTCGGCGCGGACGGCTGGGGCGGGATCGTCGACAACGCCGGCGACGAGGTGCTGAACGGATACTACTCCGATCACTACGCCGCGGACTCCACCGACCAGAAGGTCATCGATTTCGTCGCGAAGTATAAAGCGAAGTACAACGCCACCCCGACCGCGTTCGCCGCGCTCGGCTATGACGCGATGTACGTGGTCAAGGACGCGATGGTCGCGGCGAACTCCACCGACTCGGTAAAGGTTCAGGCCGCACTCGAGAAGACCTCCGGCTCGTACGTGACCGGAAACCTCACCTTCGACGAGAAGCGCAACCCGACCAAGAGCGCGGTCATGCTCGAGATCGTCAAGAAGGACGGAAAGCTTACCCCCGTCTACAAGGCGACCATCAATCCCTGATTTTTTTCCGCGCTAGCGATGACGCCGAAGCGATACCCCACGTCGGGTGACGCTTCGGCGTTTTTTTTGCAGTAAGGCTAAAGTGCGTGTTTCTTTTGCGGCTTTCAAAAAAGTCGATATACCGATATAATGTAGGATACTTATTGAGGAGTTTTATCAAGGTGGAATCTCTCATCATATTCTTCCAGCAGCTGATCAACGGCCTCTCGCTCGGGAGCATTTACGCCCTGATCGCGCTGGGATACACCATGGTGTACGGAATCGTCATGCTGATCAACTTCGCGCACGGCGACGTGCTCATGGTCGGCGCCTACACCGGTTTTTACATACTGCACGCGATGGGGCCGTCTCCGCACGCGCTCGCGCTTTCGTTCATCGCGTCCATGATCGTGTGCGCGGTCGCGGGGGTCACGATCGAGCGTTTCGCGTACCGACCCTTGCGGTCGGCGCCGCGGCTCAACTCGCTGATAACGGCGATCGCCGTGTCGCTCATCCTCCAAAACGGCATGCGCGTCCTTCCCTTCGTCGGGCCGAACCCTCGGCAGTTTCCGACGATGCCGACGGTGAACTTTCAGCTTGGGCACATAGGGATATCGAACATCCAGGTCGTCGTCATCGTCGTTTCGATCGCGCTCATGCTCGTGCTCAACTACATCATAAACTGGACGAAGGTCGGCAAGGCGATGCGCGCGGTATCCTTCGACATGCGCGCGGCGAGCCTCATGGGCATTTCGGTTAACCGCGTCGTCGCGTTCACCTTCGCGCTCGGCTCGGTGCTCGCGGCCGCCGGCGGAATCCTCTTCGCGACCGCGTACCCGCAGATCGACCCGACGATGGGCGCGATGCCCGGGCTTAAGGCCTTCGTCGCGGCCGTTTTGGGCGGGATCGGCTCGGTCCCCGGCGCGATGCTCGGCGGCTACATACTCGGCGTCGCCGAGACGATGACCAAGGGCTTTATCTCGTCGCAGTTCGCCGACGCAATCTCGTTCTCGATACTCATCGTGATCCTTCTCGTGAAGCCCACGGGAATCATGGGCACAAAGGTCAGGGTGAAGGTATGACGGTATCGGTTAAGACGCGGAACTTTATCCTTCTCGGCGGGGTCGCGCTCGCGGCCGTGCTCGTGCCCGCCTTGCTCATCAAGTTAGGCTTGATCGACGCGTATACCGCGCAGATCTTTACCCTGGCGGGAATCAACGCGATCATGGCGATCAGCGTGAACATCATAACCGGCGTGACCGGGCAGCTCACGCTCGGCCAGGCGGGGTTCATGGCCATCGGCGCGTATACCTGCATCTGGTTCTCGCAGGTCGCCCATTTGCCGCTGCCGCTTGCGGTGCTGACCGGCGCGCTCTTCGCCGCGTTTGCGGGCTTCCTCATCGGCTTCCCGACCCTCAAGCTCTCGGGGGACTATCTCGCGATCGTCACGCTCGGCTTCGGCGAGATACTCCGGGTCGTCTTCGTGAACCTCAAGGACATCACGGGCGGCGCGAACGGAAAGCGCTTCACGACGATACTCGCGGCCTCCGCCGACATCGCCTGGATAGTGATCATCGGCACGCTCGTCGCGACGATTATCTTCCTGCAAAACTTCCTCCGCTCGACGTACGGCCGCGCGATCCTCTCGGTTCGCGAGGACGAGATCGCCGCGAACTCGAACGGCATCGGTATATTCAAGTACAAGATGACGGGCTTCGTCGTCGCCGCGTTCGTCGCGGGCGTCGCCGGCGCCCTGTACGCCCCGTTCATCGGATTCGTGAAGCCTGACCTCGCCTCGTTCAACCGGAGCGTCGATTACCTCATCTACGTCGTCCTCGGCGGCATGGGAAGCATTACGGGCTCGGTGCTCGCGGCGTTCGTGCTCACGTATCTCCAGGAGTTCCTCCGGTTTCTCAAGGAATACCGGCTTCTCATCTATCCGGTCATATTGATCCTCGTTATGCTATTCCGCCCGCAGGGGCTTTTGGGAATGAAGGAGCTTTCCTTCGTCCGCGTGTGGCAGCGCCTGACTCAGCCGAAGGGGGCAAAAAATGGCTCGAAATAAGCCCGATGCCTGCGGCGCGAAGGGCTGCAGGATGAGCGACGTGCTTTTGAGCGCGGACGAGATATCGATCGTGTTCGGGGGACTCCGCGCGGTGAGCTCGTTCTCGTGCGAGCTCAAGGTCGGCGAGCTCGTCGGCCTCATCGGCCCGAACGGCGCGGGAAAGACGACGGTGTTCAACATGCTCTCCGGGGTCTATTCGCCGACCGAGGGAACGATCTGCTTCACCGACTCGCGCGGCAAGACGCACAACGCGCACGCGATGAAGCCGTACCAGCTCTCGAAGGCGGGGATCGCGCGCACCTTCCAGAACATCAGGCTCTTCGGGAGCCTCACGGTCGAGGACAACGTGCTCATCGCGATGCACGCTCAGCGCCAGATAACGCCGCTCGACGCGATCTTCCGCACCCCGCGCTTTTACCGGGACGAGGAAAGAACCCGCGCGCGGGCGCAGGAGCTTCTCGCGCTTTTTAGGATCGACTCGAAGAAACACGAGCTCGCGAGCAACCTCCCGTACGGCGAGCAGCGAAAGCTCGAGATCGCCCGCGCGCTCGCGACGAACCCGAGGCTTCTCCTCCTCGACGAGCCCGCCGCGGGCATGAACCCGCAGGAGACCCAGGAGCTCATGGAACTCATCGCGTTCATCAGGAAGCAATTCAACCTCACGATCCTCCTCATCGAGCACGACATGAAGCTCGTCATGGGAATCTGCGAGCGGCTCATCGTCCTCGACTACGGGCGCACGATCGCCGCGGGGCTTCCGCAGGAAATCAAGGAAAATCCCGCCGTCATCAAGGCGTATTTGGGCGAGGAGGCCATGATCGATGCTTAAGGTAGACAATCTCGTCGTGCATTACGGCGCGATCAAGGCGCTTCGCGGGATATCGTTCGAGGTCAACGAGGGCGAGATCATCACACTCATCGGCTCGAACGGCGCGGGGAAGACGACCACGCTTCACGCGATCTCGAACATCATCAAGAAGACGAGCGGCTCGGTTTCCTTCGACGGGGCCGACATCACCGCCATGTCCCCCGACCACATCGTGAAGACGGGCCTCGTGCAGGTGCCGGAGGGAAGGCGAATATTCGCGAACCTCACGGTGCGCGAGAACCTCGAGATGGGCGCGTATACGCGCAAAGACCGCGCGGGGATCGCCGCGGACATGGAAAAGGTGTACGAGCTTTTCCCCCGCCTCAAGGAACGCATCAAGCAGGTAGCGGGAACGCTTTCCGGCGGCGAGCAGCAGATGCTCGCGATCGGCCGCGCTCTCATGACGGGTCCGAGGCTTCTCCTTCTCGACGAACCCTCGATGGGCCTCGCGCCGATACTCGTCGACGAGATCTTTCACATCATCAAGACCATTAACGCCGCGGGGACCACGGTCCTTCTCGTCGAGCAGAACGCGTTCAAGGCGCTTTCGCTCGCGACGCGCGCGTACATACTCGAGACGGGCTCGATCGTGAAGGCGGGAACGGGCCAGGAACTGCTCAAGGACAACTCGGTCAGAGAGGCATATCTCGGGGGCTGACGGGTTTTTTGCCCGAAACGCCCGCGTGCGCTATACTTGCAAGTGAGAAGGATTTAAGGAGGATTCATATGATGGTAGCCAACGTGATGACGCGAAACCCCTTGTACATCCATCCGGAGATGTCCGTGCCCGACGCACGCGCGTTCATGAAAAAAGAAAAGGTCGGGCGGCTTCCCGTGCTCGACAAGGATAATAAGCTCGTCGGGATCGTGACGGAGCGCGATCTCATCAACGCGAGTCCCTCGGTCGCCACGACCCTCGACATGTACGAGATGAGCTATCTCCTCTCGAAGCTCAAAGTCGAGAAGGTAATGCAGCGGAAGGTCATCACGATCGACGAGAACGTCGTCGTCGAGGAAGCGGCGCGCATCATGGTCGACAACAACATCAGCGCGCTTCCCGTCATGCGGGGCGACGCGCTCGTCGGCATCGTCTCGGACGGCGACCTTTACAAGATATTCATCAATCTCTTCGGCGCCCGGCAGGCCGGCGTGCGGCTCACCATGTACCTTCCGGATAAGCCCGGGGAGCTTCAGAAGGTCGCGCAGGCTGTCGCCGCGAAGCAGGGTAACATCATCTCCCTCGTGATCTGCGAGGGCCGCGACGTGTCGAACAAGATGTGCATCCTCAAGGTCGGCAGCATCTCGAAGGATGATCTTCTCGAGGCCGTAAAGCCCTTTTGGATTGAGCTCATCGATATTCGCTGATAAGCCTAGGGGCTTGTCCTCCGAGCGATCGGCGGGATAGGCCCTGACGCGCGCCCGCGCGCGATCGCGGTCACTCTCCTTTTTTCCGTCTCGGCTTCTCTTCTTCCTTCGGCACTTCCCATTCAACACTGATCATGCGGTTTTTGATGTCCGGTATCCGCGCGAGGTTGCGGCATTCGATCCGGTGGATGATGATACCGCGCCCCCGCGAGACGTAGCCCACGATCGGGAAGGGCGGGACTGGCTTGCAGCACGCGGCAAACTTGATCATGAAGTTCGTCGTGTCGCCGATGCGGATCTTGAGGACGGCGGCGTCGAACGCGCGCGGCTCTTCGCCCGTGCCCTCGAGCTCGAGCGGACCCTTGCGCGGCCCAAGCCTTTCCTTCTGCGATTCCCCCTGTTCGGCCTCCGTCGATTCCTTCCGCTCGAAGTCCCCTGCGGGCTCGTTATCCTGGAGCCATGCTCTGATCTTCTGCCGCGCCTTGGCGGTCTTCACCGTATTATACTGGTTTCGCGTCGGGTGCGCCTGGGGATGGGTGATGACCTCGACGACCTGCGTGTTCTTAAGCGCCTCTGAAAGGGGAATGATCGCGCCGTCGGCTTTCGCGCCGACGATCTTCTCGCCGACGGCGGAGTGTATCGTGTAGGCAAAGTCGATCGGCGTCGAGCCCGCGGGAAGCTCGATTATGTCGCCCTTTGGGGTGAACACGTAAATCGAGTCGCCGAGAAGGTCGGTCTTGATGCGCGCGAGAAAGTCCTCGTCGGTGAAGCGGCTCTTCGAGAGCTCCTTGAGCTGATTGATGATCGAGAGGCCCGAGGCCGCGACCTCTTCCTTGCCCGAGCCCTTTTTGTAGAGCCAATGGCTCGCGACGCCGTTCTCGGCGATCTGGTGCATCTCGTAGGTGCGGATCTGGATCTCGAGCGGGCGGCCTTCCACCGACATGACGGTGGTGTGGAGGCTCTGGTAGCCGTTCGGCTTGGGCATCGCGATATAGTCCTTGAATCTCCCGTCGAGCGGCTTCCATATCGTGTGGACGATGCCGAGCATCGCGTAGCATTCGTTGACCGTGCCGCACAGGACGCGCATGGCCAAAAGGTCGTAGAGCTCGTCGGCCGCCTTGTTTCGCTTTTTCATCTTTTGGTAAATCGACCAAAAGTGCTTCGCGCGCGACTTGACCGAGATTTCTATGCCGGACTTTTTCGCCGCCTCGAGGATCTCGCGCTCGGCCTTGCCGAGGAACTCCGCGCGCTCGCCCTTTTTCGCGGCGACGAGGGCCTTGATCTGGTCATAGACCTCGCGGTTGAGGTACTTAAGGCTCAGGTCCTCGAGTTCGTCCTTGATCGACGAGATACCGAGTCGGTTCGCGAGCGGCGCCCATATGTCGATCGTTTCCTGGGCGATCGGCTTCCGCTGGTCCTCGGGGAAATTCTTGAGGCTTCGCATCTTGTCGAGCCGGTCGGCGAGGCGGACGAGGATTACCCGGATGTCGGTTATCATCGCGAAGAACATCTTGCGGATGCTCTCGGCCTCGTGGACCGTCTTGTTTTTCATGTTGAGCCCGGAGATGCGCGAGGTGCCGACGACGATGCCCGCGACGCTCTTGCCGAAACGCGCCTCGAGTTCCTCCTGGCTTAGGCCGAGGCTTTCGAGCGATCCGTGGAGGAGCGCGCCGATGACCGAGTCCGCGTCGAGGTTAAGGCCGGAAAGGATGCGCGCGACGCGGAGCGGATGTTCCATGAAGCCCTCGCCGCAGGGACGCGCGGTCCCCGACTTGAGCGAGGACATGAAATCCCACGCCGCCGCGATGCGCGCGCGGTCTTCCTCGCCGTATACCGGAAATTCCGTAAAGAATGACTCAATCGATGCGTTCATAGTGCTGTTCCTTCCACGACGCGTTCCTGACCCTCAAGGTCCCGGTGGATGACAACGTCCGAGTATCCCAGTTCGCGGAAATACTCGGCGGCTTTGCCCGCATTATACTCGCCGGTCTCGACAAGGAGAATCCCCCCGACGGCGAGAGCCTTTCGCGCGGCCTGGGCGAGCGCGCGAACGAGGTCGAGCCCGTCTTCCCCGCCCGCGAGCGCGAGGAGCGGCTCTCCCCTGCCGTCGGAAAGGAGGCTTTTGGCGACCGAATCAGGCACGTAAGGCGGGTTTGAAATCACGAGGTCCCAGCCGCGCTCCGTCGGGGGAATTCCATCGCGAAGGTCTCCGCGCGAGAAGGCGATGACTGGGGCTGCCGAGCCGGCTCCGTCGATGGAGAGAAGTTCCTCGGCGTTTGCGCGCGCGACTGAGAGCGCTTCTTCCGATATGTCGGTCGCGGTCAGGTCGACCTCGGGGATTTCGTGCTTGAGCGAGATTGCGACGCAGCCCGAACCGGTGCAAACGTCGATGACCCGAACCGGAACGGCGGGGTTCGCCTTCTGCCTCGAGCGTATGACGCAGAGCGCGCGCTCGACGAGGATCTCGGTGTCTTGCTTCGGGATGAGCACGGCCTGAGTGACGCGGAAGGGGAGTCCCCAGAACTCGCGGACGCCGATGATGTACGCGACCGGGAGTCCCGTTGCGCGGCGGGCGACGTTTGAGAGAAACTCTTCTTCCTTATCGCCGAGGCAGAGCTCTGGATGGGCGATGAGCGCGGAGCGGGAGATTTCGAGGATGCTTGCGAGGATGACTTCGGCGTCGAGCCGCGGCGAGGGAGACGCGTGAAGGCACATCGTCCCGTCGCCCTCGCGCGGGATGAAGGGTTCGAAAAGCCCGCGGGCTGGCGAGCCTGCGGGATCGGCGAGGAATTCTTGCGCTGCCTTACGCGCCTCGGATGCGGTCATGCAAAAACTCTAGCAGGTTTCGCCCGTTATGCCAACGAAGGTACGCGGTTTGTTATC
>DAOPYF010000009.1:8343-21551 GCA_035352735.1 Treponemataceae bacterium | reverse complement strand
AAAAACTCTAGCAGGTTTCGCCCGTTATGCCAACGAAGGTACGCGGTTTGTTATCGCCCCGCGCGAAAATCGGAATTACGGCGCGGGGGTTTGGCCGTCAGGATTCCTGGGCCTTGAGCTGTTCCTCGCGTGCCGCGATAGCGAGTCCCTCGACGAGCTCGTCGAGATCCCCTTGCATGACCGCGTCGAGCTTGTAGAGCGTCAGGTTGATGCGATGGTCGGTGAGGCGGTTTTGCGGGAAGTTGTAGGTTCGGATGCGCTCCGAGCGATCGCCCGAGCCGACCTGGCTTTTTCGGTCGGCGGCGCGCTCGGCGTTTTTCTTATTCTCCTCAAGCTCGAAGAGCCGTGTCCTGAGGACGCGCATCGCCTTCGCCTTGTTCTTGATCTGGCTTTTTTCGTCCTGCTGGATGACGACGATGCCGGTCGGTATATGGGTGAGCCGGACCGCCGAGTCCGTCGTGTTGACGCACTGTCCGCCGGGTCCGCCGGCGCGCATCACGTCGATGCGGAGGTCCTGCGGCCTGATCTCGATCTCGGTTTCCTCCGCCTCGGGGAGGACGGCGACGGTCGCCGCGCTCGTCTGGATTCGGCCCGAGGCCTCGGTCGCGGGCACGCGCTGGACGCGGTGAACACCAGACTCGTAGCGGAGGCTGCCGTACACGTACTTGCCCGATATCGAAAAGGTTATTTCCTTGTAGCCGCCGAGCTCGGTCTCGTTCGAGGACATGACCTCGTACTTCCACCCCTTCGACTCGGCGTAGCGCGTATACATGCGGAAAAGGTCCGCCGCGAAGAGCGCGGCTTCCTCGCCGCCGGTTCCGCCGCGGATTTCCATGATGATGTTTTTTTCCTCGAGGGGGTCGGGCGGGATAAGGAGAACCTTGAGTTCCTTCTCGCTCGCCTCAAGACGGGCCTCGAGCTCCTTGAGCTCTTCCTTGGCCATATCGCGCATCTCGGCGTCGTCGGCGTCCCGGACGAGTTCCTTCGCGCCGGCGATTTCCTTCTCGGTTTCGCGGTAGCGCCCGTATTCTTCCATGAGCTTCGCGAGGTACGCGTGCTCGCGCATCGTTTCCTTATAGCGCGCGGCGTTCTTGAGTAAGTCGGGGTTCTGTATCTCGGTCTCCACCTCGGTGAAGCGCGCTTTGAGTCGTTCGAGTCTGTCGAGCATGGGAAAACTATACCAGAATGGGGCGGCCGCTTCAATCGGCTGTGGGTCCGCCCGCGGTCAGCCCTAACCCTTCCGGGACGGAGGCGATCCCCTGCGCGTTGGCGTAGGCGTGCCCTTTTTTGCCCCGTTCGCGGGTTTGTGGGCATCGCGGTCGGAGGAAGGCTTCTCCGCGCGGGACTGAGCTCCCGCAGTAGGGCGTCGTGTCGGTGCGTTTCCGGTCCTTTGTGTGCCCGAAACCGCGGGTTGACGCGCGGGACTTTGGGACTTCGGGCTTCCCTTGATCGTCAGCTTGGTTGCCTTGAGTTTTCCTCCCGCTTGGGGAACCCGGGCGCCGTAGCTTCCCGAGGCCGCCGCTCGCGCGCGCGCCGGTCGGCCCGGCTGGAAGAAACCGAAGAGGCTTCCGCAGAGGCCGCCGGCGAGATGCGCGAACTGCGAGATATCGTCGCCCCGGAAGGCGTTGAGGATCTCCCGCCCGAGGTACAGGATGACGATCAGGATGAAGGTCAGGGGAACGTCGTCGGCCCCGTGGTTGGTGAAGGAGGCGAGGAGGATCATCATGAACACGACGCCCGAGGCTCCGAGGAGCGGGTTCGGGAAAAAGCAGGCGTTGAGGACGCCGGTGACGAAACCGGTGACGATCATCATCAGGAACATGGTGAGGGAACCGTAGGTTTCCTCGAGCATGGGACCGAGGAGGAGCACGTAGGCGAGGTTGCTGATGAGGTGGTTCCAGTCGGCGTGCCCGGCGATGTGGGTGAAGAGCCTGACGTAGTTGAGCGGGTTCGCGAGGTCGAAGCCCGCGGCGTTCGGGACGGTGAAGAACGCGCGGGTGAGGCCGTGGAGAATCGACTGATCGAGGGCGACCACGACGGTGCAGAAGAACGCGAAGGTGAGCGTGGTCGGCGCGTTGTACTTTATTCTCATGGGGTTTGCCTAAGCGTGAGCTTGATCGGGCAGTGGTCCGAGCCCGTCACGTCATTGAGGATGACCGACGACTCGACGCGCGGCATGAACGCGGGGTTGACGCACTGGTAGTCGATCCGCCACCCGATGTTCTTCTCGCGGGCGTGGAATCGGTAGCTCCACCAGGAATACTGCCCCGGCTCGGCGCAAAAGGCGCGGAAGGTGTCGACGTAGCCGGCTTTCGTGAAGGCGTCCATCCACGCGCGCTCCTCGGGAAGGTAGCCGGGGTTTCCCTCGTTCGATTTCGGGTTCGCGAGGTCGATCGGCTTATGGGCGATGTTGTAGTCCCCGCAGAGGATGACGTTCTTGCCCTTCGCGACGAGCCCGTCGCAGATCTCGAGCATCGCCGCGCAGTACTCGAGCTTATAGCCGAGCCTGGCGCCCGCTTCCTGGGAATTCGGGAAGTAGGCCGAGATGACGGCCGCCTCGGGATACTCGGCGATGACCACGCGGCCCTCGTCGTCGAACTCGGGGAAGCCAGAGGTGCGCACGTCGAGCGGTTCGGTTTTCGAGTAGATGGCGGTTCCGGAGTACCCTGCCTTCTTGGCGGAACTCCACCAGGATTTCCACGCGCCCGAGGCGAGGACGGGTTCGGCAAGCTCAAGGCTCACCTGGCCCTTATGGGCCTTGGTTTCCTGGAGGCACAGGACGTCGGGGGATTCGCGATCGAGCCAGTCGAGGAAGCCCTTTTTCTCCGCCGCGCGGATGCCGTTTACGTTCCAGGAAACTATCGTTTTCATGGCCCCATCATGCCATAGTAAAGTCGCGGTTTTCAAGCGGGATACCTGTTGTTTCCTGAGGGCTTTTAGAGTATTTTTATAGTGTATGGAATACGAAAGAAAAGTCGCGAGCGAAACAGACCTCTCCGAAGAGCTGCAGGAACCGCTGCAGTACCGGGTCGTTTTGCTGAACGACGATTTTACCACGAAGGATTTCGTCATCGCGGTTCTGATGGCGGTTTTTCACAAGAAGCACGAAGATGCCTTCGCGATCATGGAAGACGTGCATCGGAAGGGTCGCGGGGTCGTCGGTTCCTATACCTATGATATCGCGGCGACCCGGTGCGTCCAGGTACACGAAGTCGCCCGCGAGAGCGGCTTTCCCCTCCGCTGCGTGATGGAGCAAATTTGAAGATTAAGATCAGCACCGTCGTCCAGAAGGTCCTGGACCAGGCATGGGCGGACGCGCGGACGCGCGGACATGAGTACGTTACCCCCGAGCATATCCTCCTCGCGGTACTCGACCATCCGCCGGCGCTCAAGGTCCTTTCCCTGTGCGGCGCGGACATCGCGTACATCCACGACAGCGTCGACGAGTATCTCAGGAAGAACATGCCCGTCCTCACGGGGCGAGAGCCGCTCCAGACCGTCGGGTTCCAGAACGTGTTCCAGCGCGCGGTGCTGCACTGCGAGAACGCCGAGAAATCGGTGCTCGAGGTTTCTGACATACTCGTGAGCCTCATCGACGAAAACAAGAACTACTGCTCGTATTATATGCGCCGCGGCGGGCTCGACCGGCTCGTGCTTCTCGAGGTTATCAGCCACGGCGGTATCGGCGCGGACGACGGCGAGGCGCCGCGCGCGACCCCGCTCCAAGGCGAGGGGCACGGCGCGGACGCGCCCGATTCCCTCGACGTGTCCTTCGGGAGAGGCGCCCCCCGGGACGAATCGGCTTCGGGCGACCTCGGCGAGCAGGGCGACCAGGGAGACGCGGCGGACTCGGGCGAGCCCGGGGAAGGCTCAGAGTATCCCGACGAGGCCGAAGCGGGTGCCAGCAGGCAAAAGCCGCAGAAACGCACGACCCTTGAGCGCTACACGGTGGAGCTCACCGCGCTCGCGCGGGCGGGCAAGCTCGAGCCGCTCATCGGCCGCGAGGAAGAGCTCGAGCGAACCGTGCAGGTCCTGTGCCGCCGCATGAAGAATAACCCGATCCACGTCGGCGACGCCGGCGTCGGCAAGACCGCGATCACCGAGGGCCTCGCGCAGCGCATCGTCGCGCGGCAGGTCCCGCCGCTTCTGTGGGGCTACGAGATCTACAGCCTGGACATGGGCTCGCTCGTCGCCGGCACGAAATTCCGCGGTGACTTCGAGGAACGCGTCAAGCGCGTGATGGACGACCTCCTCAGGAAGGAGAAGGTCATCCTCTTCATCGACGAGATCCATACCCTCATCGGGGCGGGCTCGACCGGCGGCGGTACGCTCGACGCCTCGAACCTCATGAAGCCCGTGCTCACCTCGGGGAAGATCCGGTGCATCGGATCGACGACCTACGAGGAATACAACAAGCATTTCGAGAAGGACCACGCCCTTTCGCGGCGGTTCCAGAAGATAGACATCCCCGAACCCTCCGAGGATGACGCGATAGCGATCCTTCGGGGCCTCAAGAAGCGATACGAGGAATTCCACGGCGTCGTGTACACCGACGAGGCGATCGAGCAGGCGGTCAGGCTTTCCTCGCAGTTCATCACCGAGCGGCGCCTTCCCGACAAGGCGATCGACATCATCGACGAGGCGGGCGCTCGCGCGCGGATCGCTGCGGGCTCTCCCGTTCCCGGAAGCCTCACCGCGGGTGACATTCCCGCGCCCGCGGCTCGCCCAACGGTGCCCACTGCCCGCGCGGCAACGCCTGCGGCCAGCGTGACAGCCCCCGCGTCCAGTGCCTCCGCGCGCGGTGTCCCTTCGCCCGAAAACATCCCGGCCGACGCCTCCTCGCCCGCAGCCAAAGCGCCTGAGCCCGCCGCTCCCGCGATCGCGCCGAACGAGGTTATCCCGGTCATCGACCGCGCGCTCATCGAGACGGTCGTCGCGAAGATCGCGCGCATTCCCGAGCGCTCCGTGTCGACCGGCGAGACCGATCGGCTTCGGGAGCTCGAGCCCGTCCTCACGCGCTCGATCTTCGGCCAAGACGATGCCGTCAGGGCGGTCGTTAAGGCGGTCAAGCGCTCGCGCGCGGGATTCCGCGCGCCGGGCAAGCCCGTGGCGAACTTCCTTTTCGTCGGACCGACCGGCGTCGGAAAGACCGAGCTCGCGCGAAAGCTCGCAGAGGTTCTCGGCATCGCGATGCATCGCTTCGACATGAGCGAGTATCAGGAAAAGCACACGGTCTCGCGGCTCATCGGGTCGCCGCCGGGCTACGTCGGCTTCGAGGAGGGCGGCCTCCTCACCGACGCGGTGCGCAAGCAGCCCCACGCGATCGTGCTTCTCGACGAGATCGAGAAGGCGCATCCGGACATCTTCAATATCCTTCTCCAGATAATGGATTACGCGACGCTCACGGACAACCAGGGCCGCAAGGCCGACTTCCGGAACGTCATCCTCATCATGACGAGCAACGCCGGCGCCCGCGAGATCGGCAAGCCCCTGATCGGCTTCGGCCTTCGCGAGGTTTCCGAGGAAGCCGTCAACGAGGCGGTGGAAAAGACCTTCACGCCGGAATTCCGGAACCGACTCGACGCAGTCGTGCGCTTTGGGCACCTTTCGAAGGAGATCATGGAATCGATCGTGCGGAAGGAACTCGACGCGGTGCGCTCCCGGCTCGCGGACAAGGGCGTGTCGCTCGAGGCGACGCCCGCCGCAGTTTCGCGCATGGCCGAGAAGGGCTACTCGCCCGAGTTTGGCGCGAGGAACGCCGCGCGCGTCATCGAGGATCTCGTTACGACGCCGCTCGTGGACATGGTGCTTTTCGGGGTTCTTTCCTCGGGCGGCTCCGCCCTCTGCGACGTCGATCCCGATACCCCTGAGGGAATTCTGATTACCCCGCGCGGCGCGGACGCGCACCATGATGCGGACGAGCCGCAAACGGGCAGCCATGCCGTACCTGAAACTGTTTCTGCGGCCTCGTCCGCAGCATCGCCCTCCACGCCGTCAGAGACCGCTACCGCTCGTAAGGCCCGCGCTTCCCGCTCCGGCGGCGCGAAGAAGCCCGCGCAATCCGCGAGCGCGTCTGGCGCAAACGGCGCAAGCGACCCGAATAATCCAAACGGGACGGGAAAAGACTGATGGCCTCGCGTCGGTCGGGTACCTACGACGCCGAGACGCGCAGCGATCCTGACTTTCCTTGGCTCGAGATCGGCGACTGGTTTAACTTTCCCGATCCCGACGAAACCGAGGGCTCAGTCGTCGCGGTCGGAGGGAACCTCTCTCCCGGCATGCTCCTCTCCGCCTACACGCAGGGCATCTTCCCGTGGTTCAACGAGGACGATCCCCTGTACTGGCAATCTCCCGATCCCCGCTTCATCATAGTGCCCGAGCGCTTCCGCGTGCCCGAGCGCCTCGTCCGCTCGATGCGGAAAAGCCCCTTCTCCATTCGATGCGATACCGCTTTCGAGCGGGTCATAAACTTTTGTTCGGGCGTCGCGCGGCCGGGCCAGAATGGTTCGTGGATAACCGACGATATCATCGACGCGTACGTTTCCCTCCATCGCGAGGGAATAGCGCACTCGGTAGAGGCATGGATGGACGGGCAGCTGGTGGGTGGGTTTTACGGAATTCTCATCGGTTCGGTGTTTTTCGGGGAGTCGATGTTCACGCGCGTGAGCGACGCCTCGAAGACGGCGTTTGCCGCGTTCGCTACGCACTTTTTCACGGCGATGGGCGGAACCCTGATCGATTCGCAGGTATACACCGACCATATCGCGCGCTTCGGCGGCGCGAACGTCTCGCGGACGGCGTATCTCCGTAAGCTCTCCGAGGCCTTGCCTCGCGCGTGCGCCCTGTGCGGCGCGGGTACGCCCGAGGGCGAGGTTGTCTTACAGCGGGGGCTTTGGCCTCCCGACTTCGTTCATTTTGACGGCGGCGTGAACTTATAGCCGATCCCGCGGATCGTGTGGATGTATCGCGTGACGTCCTTTACGTCGCACATCTTCTGCCTGAGCCGCGCGACGTGCACGTCGATCGTCCTCGTGGTGATGTTCGAGTCATAGCCCCAAACGGTATTGAGCAGCTCCTCCCGCGAGATGATGGTTCCCTGGTGTTTGTAGAAATAGTCGAGAAGCTTTATCTCCTGGGCGGAAAGCGAATGTTCCCCGTCCTTGGCGATGATGATTCCTTTCTTGAGGTCGATCGTGAGCTCGGCGTTCGCGCTGCCGTTCGCGCCCGATGATTGCGGTGACGCCTCTGCCCGCCTGAGGAGCGCCTCGATGCGCGCCTCGAGCTCGGCCATCTCGAACGGCTTACACAGATAATCGTCCGCGCCGAGCTTAAGCCCCGCGACGCGGTCGTTCGTGGTAGTACGCGCGGTGAGCATGAGGATGGGTACGGTCGATCCGGAGTCCCTGAGCGACTTGCAAATCGCGAAACCGTCCTTTCCGGGAAGCATCACGTCGAGGATCACGAGATCGAAGTTTCCCTCGCGCGCCATCTGCTCGCCCTCGGTTCCGTTCATGCTCGACTCGAACTCGTAGCCATCGGCGACAAGCCGGTCCCCGACGGTCAACACGAGTCCGCTTTCATCCTCAATCATCAGTATTCTGCCAGGCATCATTAGCTCCTCTCCGCTGGGGTAGGGTTACCGTAAAGGTCGATCCGCTCTCCGGTTTGCTCTCGACGGATATCGATCCGCCGTGCATCTCGACGATTCGCTTGACCAGGTTGAGCCCTATCCCGTTTCCCGGGATCTGTTCCTCAATGGCGCGCTTCCCCCGCGCGAATGGCTCAAAAATCAGTTTCTGTTCCCGCACGGGAATCCCCGGTCCTAGATCCTTCACTTTTATTATGAGACTTTCTGTAAAATTTTTCTCGTTTTTACGACCTTTTTCCCGCGATACGATGATCCCAAGGTACTGGCCCGAGGCGGCGTGCTTGACGACGTTCTGCGCGAGGTTGAGAAAAACCGACTCGAGCGCGACGCCGTCGCCCATGAGAATCGCCGGTTCCGCGGGAAGGCTCACCTCGGTTCGGATCTTGAGCCTTGCGCGCTCGTCCTCGGTTGCTTTGAGCGCGTTCGCTATGATCGCGCCAAGGTCGCACGCGGCCGGCTTTACGCGACCCGCGGAATCGGTTTTTGAGTACAGAAGAAAATCGTCGATCGAAAGCGCGAGCCGGGCCGCCTCCCGCTTGATGAGCGTCCCATACTGCTCAGCCTTGTTCTGGTCCCGGACGAGCCCGTCGTTCAGGTTGTCGGCGGCGGAGATGATGACCGAAAGCGGTGTTTTAAGCTCATGGGTAATCGTCGCGATGAACTCCCGCTGCCGCTGCGCGAGTTTGCGCGCGCGCCCGTTCGTCCTGATGAGCGCGGCGATCAGGACCGTGAGGAGGGCGAAGGTACCCATGCTGACCAATGCGTTGATGAGCGAGGCCCTCCGGGAGATGCGCTCGAGGGAACCGTCGCGGTTAAAGATCTGCAAGGTGATGTTGTCGAAATCATGTTGGGGCATCCGTCCAGGTCGCATGAACGTTCGCTCCGGTTCTTCCGCCCCCATCGCGTTATCGCTCGGTCGCGCGCGGAGAACCCAACGCGGCCCATTGTCTGATTCTGGCTCGCCTTGCCCGGCGGGCGGGCGATTGCCGCTTCGGGGAAACGGCCTATTTCCCCCGCTCGAGACGAACGCCGTATCGCTATCGATGAGGTGTACCTCGATGTCCGGCTCGGCGATGCGGGTGTTGTCGAGCGATGCCGACGCGTAGATTTCCCGCCCGCTTTCCGTGTCGATGATGCGGTACAGGTAGAGCCCTGAGCTATCGAGACATTCCTTCGCGAGTTTCGGGATAACCCTCGAGACGATTTCCCGCTTGTCGAAGGCGAAGTCGGCCATGAGCTGCCTGTCGGGCGAAAGGATAATAGGCGAAACGATCCGGACTATGCCGTCGCCTTCGGTGTCGAGAGGTGGGTGCTGAGGCCCTTCCCGTGCAGGAATCGGCCTGAGTCGCTCGTCTTGCCAGCGCAGGATCGAATCATCGTTCCCGTCGAAGGCGTAGATATCCTTGAGTATGGCGGAATCGATCGCGTATCGCCTCCAAAAGCGGTACCTCTCGCGAAGGAGGGTATCCATGTCGGCGCGATCCTCGGGGGCGAGCCTAAAAAGCGCGGGAAGGAGGGTGATCTCGTCCCTGAGCCGCGTCGAAAGCCCCATCGTCGAGCCGACCATGCTCGCCTCGATACGGCGATCCTCCCTGTCCCGGAGTTCCTGGAGCCAGTTGAACTGATTCCATGCCAGCATGGCGATGAGGGGAAGGGTAATTAGGGGGATGATGCGGTATAGCCGGTATTCGCGGTTCATCACCCAAGAATTGTACAGCATTTTACAATTGTCGTGGCAATACCCCAAGATAGGGGGGAGATTTTTACACGCGTGTAACACGCCCTATGGACGTTCCCGCGCGGCTTCACCTTTTTGCCATTCGGCGAGGATCCAGATGATCCCTTGATTGACGAGCTTGAGCGGCTGCCCGCATTTGGCGCAGCGGAACCGCCCGTCTTCCCCGAGGTTTTTGCGCGCGCAGCCGATGCAGTAGTTCTCTTGGCACGACGGGCATGTCCCTGCCGGCAGGTCGTCCGGCGGTTCGGCGGTGAGCCTGAGCGAGCCCTGCGGGGGAATGTCCTTCGGGACGCGCCAATGGCGGCCGCACGCAGAGCAGTCGATCCTGAAAGTCGCGCTCTCGGCGATTTCCTCGCAAAGCTCCTTCGCGCGCGGAGAGTCGTCCAGTTCGCAAAGTCGGCGCGCGGTCTCCGCTGCCTTATCGCGCTTGCCGGTCGCGTTGTACACGGACGCGAGCTCGAAGAGGAGCTCGGTCGCCTCGGGGAATTCCTCGAGCCCGCGCTGGAGCGCTACCTCCGCGCGGACGTACTCGCCCTTCCTGCCGGAAAGGTAGGCGATAAGCTTATAGACGCGCGGGGAGCTCTCGATCTCGATGGCGCGGCCAAGGAGGTCGTCGGCCTCGCTGAGGAGGTCGAGCTCGATGCAGTTCGCGGCGCGGTCGGCAAGGAGTTCGGCGTCGAACGGACGAAGCCTGAGCGCCTGTATGTACCGCTCTTCCGCTTCCTCGTGCTTGCCGTCCTCGACGAGGAGGTTTGCCTGCGCGTGGAGAGAGTCCGGGTCGTCGGGATCGAAGAGGTCAAGCGCCTCGTCGAGCCGGCCCTTGCGCCGCCATATCTCGGCGTGGTTCACGAGCGGGGCGAGCTCGCCGGGAAGGAGGCGCCGCGCCTTATCCGCGTTCCGCTCTGCGGCGTCGAGATCTCCCGCGGCGAGGTCTTTCATCGCGGCGAGGTTCCATGCCCAGCCGTTGTCGCTTCCCGTCTCGAGGGCTCGCGCAAGCTCCGCCGCGCAGTCCTCGCCTGAGTTAAAGAGGGTTTCGGCGAGCCTAAAATGATAGAGCCCGTAGCCGTCCTCAAGTTCCGTCGCCTTCCGGAACGCGGCGATCGCCTCGGGCGTATCCCCTCGCGCGGCGAGAATCATCCCGTGAAGGTACCACGCGGCCGAGTCGTTCGTGTCGAGGGCGACCGCCCGCTCGAGGTATCCCGCGGCGGCCTTCTCGTTGCCGACGGCGTATTGGTATTTACCCGCGAGGCAAAGCGCGCGCGGGTCGTCGCCTGACGCCTCAAGGAGCAGGTCAACCGTATCGGAGAGGTCGTCGTACTCGCTCGCGGAAAGGAAGACGCGCCCTGCCTCGAGCCAGGCGTCGATCGCCTTTTCTGCGAAGCCAGCCGCGCGGAACTCGTTGCCCGCGTGAAAAAAGAAAAGCCCCTGATCGCCCGCGCGGCGGGCCGCCCGAAGGTATGCCTCGGCGGCCTCGGCGTGAAGGCCCTTCCACGCGAGAAGGTGTCCCTCGAGGTTCGAAAGGAAGGGCGATTCCTCGATTGCCTCGGCGCTCGACGTTTGGAGGAGCGCGTCGAGCTCGGCGAAGCGGTTTTGGAGATAGAGGATGCCGCCGAGGTCCGCGACGGCCGCGGGGTTCGCCCCGTCGAGCGCGAGGGCCTCGCGGGTTTTTTCCTCGGCCTCGGCGTAGAGCCGCTGCGCGAGGAAGGCCTGCCCGGAAAGGAGGAGCTCCTCCGCGTCGGCGGGACGTTCCTTCCAGGCGCGCTTGAGCTCGATGATCGCGGGGACGTACTTTCCCATCGCGTACCACGTGCGCGCGAGGGCCGCGTGCGCGTCGGGGGCGATCGGGAGGAACTGATTCCACCGCGAGTACACCGTCTCGACTTCCATCGGGGCCGAGTCGACGGCGATCCCCGAGAGGGTCGCCTCGCTTTCCCTTCCCGAATCCCAGTTCTGCGCGGCAAACGCGATCTTGCCCGCGGCCTGTATCGTGTCGTCCGTGCATTCGGCGACCCACGCGTCATTGACGATGAGGGTAAAGCTCGTCGCGCGCGCGATGACGCGGATCGAGTAGAGTCGGTCGTTTTTCAAGTAGGGCGCGGCGTCCGCGTCGGCGGGACCGACGTCGAGGTCGGGGTTCCCGCGCCGCGTTTCGGTCCAGCCGAGAATCGGGACTGGGGTGCCGTTGATCACGACGTCCATCCTGACCATGCCGCGGTCGGAAACGAGCACCGCGTAGAAGGTGCTTTCGGTGAGATATCTGAAAAGGAATCCCGCGGCCATGTTTCCGGCCCGGGGAGAGGGGGCGTCCTCGCTGTCGCGTTCAGGGGCAATGTCGCCCGGGGTAATGCCGCTCTCACTCGCGCCCGTGGCCATCTCGCCGTAATCGCGCGGGAACTCTACGAGTCCCTCGAGCACGAAATCGCGGTAACGATAGAGCGGGTCGACGGTCCATGCGTACACGTTCTTTTTTAAAAGGGAAAGGACGAATCCGCCTTCGGCGAAGCGCGTGGCGTACGATTCACCCGTTTCCTCGACGAAACGCGCGTCGACGCGCTTATGGAAATCAGTTTTCCAGGATTCTTCGATCTCGAGTTCCGTGTCGATATCTTCGGTGCGGGCAATTCCCAAAAGCCGCTTCAGGAACGTAAACATAGTAGATAACGTTATCGTAAATCGGGGTATCTGTCTATGCAGAATTCGGTTATAGCCCGCGCGCGAAAGACCTTGATCCGCGCTTTCGCGGTCAGCGTGCCATCGATGCGTGGTACGGGAATCGTGATCACCGAGCCGGGCATCTCGCGCTCGAATCGCTCGCCGAGCGTCGGGAAGACCGCGGGATCGAAGGGGATGTCCGTCCATACGCGGCTTTTCCAGCGCCCGAATATCGTACGCTCGAAGGCCTGGCAGGTAACCGAGTCGGCCACGCCCCCCGCGGCGGCTATCCGCGCGGCTCGCGCGTATTCCGCGAGATGCAGGATCGTGCAGCGCTCGTATCCCACGCCGATGAGGAGCACGAGCGCGTCGAGATCCCGCAGCCTCCCCGCCGGCGAGTCGGGGCCTACACCCGATTCCCGCCGATGCGGAAACAATAGCGTGCGAGCGAGCGGCCCGCGCGCGGTGAACGAGAGGGTCGGGTGGCCCGATCGTCGCGTCCTCGGGAAAGTCCTGAATCGCTCGGCGATCGCCCCCATCCCGCGGCACGTGCTTTTTCTGCGGTCGAACGCGATGATCGCGGGAAGTTCACCGTCGCCATTGCCCGGCGAAACAGGCACGGCGTCGCTGTGCGCGCACATGACGAGCGTCATGCCCCGCTTACGCGCGCATTCGCAGAGCGCCCTGGTGACGGTGTCCGCGCCGCCGGGGACGTGACCGAATGCCGAGAGCGCCGAATGAATGATAATCGCCTGCTTCCTCGGGGCCTTGCCTTCCGGGTAAAGTCCCTGTGCTTTTTCCATCAGCGCGTCAAAGAACGACTCGAGCGTCTTTTCGGCTTCTAGGGCGGGGCTTTGAATCGGGGAAGGGCGAGTCATATGCGGTACCTCAAAAAACGCGTCAGGGAAACCTGCGTTCGCATGACAGTATAGCACGCGCGGGGATTAAACAGATGCCCGGGGTAGGGGCATCGCCGCGGGGAATTAACAGTCACGCGGGGTATACGCAGACATGCAGGGTCTGGACAGTCACGCAGGGTGCATGCCGCCACGCAGGGCGCAAGCCGCCACGCGGGGTGCAAGCCGCCACGCGGGGTGCAAGCCGCCACGCAGGGCGCAAGCCGCCACGCGACGTGCAAGCCGCCACGCGACGTGCAAGCCGCCACGCGGC
>DAOPYF010000009.1:0-8243 GCA_035352735.1 Treponemataceae bacterium | reverse complement strand
GCAAGCCGCCACGCGACGTGCAAGCCGCCACGCGACGTGCAAGCCGCCACGCGGCGTGCAAGCCGCCACGCGACGTGCGAGCCGCCACGCAGGGTGCAAGCAATCACGCAGCGTGTAAACCTCCTCCATCCCCCCTCAACGTAAAATCTCATTTTATTTGTTGAAAACGGCAATTAATCAGCTTTAAATCTATTCACAATTGTTTCCATCTTCATTATACTCAGCGTATACTAAATCCAAGGGCTGCTTTCCGCTTGAGAGGTTACCCGCACGGCGCGGGTAGGCGCGAGTCCTTGCCGAGGAGACACTATGGCTTTTCCGTCGAATTTCGTCTGGGGCGCGGCGACCGCTGCCTATCAGATCGAGGGCGCGTGGGACGAGGATGGGCGCACGCCGTCCATTTGGGACGAATTCTCCGAGAATAAGGGCGCGACCTATAATGGGGACACCGGAAAGGTCGCGTGCGATCACTATCATCGCTGGGGCGAGGATATCGCGCTCATGAAGGAGCTCGGCCTTCCCGCCTATCGCTTCTCGGTCTCCTGGCCGCGAATCATCCCCGGCGGTCGCGGCGCGGTTAACCAGAAAGGGCTCGACTTCTATTCCCGCCTCGTCGACGGCCTCCTCGCGAAGGGCATCGACCCCTGGATCACCCTCTATCACTGGGACCTTCCCGTGAGTCTCCAGGCCGCGGGCGGCTGGACCAATCCCGCCATCTCGGACGCCTTCTCGGAATACGTAAGCGTCGTCGCGTCCGCGCTCGGCGACCGGGTCAAGCACTGGATGACCTTCAACGAGCCGCAATGCTTCATCGGCCTCGGCCTCGAGGCCGGCTGCCAGGCTCCCGGTTATCGGCTCCCGCAGCGCGACATCGTCAAGGCCGTGCATAACACCCTCGTCGCGCACGGAAAGGGCGTCGACGCCCTGCGCGCCGTCGGCGGCTCGGACTTCACCATTGGCTACGTCCCCACGACCCAGACCATGATCCCCGCGACGGAATCCGCCGCCGACGTCGAGGCCGCCCGGCGCGCCCTGTTCTGCCACACCCCGGCGCGCCCCCTCATCTGGACGATCTCCCTCGTGACCGACCCCGTCTTCCGCGGAGAGTACGAACCCTCGCTCCTTCCCGTAATCGAGCGGGATCTGCCGCCGACCTGGCAACGGGACCTTCGGCAAATCGCCCGCCCGATCGACTTCTGCGGCATCAACCTCTACTCCTCGCGCCTCATCAAGGCGGACCGCGACGGCAATCCCGTCGAGCTCAAGCGAGGCCCGGGAACCGCGCAAACCGCCATCAAGTGGTTCGTCGACGACGATACCCTCCGCTGGTGCCCGCGGATGCTTTGGGAACGCTACAAAAAGCCCGTCATCATCGCCGAGAACGGCATGTCCGGGACCGACTGGGTATGCATGGACGGCAAGATCCACGACGGCGCGCGCATCGACTACACCCGCCGCTCCCTCCTCGGCCTCGAGCGCGCGATGGCCGACGGCGCGGAAATCGCCGGCTACTTCCATTGGAGCCTCATGGACAACTTCGAGTGGTCAGAAGGCTACAAGGAACGCTTCGGCCTCGTCCACGTCGACTTCGACACGCAAAAGCGAACGATCAAGGACTCGGGCTACTGGTACCGCGAGGTCATCAAGACGAACGGCGCGAGCCTTCGCGAAGACCGCTACGGGCCGTTCTGAGCTCGGCGCGCTTTTCGGCACGATAAAAAAATAGGGCGCCTTGCGCCGCGCGCGAGGCGCGACGCAACCGAGCGCTCCGCTCCAAGTACGGTGCCGGTGCCCTGTCGGGCCCGGCATCCGGGCTTTCCGCTTCGCTCCCTGGCGCGGGAAGAACTCCTACTGCATCAAATCCCTTTCGTCTCCTGAGTCAAGAAATGGTTGACATCCCAATGGAATAAACCAATACTTTCATTATCAAGAAAGTTTTTTCCATGAGGTGTATGACATGACTCCCGATGAAGAACAGCTATTTAAAATTCTCAAAGACTCCCTGCTCCCCGGTCAGGACGGCATCAAGATCCGGGCCTTTCTCGCGTTCAATCGCGACAATCCCCTCGTGAAGATCGAGAATGTCCAGAATCTCAAGGACAAGGGCTTCATCGATATCAAGGACGACGTACTCTTTCCTATCGAGACGCTTTAATCCGAATCCGCGCGCGGCCCTGAAAGAAAAACTCACCTTTCTCCATTTTCTTCTATTTGACAAATGGGTCGTTATCCCTCAATATAGAATAAAAAGGTACACAATGAAAGAAATCAAATATCGCGTGTATATCGGGACCATCCTGATTATCTCGAGCCTTATCATCCTCTCGGTAATATTTTCCGGGCTCTACGTAAGCCTCCAGCGGCGGCTCTTCCTCGAGACCCAGGATCGGCTTATGGCGACCGCGGTCCTCGGGGCCGAAGGACTCAACACGGACGATATCGGGGTTCTCGTCGGCAAGATGAAGACCGACCTTCCCGCCGCCGACGCGCTCCTCGCGGAGCAAAGCGCGGAGTATCTGCGGGTGTCGAATTACCTCAACAAGATCCGGAGTACCAATCCCTCGCTCATCCTCTATGCCTACATCCTCGCGCCCTCGTCCAAGGCCGATCGCGCGCGGTTCGTCGTCGACGCCGACGTGCTCCGCCTCCGCGCCGAGGCCGAGAAGACGGGAAAGGCAAGCGACGGCATCTCGGGCTTTAACCTCGAGTACGACATCCACGACCAGGCCGAGACGGTCGCCGCCCTCAGCCAGAAGGTGCCCAAGGTCGGCTCCCGCTTCATCCGCGATCCCGACTATAACACGAACTCCCTCATGGGCCTCGCCCCGATCTTCGACCGCAAGACCGGCAATTTTCTCGGTCTCCTCGGCGTCGACATCTCGGATCGCAACTACGCCGAGTTCATCTCGTCGGTATTCATGCGCGCGTTCGTGATCGCGGGGATACTTCTCGGGTTCATCATCTTCGGTTCCTTCTTCCTCGCCTGGCGGATCAGCGAGCCGATCATCCTCCTTACCGACGCCGTCAGGCGCTTCGGCGACTCTGACCTCAACTCGCGCGCGACGCTCAATACCTCGATCAAGGAACTCTTCGACCTCAAGCGCAACTTCAACGGCATGGCCGACAAGATCCAGAGCTACCAGGAGCACCTCATCGAGCTCAACCGCGCGATGGAGCGCTTCGTTCCCGAGGCCTTCCTGACCTTCCTCTCGAAGGACAGCATCCTCGACGTCGGCCTCGGCGACCAGATCCAGAAGGACATGACCATCATGTTCTCGGACATCCGGGGCTTTACCGCGATCTCCGAGCACCTCACGCCGAAGCAAACCTTCAATTTCCTCAACGGCTACCTTTCGAGTATCGCGCCGATCATCAGGCGCCACGGCGGCTTCATCGACAAGTACCTCGGCGACGGCATCATGGCCATCTTCCCCGGCAAGGTCGACGACGCCGTCCTCTGCGCGCTCGACATGATCCAGGAGATCCGCAAGATGAACATCACCCGCGAAAAAGACGGGCTCGCGCTCATCGCGACCGGGACGGGTATCCACTGCGGCACCATGATGATGGGGACGATCGGCGAGGCCGAGCGCATGCAGACCACCGTCATCGCGGACTCGGTCAACCTCGCCTCGCGGCTCGAGTCGATGACCAAGGAAGTCGGCTCGCGCCTCCTCATCAGCCGCGAGGTGTATAACCGCCTCGAGGACCTCGACGCGTTCTCCGCCCGCTATATCGGCTCGACCAATTTCAAGGGCAAGGCGGAGCAGGTCGGCGTATTCGAGGTTTTCAACCAGGATTCCTCGGGAAATCGGCAGGCAAAGGCCGGTTCCCGGAAGAAATTTGAGGTCGCCGTCGCGCGCCTCGCCGAAGGTCGGTTCGAGGACGCCCAGGCCGCGTTCGAGGAGATCCTCGCGGAAAACCCCGAGGACACGGTGGCTCGCTGGAACCTCGGCCGCGCCGTGAGCCGCGAGGTCACGGTCGTCGCGGACTGATCCCCGAAAGACGCGGAATTTGACGATCCCGCGCGCGGTGCTCTATGATTGAAAGAGCGCCGCCTGCCCGATAAGGCCAGCGCGAATGAACGTCAAGGCGGATGGTATATGCGCGGAACGCAGCCCGGTTCTCTCCTCTCGTCTAGTCCTCTTCTGCCGCGGGCTCTGTGTCGCGCGCGGATCGGCGTGACGCCGCTTGCCTGCGGGTGCTTGCGAGCCCTTCGGGGCGCCGCTCGACCCCTCCGTATCTGCCTTCTCGTAACCTTCCTTTTGGCGTTTCTTTCCCTCGGCGCGTTTCCGCAGCGCGCGCTTGTCCTCGTTACGGAGGTCTGGGCGCCCTACCGAATCGTCGACGACTCCGGGGCCTTGAGCGGGATCGACGTCGAGATCGTCCGCGCGCTCGAGCGGAAGTTGGGAATCACGATCGAGATCAAGCTCTGCCCTTGGTCGCGCTGCCTCCGCCTCATGCAGAGCGGGGACGCGGATCTCATGTCGGGCATCGCGTGGTCCGACGAGCGGTCCACCTTCATTTGGTATCTCCGGCCGTCCTACAACCAGGCGCGACCCGTCTTCTACGCCCGGACGGGGAAGGGCGCCTCGATCGCGTCGTACAATGACCTTTCGGGCAAGCGAATCGGTCAGTCGCCGGATACCGTCTATTTCGATCCCTACGACTCGGATAACGCCCTAACCAAGATTACCCTTACGGACGAGGGACAGATACTCAGGCTCCTTTCACTCGGCAGGATCGACGTCGCCGTCGGGACATCCCCGAACATAGAATGGGATATTAAGCGACTCGGGTATTCGGGCTCCTTCGAGAGGGCCGCGTACGAGCCGCCTGTCGTGACGGACCTCTACTTCGGGGTATCGAAAAAGTCGGCCGCGATGTCCCTCGCCGACGATCTCGAGCGCGCCCTCGGCGAGCTAGCCCGAGAGGGCGCGCTCGAGGGCATCGCCGAGAAATACCGATAGCGAGAAACCTCGATAATGAAAACAAGCGCCGACCTGAAAACGAAAAAACAGAGCCTCATGGACCTGAGTCACCGCATGAGCCTGATCATCACGACGATAACGATCGCGGTGGTCTTGCTCCTTTCGATCGCCGCCATCGCTTGGTTCATGATCGCCGATCTCGACCGGAAGGCGGACAAGGCCGCCGACGAGATCGCGGAAATCCTCGTCGAGCCGCTCTATAACGTCGATGACGGCCAAGCGGCGCGCATCGGCGAGGCGCTCGTGTCCTCGGGAAGGATCTCGGGGATCAAGATCGAGTCGACCGTCTCGGGAACGATACTCGACGTCAAGCCCGCGCGCGATTCCTCGCTCATCGAGCCCCGCACGCGCGACGTCGTCTATAACCTCATTCGCCTCGGTACCGTTCGCTTCTGCTTCAGCGACGCGGATCTTTTCGGGATAATCAGGAGCATCGTGGTAACCCTCGTCCTCGTCGTGTTCGCCGTCATGTTCGCGAGCGTGCTCGTGAACCACTTTCTCGTCCAGCGGAGGATCAACGGGGTGTTCGCGGGCCTCGCGTACGGCATTAGCGGGATCGCGGGCGGGCGTTACGATCGGGAGATCCCCGAGACCGGGTATCTCGATATCGACGCGATAATCAAGATGATGAACGACATGGCCGCGAGCATCAACGTGAAAAACCATCAGCTCCTCGGGATGAATAAGCTCCTCGAGCGGCGCGTCGGCGAGCGCACGGCGGAGCTTGAGTCCGCGCTCGCCGAGCAGCGGCTGCTCCAGGACCGGCTTATCGAGTCGGGGAAGCTTTCCGCCCTTGGGCAGCTCGCGGCCGGGATGGCCCACGAGCTCAATACCCCTCTCGGCGCGATCAGCTCATCCGGCAGGATCGTCCTCGACTATCTCGACTCGAAGGTGCCCGCGCAGCTCTCGCTTCTCGAGACGCTCGACGAGCGGGAGTCGGCGCTCTTCCGCGCGATCGTCGCGGCGGGCATCAGGGAAAACCGCTCGCTTTCCATGCCGATTCCCTCGCGCGCCGAGGTGCGCGACCTCACGCGCTCGCTCGCGGAACGGGGCGTCAAGGACGCGGCCGCGATCGCGGGAATCCTTTCGGACGCGGGACTCGCGAAGTCCCTGGACGAGATCATCGGCCTTTTCGGGACCTCCCGCGACATCGCGATCGTCACCGCCGCTTGCGAGCCGGCGATCGCCCGGCGCATGGCGCAGGTCATCGGCGAGTCGGCGGAGAAGGCCGCGCGCGTGGTGAGCGCGCTTAGGTCATATCTCGTGCCCGAGGCCGCCGAGCGCGGCCAGGTCGTCGACGTCGACTCGGACATCGCGAAGGTCCTCACCCTGATGCACAACATGCTCAAGCACGGCATCTCGGTGAACACGAGCTTTTCCGGCGTCCGCGTGCTCGGCTCCTCGGATAAGCTCTCGCAGGTATGGATGAACCTTATCCGAAACGCGGCGCAGGCGATGGATTTCCGGGGAACCCTCACGGTCGCGACGGCCCTCCGCGACGATAAGGCCGTCGTGACGGTCGAGGATTCCGGAAGCGGCATCGCCGAATCGATACGCGACCGAATCTTCGAGCCGTTCTTCACGACGAAGAAGCATGGCGACGGGATGGGACTCGGTCTCGATATCTGCAAGAAGATCGTCGAGGCCCATCACGGCTCGATATCCTTCGAGTCGCGCCCGGGCAAAACGGTTTTTACCGTGGCGCTTCCCGCTCTTTCAGACGGTTCCCCCGAGCGGGGAAGCGCGGATGGCGTCGGGCCCGAAGGGCAATTGGAAAGAGGGTAGCGCAACATGGATTGCAAAACGCCTGATACGAAAGACAAAGCCCCAGACAAGGCGATCCTCTGCGTCGACGATGAGGTGATCATCCTCTTATCGATTATTCAGGAATTGAAGAAGGCGTTTGGCGACCGATTCGCGTACGAGCAGGCGATTGACGCGCCCTCGGCGTATTCGGCCATCGACGAGCTGGCGCGCGAGGGAATACGGGTGATCCTGATCATCTCGGATTGGCTCATGCCCGGGATTCGCGGCGACGAGTTCATCGAGGCCGTCGGCAAGCGGCATCCGGAAATCAAGGTGATCATGATAACGGGCCAGGCCGACGGCGCGGCGCTCGAGCGCATCCGAAAGAGCGAGTCGGTGATCGGTATTCTCGGAAAACCCTGGAATCCCGCCGAGCTCGCGGCGATCATAAGGCGGAACGTCGATGGCTAAGGAATATGTCGTGTGCGTCGACGACGAGCGCGTCGTCGTCCAAAGCCTCAAGCAAGAGCTCAAGCTCGACCCGTTCTTCAAGGACATCGCCGTCGAGATATCCGATGCCCCGCGCTCCGTCCCGGCGCTCGTCGAGGATATCCTTGCCGAGGGCGGCGAGGTGCTCGTCATTATCTCTGACCAGCGCATGCCGCTCATGTCGGGCGACGAGCTCTTGATCGCGCTCCATCGCCGCATCCCAGAGACGAACAACATCCTCCTCACGGGCTTCACCGACCTCGACGCGGTCGTCAGGCTCGTCAACTCCAACGCCCTGTATCGCTACATCGCGAAGCCGTGGGACTGGCAGGATATGGTCATGACGGTGCGGGACGCGTGCATTGCCTATCGGCAGCGGCGCATGATCGAGGAGCTGAACCTCAAGATCGAGAACATGACCTTCGCGATGGTCGCCGCCCTCGAGAACGCGAACCTCTACTTTGACGAGGAAACGGGGAACCACGTCAGGCGCATCTCGCTCCTTTCCGAGTTTATCGGGCGGCACGCGGGCATCGACGAGGACTTCGTGAAGATGGTCAAACTCTACGCGCCGCTCCATGACATCGGCAAGGTCGGCGTGCAAAAGGAAATCCTCCTCAAGCCCGGCAGGCTTACCGCGGAGGAGTTCGAGCACATCAAGGAACACGTGCGCATCGGCTTCCAAATCATCGACGACCGCGCGATCGACCAAATGGCGAAGAATATCGTACTCTACCATCACGAAAAATGGATCGGCTCGGGCTACGTGCACGGGCTTTCCGGGGCCGACATCCCCCTCGAGGCGCGCATCGTGTCGATCGCCGACGTCTTCGACGCGCTCGTGAGTAAGCGCGTGTACAAGGAACCGATCCCGTTCGACCGAGCCCTCGCGATCATGAAGGACGAGCGCGGCGTGAGCTTCGACCCAGTCCTCTTGGACGCGTTCGTCGACGCCGTCTCCCGGCTCGATTTCCCCGAAAGCCTGTTCGGCTCCCTGCCCTCCGCGTAGCGCGTTTC
>DAOPYF010000008.1:12529-37832 GCA_035352735.1 Treponemataceae bacterium | reverse complement strand
CCTGCGCGCCCGCCCACTCGTTCTGCATGATGCCGAGGAAGTTGACGATCTGCTGAATGAGTGTCGAAAGGTGCCGCGCGGGCTTCGAGGTGATCTTGTCGGGAACGCCGCCCAAGCCCTCGGCGATGAGCTGCCTGATCGACCATCCCGCGCAATAGCCCGAGAACATGGAAAGGTCATGGATATGGAACGCGGCGCTTTGGTGCGCCTCGGCGACTTCCTCGGGATAGATGTTTTTCAGCCAATAGTTCGCGGTGAGGGTTCCCGAGTTATGGAGGATGAGCCCGCCGAGCGAGAAGTTGACGTTCGCGTTTTCCTTGACGCGCCAATCCGACTGGCTCAAATACCCGTTCATCGTCTCGTCGATGTCGAGCATGAGCTTTTCGGTGTCGCGGATCGCCTCGTGCCGCGCGCGGTAGAGGATGTACGCTTTCGCGACGCGAACCTCGCCTTCCTTAATAAGGACGGTTTCGACGATGTCCTGAATCTCCTCGATGGCCGGGATCGAGTGCGCGTGACGGCCCGCCATCATGACGCGGAGGGCTTCCTCTACCTTATCGGTGATGTCGTGCGCCCTGTCGGCGTTCGCGGTTCCCTCGCAGGCGGCGATTGCCTGGGCGATGGCGTGCTCGATCTTCGTGCGATCATACGGGGTAATCTCTCCCGAGCGCTTCACGACGTTCTTAATGACCGTCGGGTTCTCGGATTCCTTCGCGGTCCCGAGAAAATGCTTCCATTCGGGGAATACGCCCTGTTCCGCCTGTTCAGTTGTCGCTGCCATTCAATCCTCCCACTTTATTAACTTCTTCCATAAATTCTTCAAGGTTTTCGAAATGCCGGTAGACCGACGCGAAGCGGATGTACGCCACCTTGTCGACCTCGTTGAGCTTCGCGAGCACGAGCTCTCCGAGCACCGAGCTCTGGATTTCATGCGCGCCCTTGCCGGCCATGACGGCCTGGTCCTCGATCTCGTTGACGATGTTCTCGATCGTCATGCTCGAAACCGGCCGCTTTTCGAGCGCCCGCTCGATCCCGTGCTCAAGCTTCAGGCGATCGAAGGGTTGCCTTCTGCCGTCGCGCTTGATCACCATGAATTGCTTTTCCTCGATCCGTTCGTAGCTCGTAAACCGATACCCGCAGCCGATGCATTCTCGTCTGCGGCGGATACTGTCTCCATTGGCAAGGGTGCGGGATTCGATCACTTTGTCGTCAAAACTCCCGCAATGGGGACAACGCATATTGGGTTACCTCTACCTATAGGGTGCCAGATATGGTGTCTCTGGCTCGCAAAGACGACTATAGCACCATTCATAGTGCATTGCAATAAAAAAAATGAGTTTTTTATCCGAGTTTTACTTGACAATTGACCGGTTTTGGATTGCGCGGTCGGTTTCGGCGGCAATGTCCAAAAGGGTGACGATCAGGAGGGGAATGAGCGTCGTGAGGCGCTTCCACGCGCCGCGGGGCGAGCGGTCACGCGCTCCGCCGCGCGCGTCCCAGGAGCGGTTGAGGCGGGACCACGCGTCGAAGATGCGCGGTATAAAGGATATCGTAAGCGATAAAAGCAAGGCGACGTCGGGATAGCGCCGCGTAGCCGGGGAAAGCCGCGCGGGCAAGAGTCGACCGGCGATCCGGGCGAGGGCGTCTTGTACGCGGTAGATCGCTTGCCTGATTTCCAAGGAGCTCGTCGTTTCGTAGAACACGGTACCGGCGAGCACGGCGAGCGCGAGCCTGAAAAGGTAGATTCCCGAGTCGGCGAGACCTGACTTGAGCGCGGCGGCGTCGGGGAGGGGGCCGACAAAGCGAAAAAAAAGGATGGCGAGCGCGTACCAAAAAAGGATGCGCGCGTTTTGCCGGTGCGCGGCGAGCGGGATGCGCGCTAGTAGGGCGAGCGCGATGAGGGCGAGGCCGCACGCGATCGGGAATACGGGATTGGGAAGAAAGGCGCACACGCCAGCGGCGGCAAGCCCGACAAGCTTCAGGATCGCGGGTATTCGGTGAATGATGGTCGCCTCGGGGCGATAGCGAAAGAGCGGGTCAAGGCGCGCGCTCATCGATCGGCTTCCCAGACGAGGTCTTTGAGGGTTTCGTACCGGTTGAGTGGGTTACGAATTCCCCACGCCTCAAGGCTCACCGCGCCCGAAAGGGCTTCGGAGGGGGTACCATCGTAAACGAGCTTGCCTGCAAAGAGCACGAGGAGCCGGTTCGCGAGCGCGAGCACCTTTTCGAGTTCGTGGGTAAGGACGATTATGGTTTTCCCTTCTATTTTAAGATCCTTGATGACGGCATTGACCTGAAGGACGCCGGGCCAGTCGAGGTTGGCGAAGGGTTCGTCGAAGATGATGATCTCGGCGTCCATGGCAAGGATACCCGCGACGGCGAGGCGCCGCTTTTCCCCGCCTGAAAGGCTTCGCGCCGGAACATTGCCGAGCCCTGAGAGCCCGACGCGGCCAAGGGCTGCTCGGGCGATTTCCCGCGAGCGCTTTCCGTCATGCCCCATATTGCGCGGGCCAAAGGCGGCGTCTTCTTCCGGGGTATCGCCGAGGATCTGCGCGTTCGCGTCCTGGAAGACCAAGCCGACGCGGTAGGGCTTGCCGTCTCCCTGCGCGACTTCAACCGAGCCGTCGGTCGGACGGTCGAGTCCGGCGATGAGGTTCATGAGGACGCTTTTCCCCGAGCCGTTCGCGCCCGAGATGACGAGGCAATCGCCGCGGCTTACCCGGAAGCTCACCGCGTCGAGGGCGGGCCGCTCAAGCCCGGGAAACCGTCGCGTGAGGGAGCGAACCTCAAGCATCGGGGTTGAGGTAACGGTCGACGATCGGGCGGAGCTTAAGCGCGATCGGGACGATTATCGCGATCTTGATCGCGTCGGGAAGGAGGAACGGGACGACCCCTTTCACGAGCGCCTGGGCGATGTCGAGGCCAAGCGCCTTCCTGAGGCCGAGGACGCCGGGGATATAGATGCACGCGAAGCCCGCGATCGCGGCGCTCAAGACGACGGGAAAGGCCTCGCGAACGTTCGTTTTCGAGGCGCGCTTAACCGCGGAGCCCGCGACGAGCGCGGCGATGAAATAGCCGACGAGGTATCCTCCCGTGGGTCCGATGAGCACGGCAAAGCCACCCTTTCCCCCGGAGAAGATGGGAAGGCCCAAGACTCCCGCCATGAGGAAGAGTCCGACGGCTCCCGCGCCCTGAAGGGGCCCGAGGAGGAGTCCCGCGAGGACCGCGAACGCGTTTTGAAGGACGATCGGCACCGGCCCAATCGGGAGCGCGACGAGTGAGCCGACCGCGATAAGGGCCGCGAAAAGAGCGGTAAAAACCGACTTTATTGAATTCTGCTTCATGCTTTCCTTCCTTTTATCGTAATGGATAGTTCGCCAGGGGCATAGCGCTCGACGGTGGAATCGGTACCGCGCGTGCCGGATACTAATTCGACGAGCGCATACCCCCGCGCGTCAACGCCTTTAAAGATTCCCGTCATTTCGGAATGGTGGGTTTCGGGGCTCTCATACGAGGCCGTCTTAAGGGTATACCTGATTTCATGATTTACCTCCGGGCAAAGCGCGTTCCATTCGCTCACGAGCGATTCCTCGGCATAGCGGGCGGGCGTGAACTCGCGCCTGAAGGCTTCGAGAAGCGCCTTTCGGCCTGAATCGACGGTCGCGTACCCGCTTGCGGGCGATGCGGAACCAGTATTGATTCCAATGCCCACATTGAGATATTCCGCCTGGTTTCCGGAGATGAGGGCTTCGACAAGGATTCCCCCAACCTTGCCGGAACCGGAGTCGGTTGCGGCGATGAGATCGTTCGGCCAATGCGGAAAGACTGAGGTACCGCTCACTGCCCGGATTGCGCGGATGAGGGCGCATTGCGCGGCAAGAACCTGCCGATGCGCCCAGGGGGATTCGAGGCGCGGCCTCGTCACGATCGTGAAAAAAAGGCCGCCAGGAAGGGAATCCCAGCGTTTTCCGCCGGTGCCGAGACCGCCCGTTTGTGCGTCGGCGATCACGACGAACCCGTCGGGGCACGCGGCAAGCGCGGCGTCGCGTGCCCGGTTCATCGTTGAGTCGGTTTCCGGCAAATGCGCGATGAGGCTTTCTGCTTGACCGAATTCCCACGGATCAAGGCAATCGGTCAGGTCCGCGGTGAGGGAATAGCCAGTCGCGCCCGCGGTAATCCCATACCCGGCGTCGCCCAATGCCTTGATTGCCTTCCAGACGGCGACCCGAGAGATGGAAAGCGCCGAGGCTATCGCTTCGCCTGAAATCGGGCCTGAGGAGTTTCTGAGGATCGCGAGGATCTTCGCTCGCGTGCTGGCACTCTGACTTCCGTTAACCATTACTTATGAAAGGTTAACGGAATACCCGCCTTCTGTCAATAAACTCGGAGCGAATCGCCACGCCCAGGATGAGAAGCGATATAAGGAGCGGAAACCAATCCCCAAAGCGGGCATAGAAGGTCGTCCGGTGAGGATAGATCGGCACCGAGGCGTTCACCGAAGCCTCGGTAAAGAGCGGGAGGTCCTCGATGACCTGGCCCAAGGGGTTGATGACGGCCGAATAGCCGCCATTGGTCGAGCGGATTAAGGTTGTCCTGAGCTCGATGGTCCTGAAGGACGCGATCGCGAAGTGCTGGTATTCGGCGCTATCGGTTTTAGACCAGGCATCGTTCGTGAGGTTGATCAATACGTCGCTGCCGGCGTTATGAAGCCGCGCGGTTTGCGTCGGGAACGCGTCCTCGAAGCAGATCGGCGCGGTAAAATGGATGGTCTTGCCTTCCTTGTTCGTGACCGTAAAGACCGTATACTCGGTACCGGGAATCCATCCCTTGGAAAAGCCGACGAGGGCGTCGAAGAATTTCCCGACGATGGGGTTTTGTGCGAACGGAATATACTCGGCGAAGGGAACGAGTTGCATCTTTCCGTACCACCCGAGCTGGGTTCCGTCGGGCGCGACGTAGATGACGGCGTTCGCGAAATCGTTGTTCGCGGCGTTTAAGACGACGGGAGAGCCGACGAGAAGGGGAACGCCCGTCGTGGCCATGAAAGGGAGAAAGGGATCGTCCTTCGGGTGATTCGCGTAATAGGCTTTATTGTTTTCATAGGGCCAGGAGAGGATTGACTCGCTCCAAACGGCAAGATCCGCGGATTTTCCGCTTTTCGCGATCGCCTCCCGGGTGAGTCGCTCGGAAACGCGGAGATTTCTCCCGAGGCCGCCGTCGACCCACGGGTCGCCGTTTTGCTGAACCATGACGACGTTGAGCGTCGTGTACGGTTTGGGCGGGAAGGAAAGCTTCCAGGCGCCGAAAGCCACGGTCAGGATGAGGATGCCCGCGACGCAGGCGAGCGGCGCGCGCATCTCGCGAGCGGATTGCCCGATGAAAGCGGCGAACCGTCTCGGCGAGCCAGGCGCGGCGATGGTATCCACGTTTGCGGAAAAGCGCTCATAGGCGGGGTTGGTGAGGGGGAGGTGCGCCTTGCGCCCGAGGCGTACCGGGGTGAGGCGGGGAAAGAGGGTTTCGGCGAGCACCGCTTGGGGGAGGGCCATGAGAAAGCTAATACCCCAGACCCCGGTGAGCTCGGCGACCTGGATAAGGGCCGAAAGCTCGCGGCTCGACATGGCGAGCGTGCCCCAAGGATAGGCGAGAAAACCGGTGGACTTCCCCCATTCCCAAGCGAGCCAAACCCCGGCAAAGAGGAATGGCCGCGTCTGGCGGGAATGCTGGAGCGCGTAGCGGAGGAGCCAGCCGGCGAGAACGCCGAGGCCAAAGTAGGCGAGCGCGGAGGCACCGAGGGTAAATATGGCGAAATCCTTGAAGTAGGCAAGCCAAAAGCTCGAGAAGACATGCACCAGGAACATCATCAGGCCGCCGAGGAACCCGGCGTGCGCCCAACTGCGCGAGTCGCGGAAGGCAAGATAGAGCGGGATGAGCGAGATAAGCCCGAAAAGGGCCGATCCTTGCTTAAAAAGCTCGTTCGGGATGCCGAGCGAGAGCAGTATCGCCGAGAGAATGACCGATAAAATCGATGCTGGCACTGTCATAATAAAGAACACTCTACTCTTTTTTGTTGAATTGTTTCAATATTGCCTCTATTATAGAGCTATGCAGAAAATCGTGTCGTTCCATTCCGGCGAATATGAGGCTGCACCGGATGTTATCGTAGCGGTTCCCGGCCGTTTCCATCTTCTGGGCGAGCATACGTGGTTTGCGAAGGGGAATACCCTTTCAATGGCCATCAACTATAGTCTTTTTCTCTCGCTATCAGTCAGGAATGACTCGAATTTTCGCCTCTATTCCGTCGCCCTCGGCGAACGCAAAAAGATTTCCGCGTCGAACCTCAAATATCGCAAGGAAGACCGCTGGGCAAACTCGGCGAAGGCGGTCGTTTCCGCCTTCATCGAGTACGGCATCCAGGTTCCGGGGCTCAATTTCACGATCCTTTCCGAGATACCGGCGGACGCCGGGCTCGGGACGCCGAACGCGCTGAAGGTCGCCACGGCATTCGCGCTTCGTAAGCTCTTCGCGCCCACGATGGCGGACGCGACCGTCGTCGCCCTGCTCGAGCGCGCGAACGTCCATTTCCTGAAAACCTACGCGCACCGCGCCGACATCCTGACCGCCATGACCGCGAAGAAAGGCCATTGCGTGCGCACCGACCATAACCGCGCGACCGCGGATCTCGTCCCGTTTCCCGAGGAGGGGTATTCGGTCATCCTTACCGACTCGCGGGTGCCCCGGCTGCTCGCGCGCGAGGAGCTCGCGCTCAGGATTCAGGAATGCATCCGCGCCTACGAGATCGTCAAGACCGACCCCGACGCGCCGTCCGATTTTAACCAGCTGACCGAGTCCATCCTCGAGGAGATTACCGATATCCCCGAGTCGGTGAGGCGCCGGGTCATCTTCATCATCCGGGAATCGGAAAGCGTCCGCGAGGCGGTGTCCGCCCTGACGAACCGCGATTACTTCACCTTTTCGCGCATCGTGAACCGCTCCCACGAGGGGCTTCGCGATCGGTTCGAGATATCCTGCCCCGAGCTCGATTGGCTCGTCAAGCGCGCGCTCGAGTTCGTCATCCCGGACGTCCCCGACCTCGTCTGCTCCCGGATGACCGGCCGCGGCTTCGGCGGGTGCACGTACGCCATCGTCCGCTCATCCGACGAGAAAACCTATTGCCAGAAACTCGACGAATACGAGCGGATTTTCGGCTTTAAGCCGATTCGCTATACGGTCGCGCCCTCTGACGGCGCCCGCGTTTTATGATAGAATGCCCCGATGAGAATCCTTGTTACCAATGACGACGGGTACGCGTCCGAGGGCATCCAAGCCCTCGCGTCCGCCTTACGCACCCGACATGAGGTTTGGGTCGTCGCCCCGGCCGCGAACCGTTCCGGCGTCTCCCACGGGCTAACCATGGAGGATCCCTTGCGCTTTCGCGTCGAGGGCGAGCGGGACTTTACCTGTTCCGGTCTCCCCGTCGATTGCGCGATAACCGGGTCGCAGGGGATCATGCCGTGCCTTCCCGATCTCGTGATATCCGGGATCAACCGCGGCGCGAATCTCGGCACCGACATCGTTTATTCGGGAACAGCCGCCGCCGCGCGGCAAGCCTCGATCGACGGCATCCCCGGCGTCGCGGTCAGCCTCGTCTCGAAGACCGACGAATACCTGTGGGAACCGCTTGCACGCTTCGTGCTCGAGAACCTCGAATCGCTCGCATCGCTTTCCGAACGCGACGTCTTCGTCAACGTGAACGCGCCGTCCCAGCCGCGGTACCGGGGCGTGAAGCTCACCGGGATCTCGCGGCGGGTGTATCGCGACAGCATCATCATGCATGACGGCCCCGACGGGTGCAAATACAGCTTTTTCCGGGGCGGCACCATCCGGACCGACGGGGACGGCTCGACGGACTGGGACGCGGTCGAGGCCGGTTTCGTGTCGGTCACCCGCGTGCTTGCCTTGCCGGTCGCGGCCCCGGGGGGGAATGACATGCCCCCGTTCACGGTGTAAACTATTCGGGTATTCCTTGAGGGAGGGATCGATGGCTGAGACGATGAGGGATGGCATCAAGCTGTACCGGAACGGAAAATACGAGGGCGCGCTTACGATATTTCTCGGGGTTCCCGCGGGGGAACCGGGGAACAATCTCGAGATCGCCTATTACGTCGGGCTTTGCTACGCCCGGCTCGAGCGGTACGACGACGCGCTTTTGTACCTCGAGCAGGTCGTCACCGCGGACACCGACCTCGCGCGCGTGTACCAATGCCGCATGGTCCTGTCGGTCATCTACACGCTTACCGGCCGCACGAGGCTCGCCGACTTCGAGCTCCGAAAGCTCATTGAGGCCGGATACGAGTCGCCTCAGGTGTTCTGCTCACTCGGGTACGTCGCCTTCGAGCACCGCAACGCGGACGAGGCGATGGAGTGGTATCAGAAGGCGCTCGACATCGACGCGAATAACTCGACCGCGCTCAACGGCCTCGGGTTCGTGCTCGCCGACACGGGACGCGACCTGACGCGGGCGCTCACGATGTGCAAGAAGGCGGCGGACGATCAGCCCGACAATCCCGCCTACCTCGATTCCTTGGGATGGGTTTACTACAAGCTCGGGCTCGACGTCGAGGCGAAGGCCTACACCCGCCGCGCGCGGGATAACGCGCCCGAGAATCGCGTCATCACCGAGCACCTTTCGGAAATCATGCAGTCGGGGAGGGCACCGCTCCTATGAAAGCATTCCATTTCGGCGCGCTGAAATTCGGGCGCGCCTCGCGCGCCGCGGCGTATCCCCTCGCGCTCGCGCTCGTCATCTCCCTCGCGGCCCTTCCCTCGGGCGCGGAGGCAAAGGACTCAGGCAAGGGATCGTATCAGGCGGCTTCGACCGCGGCTTCTTCCCCGGCTTCAACCGCTTCGCCCGCCGATCGCGCGATGGCAGGCGACGAATTCCGCCGAGGCGTGCAGTCCTATTACCGCGGCGCCTTCAACGACTCAATCCTAATCTTCGAGAAGGCCCTTTCATTCCTGCCGGGCGAGCCGCTCATCCTCGACTGGCTCGGCAAGGCCTATTACCGAACCGGCGTCGAGGGCGCGGCGCTCCAGCAATGGCAATACGCGGTCGACGCGGGATACGGCGGGATGCTCCTCAAGACGCGCATGGAAGTCGTCCGCGAGCGCCGGACGATCAGGCCTGATTTCGACGAGTCGGCGCGCTTCGTCGAGGCGACGCAAATCAAGGCAAAGGGCGAGAACGGGTTTATCTTTCGCCAGCCCGTTTCGGTCGCGGCGGCGCCCGACGGCACCTTTTGGGTAACCGCGTACGGCTCGAACGAGCTCCTCCATTTCGACGTCAACGGCGTCGTGATCGGCCGCTCGCGCGGCTCCCTTACCGGCTTCGACCGGCCGTTCGACCTCGTGCGCCTCAAGGACGGGCGCATGCTCGTGAGCGAGGTCGCCGCGGACCGCGTGAGCTTCCTCAAGGCCGACGGCGGGTACCTTTCGTCGTTCGGGAAGAAGGGTCGCGGCCTCGGCGAGTTCGTCGGCCCGCAGTTTATGGCCATCGACGAGACGGGAAACATCTACGTCACCGATTACGGGAACGCGCGGGTGTCGGTGTTCGATCCCGAGGGCAAGCCCCTTTTCGACTTCGGCAAGAAAAGCGAGACCTTCCCGGGCTTTATCGCGCCGGGCGGGATCGCGGTCATCGGAGACCGCGTGTTCGTCGCGGATACCGTCAAGGGCGCGCTCTACGTTTTCGACACGGCGGGGAACTACTCAGGGACGCTCCTTCCCGAGAAGTCCCTCCTTCAAGCGGAGTCCATCCGCGTGTGGAACGGCTATCTCTTGGTTTCGATACTTAACCGCGTCATGATGGTCGATCCCGACTCGGGCGCCTCCTTCGACGCCGCCCGGCTCGGGAACGCGCCCGTGCGCATAACCGGGGCCATACCCGACGCGAACGGAAACCTGATCCTCACCGACTACAAGGGAAACATGATTCAGGTCGTCACGCGGATGAGCGAGCTCGTCGGCGGGATGTTCGTGCAGATCGAGCGCGTGGTCTCGGATAAGTTTCCCTCCATGGCGCTCGAGGTGCGCGTCGAGGACCGCAACCGCAACCCGATCGTTGGCCTCAAGGAGCATAACTTCCTCGTGACCGAGGAGAACCGCCCCGTCACGAAGATGAAGCTCGCGGGTTCCGCCTATCTCGACGACGCGTGCGACCTGACCATACTCGTCGATCGCTCGGTCGCATCCGACGCCTCGATGGGCGAGATCGTGAGCGCGATCTCTGAGATCGCGGGCGCGATGAACGGGAAGGGCACGCTCAGGATCGTGTCGGCGGGAAACGTTCCCGTGCAGGAAGGCTCAGGGCCGCCCAACACCGGCACGTGGTCCGCGCTCAGGCTCAAGGCTCAGGCGTCAGACCGATGGGCCTTCGACCTCGGGCTCAGGCTCGCGGTCAACGACCTCATCGGCGCGGAGAAAAAGCGCGCGGTCGTCTTCCTTTCGACCGGCGACGTTCCCCAGACGGGATTCAAGCGCTACGGGCTCAACGACCTCGCCGCGTACATGAGCAATAACGGCGTGCTCTTCTCGGTGGTATACCTCAAGCAGACGGGTAAGATCGGCGAATACGAGTATCTCGTGGACAGCACCGGCGGAAAATCATATTACGTGTATCGGAACGAGGGTCTCGCATCGGTCGTTCGCGATATCCTTGAGGCGCCGAACGGCTCATACGAGCTTACCTACACCTCGACGCTCCCGACCGACTTCGGGCGGAAATACCTTCCGGTCGAGGTCGAAGCCTATCTCATGAACCGATCGGGCCGGGACGAGACGGGGTATTTCGCGCCGCTCGAGTGACGCGCCTTATCGTCAATAGGTGAGTTTTCCGCCGATGCCGACGCGAAGCTCGATGGCCGTGATGTCGTCCGAGGTTCGCGTCCAGCTCATGCCGGTATTGAGCGAAACCTCGCCGTTCACGCCGATTCCCGTTCTCAAGACATGATCGAACGAGAGGGCCTCGGAGTTCGTGTCGCTGCGGGTGACGGTGAAAGAGAAGGTTTCCTCTCTCATGGTCGAAAGCGGGAGTTTGGTCCAGCGCTCGGCGAAGGCCGAGACGAATGAATCCTTGCCGGGGCGTTTCCAGATAACCCGAATCGTGTCCCTGATGAGCCTTCCGTCTCCCGCGATATCGGGCGAGTCGTAATGGAACGCGTTGTCCGTCACGAAGCTTCCCTTCTTCGGGTAGAGCAGCATGAGCGAATGCAGGGTGTCGACGTTCCAGGTAAACCATGAGTCTCCCCACGTGCCGTTCCAGGCGTACAGTTGCGAAATCTCGTCCTGATCGTACCACTTGAATATCTTTCGCGCGCCGAAGGCACCGGCCATATTTAGCGCGGTGAATCCCGCGCGCGCGGTGGCGGTCCATTCGTCCGACACGTTCGTGACGGTCGCGTCCGTTTCGGTCTTTCGGCCGAACGAGGTGTCGATCATCGACGGTATCCAAAGATCGGAGAGCATACCGAGCGAGGGACGGTTCCAAGAAACGCCGTACTGGTTTTCAAAGGATCGCGCGAAGATATTGCCTGCGTCCGCGATCCTGTCGGCTATGCCATCCTCGAAGAGGTCTCGGAAGGGCGCGGTCGAATAGAGGTAGTCGAGCCTCGGGAATGACGCCATGAGGGAATCGGTATCGCTGAAGTAGGATCCGCCTTCGTCGACCGAGCGCGATTCCTTAGCCGTTCGCGTCCACGACGGGGTGAGCGTGGAAAGCCCCAGCCGTATCGGCGTGGAGAGCGTGAACGCGAAGGTCGAGCCGATCGTGACGGCGCTCGTGGATGCGTACTCCGATGAGGCGTCCGCCTCGAGCGAAATGCCCGACCCATTATCGGTCTTCCAGCCGATCTCCCCGGAGGTTTTCCCCGCGCGCTTGGTCGCGTCCGACTCGCCGGTCGAAAGCGAGTAGCGGAGGGTATCGGTCCAGAGGTCGCCCCAGTCGGCGCGGGTGATGTCCTGCGCGGGCGAGAGCCCCGTTTGCGTGAAAGCCGAGGTGCCCGAAAGGCTGAACGTGCCGATGCCCGTCTCGGGAAAGCGCGGCGTGACGCCAAAGTTCGCCGTGCGGATAAGGTTTCGCCCGCTCGACTTAACCCCGGTTCCCGCGTTGAGGGAAAGCGGGCCCGAAAGGGACGCCGAGTCGGCGCGCTCGAAGTCGCTTTCGATAAACTCGGCGGTGTAGCTTTCGTGGAGCGAAAGGGGGCCGAACGGCACGGTGACGGAGTGGCTCGTGCTGTCGGCGACGCGCGCGGTCTCGCTCGACGCGGTGATCGTGCCGTCGGCGCGCGCGCGGAGGATCGAGAGCCCACCCGCGGCGGTACTTGAGACCATGGGCTCGCTTCCGTCTTTCCGCACGGATGAATCGGCCGTGAGGGCGATCGACGGGTCAGAGACGAGCGCCGTATCGCCGAGCGTAATGACGGCGCCGCTTTTTTTCCACGAGTACTCGCTTTTATTCCTGAAGGTATACGTCGTGTCGCTTTGCCCGAGGTAGAGCTCGTCGAAGGCTACCGTGTACGCGGCTGTGCCCGCTGAGGGAGTGACTTTCGGCACTGGCCATCCTTCCATGGCGAACTCGACGCGCGTCGGGGACCTTTCGCGGTCGACCGAAACGACGTGCGCCTTCGAGTACGGCATCTCGACGCCGTCGACGGAGACTGCCTCCGAGTCAAGGTCGACCGTAACCTCCTGCCATGCGCCCGCGGAGAGCGCGGCTGTCGAGATCTCAAGCTCGAGCGCGGTCTTAACACCGGAGCCCGAGGAGGCGGGGCGCGTCATCGTGACGCGGATGAGGCTCTCCTCAGATTCGCTCGGAAGGGCGTCGGCGTACACGAAGAACGAGAGCTCGCGGTACTGGCTCAAGGGGATCATCGGAACGTGCGAGGACGCGCTTACCCGCTCGGTCTCGGCCTCGGGCGTGAATCGGGTGACGAGCACGGTGTTCACGGACCCCGAGTTGAACCGTCGGGGTTGGTCGGCTCCCGACCCGATAAGGGTCACGGGCGCCGGGTCCGTTGTTTCCTCGACCGCGAGACGCCCCGAGGTTCCCGTGAACCGTGGCTCCGCCTTCGCGGAGAAACCCGTGTCGGTGTAGGAGAGCATGCCCGAGCGAAGGTTCACGGTAAGCGGCGAGGACGCGGTCGGGGAAGACGCGGCCGAGGGGACGACTATGACGCGCGCGTTTTGGCTCGCGGTAAGCGCCGAGCGATCGGCGTCGGTGAGGGTGACGGTGCGCTTAGTCCAGTCGCCGCCGTGCGGCGGCGTCTCGAGCTTCCATGTTCGGACGGTCTCGGGATCCTCGCCTGAGTCCTCCGTTCCCGTTCCCAGTTGGAGATACACGTCGAAGTCATCGTCGGTTCCCGAGTTCTTGAGCCAGAGCGAGACGGTCGAGACCGAAGACCAGTCCATGTCGGCGTTTTTTTCGGTGAGTATTGACGCGCCCGCCCACGAGGCGCTTGAGGGGAAGCTGGAGGAGAGGACGAGCACGGAGCCGGTCATCGCGGAGTCGGTTACGGTACCGCATTGGTCCCCGTCAGTTCCCGCAGTATCGACGCGATTGGCGTGATCGAGTTTGAGCGCCGAGGCATTCGCGGGGAGGCCAAGTGCCGGATCGATTTCGTCCCCGATCGTTTCGTACCAATCGTCAGAGGGGTAGAGCTCGTTTGTTCCCGAGTCCATCCCAAGGGCGCGGTAATAGCCGGTCGTGTCGGGAACGGAGACGTCGAGCGCGAACGCGGTCGAGGCCTTGGAGTTTTCTCCGGTGTAGGCGGTTCCCGCGGAGAGAATGAACGACCCCGGACTCTGCTCGTCCGAGTCGGTATAGCCCGCCTTCGTGACGTTCCAGCGGAACGCGGTCGCGGAGAAAAGCGAAAGCTTGTCGGTCGGCCTCCACCTGACGCCGCCCCCGAGGGTGATCGTGGCGTTTCGCGCGGAGTCGTCGGTGTCGTACCAGGTAATGTGGACCGTTTCGGTCGTCGATGGGTCCTTCTCAAGGGTAAGGATGCCGGTCTGGTCGTCGAACTGGAACGCGGTGTCCGCGATCCCGTCGCGCGTCACCTGAATCGTTCCGGCGATGACGTCCGCGCCGAGGGCTATGTTCGTGATCGGTTTCCAGGTTCGGTTCCTGACGGCGAGGTCGGTGTCCGCCTTCTGGCCGCCGCCCGAGGGAAGGTAGATGAGCGGGAACTCATAGGCGAGCGGGTAACGGCTCACCGGGTCTCGCGCGCTCGTCGCCGCGTTGCCGTCGGTCCTGAACGCCTCGACGTAGACGCCGTCAAAGTCGTCGACCGCGAGCTGCTTCGGGGAGATGCCGGTCTCCGTGTATACGAGCGAGGGCTCGGAGCTTTCCGCGCGATAGCGCGAGAGGATTTCAAACGGCGAGAAATGCCCGCGTTCGCGGACGAGGAGCGCGGGTGTGCCGTTGATGTCGACGAGAAAGCGATCCGCGAGCTGGGAGGCGTAGCCCGGCGACGTCGGGTTCGGGAGGTATCCCGAAGGCATCGACTGAGGCAGCTCGTCGAAGAACTCGCGCGTCGCGCCGACAAAGGAGACGAGCGAGGTACCGGGCGCGGCGCTTGACGCGGCGTATCCGCCATAGTAGACGACGGCGACGCTTTCGGCCGTCTCGTTCTTGAGCTCGAGGATGCCCTCGGTTCCGTGAACGGCATATTCCGCTTGCTCGAGCTTTCGCCACCTGCGGCCTGAAATCCTGCCGGAGCCGTCGCGATACGCGCCGTCCTCGTCGGTGACGTAGACCGTTACCGCCCCGGACACGGGCGCGTCGGGAAGGATAAACCATTTGCCCCGCACGAAGTTCGCGACGGGCACGAACTCGTCAGTGACCTCGTTCATGCCGGAAAGGGTTAATGATCGCGACGCCGCGGCGTCGTAGCGCACGATCGCGTCGGCGTCCCAGTTTTTCCCGCCGAAGGTTCCCATAACGCCGGGCGAGATCGCCGCGCCGCCTCCGATCGTGACGAAGGGATACGCGTCGGGGAAGCGAATACCCGAATTCCCGAGCCTGACGTGCTTGACCGGGTCGTCCTCGCCGCCGATGTATCCGGCGGCAACGGTGTTCTTCGTGAATTGCTCCTGGAACGACGACTCGAAATACCAGGTGCCGTTGATCAGTATCCACGAAGAAAGGTCGACTGCCTGGGTGAACACGGGAGGGGTGTACGACATCGTCGAGGTACCCTTGTCGATCGTGATGTTGAGGAAGCTATCGAACCGCGCCTCCCAGGTTCCGTCGAGCACGAACTCCACGTTGTTGTCGTTGATCCCGAAGTCGTAGATCGAGGTCGGGTCCTCGACGTTGAAGAGCCCGCTTAGGCGCGCGAGAAGCGCGGCGTCGGGATTGAGCCCCTCGGGATAGGTCGGTTTGCTCGGGGATGCGTCGCTCGGGTGATCTGCGTCGCTTGGGTTATTCGCTTTGCTCTGATCGTTTTCGCCCGTTGCCGTCGCGTTCCCCGCGCGCGCGGCTTCGCTCGCTCTGGGAACGTCGGGTTGCGCCTGCGCATGCGCGGTAAGCGGTAAGCCGGCGAGGACCAAGGCCACGATCAGCGTCGACAGGGACCGTGCGCGTGGTAAACGGCGCGGCGCCGCGATTTCAGGCGAGTCCGATGTCGCGTGAGGCGCTCGATGCGCGCGATGTGCGCTCATTCCTCGTCCTCCCGATCGATGAGCCTTCCCCGCGTGACGAGCCGTTTCCCCCGCTTTCTCGCGATCGCGAGTACCGTCTCCTCGACCTTCCGCTTCCGATTCGCGTCGCCAAAATCGAAAAGCGAGCGCTGCTCACCTGAGGTGCCCTCGCGCACGTTGAAGATCCCGATGCCGATGAGCCTGACGGGGTTTCCGCGTTCCCATTTCTTTCGAAAGATCTTTTGCGCGCGCGCGAAGAGGTCGCCCGTATCGTTGACCGAGATATCTCCGGTTTCCTGGCAGGACACGGTCCTGAAGTCGCCGTAGCGAATCTTGACGTGGACGGTCCGTCCCGAAAGCCCCTCGTCGAGGAGGCGGTACATGACCTCGGAGGATAGCTCGAAGAGTGCGTTCTCGAGGCATTCGGGGTCGACGATATCGGCGCCGAAGGTATGCTCCGCGCTGATCGAACGCGTGAGCGTCTCTCCCTCGAAAACGCCGGGGTCGATGCCCCGTGCGACCGAATGGAGAAACGCGCCGCCTGAGTCCCCGATGATGCTTGCGAGGAGCTTTTCCGAGCACGCGAGTATCGAGGGAAGGTCGCCGAGTCCCGAGGCCTGAAGCCGCTCACGCGTTTTCTCGCCGATGCCCCACACGTCCTTGAGCCTCAGGGAAGCCATGAACGCGGCCTCACCCCCCGGCGGGACGACGACGAGACCGTCGGGCTTCGAGAGTCCCGAGGCGATCTTGGCGATGTAGCGATTCGGGGCGACCCCGACCGAAACGGTGAGCCCCGTCCGCTCGAGAACGCGCGCCTTAAGGGTGCGCGCCGCGTCGGCCGGTTCCCCGAAAAGCCGCTTCGTTCCGGTCATGTCGAGGAATGCCTCGTCGACGGACATCTGGGCGACCTCGGGCGAGAACTCGGCGAAGACGGCCATGACCTCGCGTGATTTTTCGTGATAGCGGCCCATGCGCCCGCGGAGGAATATCGCGTGCGGGCAGAGCTCCACGGCGCGGTTCATCGGCATCGCGGAGCGGACGCCGAACTTTCGCGCCTCGTAGGAGCACGTAGAGACGACGCCGCGCTTCCCGACCTCGCCGCCGACGATGACCGGCTTTCCCCGATACTCGGGGTTGTCGAGCTGCTCGACGGACGCGAAGAAGGCGTCGAGGTCGACGTGAAAGAAAACCGGCTCGATCGCCCCCGCAGCGCTCACTTGCCTTCCCCCTCGGGAAAGGCATAGTCGGTGTCGATCTCGAGAAGGTAGGAGGCGCGGATGTCGGGATTAAGCACGGAAAGGCCGCGCGGGTTCGCGCGGGTCCAAACCCTAACGCGCGCGGTAAGGTTTGCGTCGCGCGCCGAGGAGAACCTGATCACGAAGGGTACCGCGGGATTCTCGCCTGAGGAGAAGCGGCACGAGCGGCCCGCGTCGAGGGGCTCGTAGGGCGTCGAGGCATCGTATACCGCGACGTTCTCGGGGTCGGAGACGGTAACCTCGATTTTCTGCGCCGGGATAGCGGGGGTAACGGTAAGCTCGGAAATCCTGCGCTCGATGAATTTCCTCGACGTCGAGGAGACGTTCACGAAGGATTCCGGCGTCGAACCGAGATCGGGATATTCCGCGAGGCGCGGCTCCTCGACGATCGAGAGATTGCCGAGCCTGGCCTTCGAGATCACGCGATCGGTAAAGCCCCGCGCGTCGAGCGTCTGGCGAAGCTCGACCGGGAGCGGACGTTCCTTCGACCATGCCGGCATGAACAGGATAAGCCCCGTCACCGAAAGCGCGAAGAAGAAGGCGATGACGGGCGAAAAGGGAAGATAGAACTCTCGCCTTCTGCCGAAGGCGCCGAGGGAGTGGTAGAGGCGGGAGAACATGAGCTGAAGGGGCATGACGAAGAGCGCCATCCTGAGATTCCAAAAACCGCCGTTTGCGAAAAGCGGCGCGAGGATCGACGAGTCTCCCTTGATGAGGAGCGCGAGGTAGGGCGAAAACGGAGCGATTATGCACAGGATGCCAATACCCTGAAGCACGGGGTGATTCAGATGGTAGCTGATAAACGAGATGCAATACACGGAAAGGAAAAGGAGCGTGAGCGAGAAATCGAGTGACGAAAACGCGAAGAGGTTCACGATGCACGCGACGCTCGCGATATACCCGTAGATGAACCCGGACTCCGGGAACCTGACGAGTTGGTTGAGCGACATGACGAGCGCGATGATAAACCACGAAAGGAGAAACTTCCCGACGAGCGCGAGCCGGGGCAAAAGCGTCCATGACTCGGCGTCGCCAAAACGGAATTTGAAAAGAAAGGAAACGAGCGCGCTTCCCGCGTAGAGGCTTGCGGTCGTCACGAGGAGGTAGATGAACGGGAGCCACCACACGCGCACGAGGTCCCTGAGGTGCTGCTCGCTTTTTTTGCCGAAGAGGAAACTGAAGATGAAAAGGAACATCAAAATCCCCGCCGAGGCGGCCATGACGATCGCGACGAGCGCGCGCTCGGAAACGAAGGCGAGCCGTTTCGCGGTGGGGAAGACGAGGTAATGCCGGTCCTGGTTCACGGGCATGCCCGCGCTCAGCGAGTCGGCAAGGTCCCGCACGACTGCGGAGAGGTCCGCGTTCGACTCAAGGGCAATGGCGGGTATTCCCGCGCGGAGATATTGGGCGAGGAGCGGGTTTTCGGCGGTCCATCCGATTCGGTAGATCGCCATTCTCTTTTCGGCGAGGGCCCACGGGATTCCTTTCTTTGAGAGACTCTCGGTGACCGCTTCAAGATACCAGCGGGGCGCGGTGGTTCCGCGCACGCCGGGTATTATCCGGGTTGCGATGCCCGCGCTCGGGGCGACGAGGAGGACGACCGGCGATTCCTCTTCGGAAATAAGCGAAATGACCTTCGAGGTGCCTTCGGGGGTACCCGAGGCGATGTCGGGCGGGAGGGAGGAATAATCGCCCGAGGTGATGATGACGGAAACGGCGATCGGCGGCGGATCCGCGCGAAACGAGTCGGCGAGCCGCTCGAGCCGCCCAACAAGCTCCTTTCCCGCTTCTTGAGGGCAGGTTATGACCAGATGCGGCCCCGAGGAAGGGCCGGCGGTAAATACCCGGTTATCGACTGAAAACGCGGGGATTGCTACCGAAACGAGTAGTGATAATATAGTAAGGAATATGCGGTAGTTCATCTTTTTGTATAGAATACGGGCAGAGCGCGCTAGGCGTCAAGTACAGGCTTTTACGCAATACGCCGATAGTTAAATTGGTTGTACAAACAAAAATATCTGGTATATACTGAACCCGCCAGGTATAGTGTACGGGGGGAATTGATGGCTGCCGGCGAAAAAAAAAGTATTCTCAACCTGCCGTTGAAAATTATCCTTACCCAGGAAGGGTCGACCTTCTTTATCAAGCAAAACAAGAAACTCCTCAAGTTCAAGCTCGCCGATAACGTTGAGGAATACGGCATTTCCCTCGAAGAATTCACCCCCGCGACCGTCCAACGCCTCCTTTTGATCGACTATATCTCGAAAATCGAGATATCGAAGCCCGAATTCGTCTCCTCGCGCCAGGAGACGATGGATCTCTCAAAGCTCATCGTGTATTCCGTGCTCTATCGCCAGTACGACGCGTACATCTTCAACCAAATCCTCAGCTCGGACGTCATTAAGAAATGGAACCGGCTCAATCCGGCGAACATCATCGACGACAAGACCCACATCAACGATAACTTCCTCCGGAACGTCCTCAAGAAGAACGAGAAGATCATCTTCGAGGCGAAGCAGGAGATCCTGTCGCCGTTATATACCTTCATCAACAAGAATACCTCGCTTCTGCCGGAGGAAAAGAACATCCAGCTTCTCTTGAGCGAGAAGTTCATGAATAACCTCAGGCCCTTCACCTGGTTCATCATCACGAAGTTCAAGGACGCCGACGGGTTTGACGCGATCCTGAGGACGATCCGCTCGAGCCTCACCGAATACATGGACAAGGCGAAGATCGCCGAGTACATCTCGCTCATGCTCATGGAGCTCGTCATCAACGCCGAGAACAACAACCTCCGCAAGGAGGTCAAGACCATGTACAAGGGCTCGGTGGACCCGAACACCGTCATGTTCGACCCGAACATCCGCAAGAAGGTGATCGCCGAGCTCGAGCGCAAGCACGAGCTCGTATTCCTTTCGTGGAAGCTCGGCGGCGGCTCGACCTCGATCGGAACGCAGGGAAAGCTCCAGATCACCCTCTACAACAAGGACGAGCAGTCGGAGACCGTGCGCGAGAGCATCAACGACAAGAAGAACGCCGATCTTAAAAAGAAATCCCTGATCGACTTCTACCGAGAGATACCCGAGGGCGAGGAGGATACGAGTCTCGGCATGTACTATCTTTCGTATCTCTCGGAGGCATGCGAGAAGGTTAACGTCAGGTTCGAGTCCAACGCGAACCAATTCCGCGATTCCGATCTCACCGTCATCAATCTATCCTTTGGGTTTTAAAAAAATATCGCCATGACCATATCTCACCGAAACCTTTCAATCATCGCGCTTCTTTCGCTCGCGTTTTTTGCCGCGTCGCTTTCGCTTTCCTGTTCCTCGGGGAGCCCCGAGCTCAGGTCGGAAAACGTCAAGGTTCTCCGCGTCGAGGGTGCGGACGGTACCTTCTCGGAACGGCTTTCGGTCTTCGTGTCGTACGAGGACTCGGACGGCCCCGCCGATTTCGGCTACCTTACCGTCACGCACGATGAAACGGGCCTTTCCTGGACCATCAACTCAGACCAGGCCGAGTTCCGTCAGTGGGGTAAGGATCGCTGGATCGGCTCCAACATCCTCGCCGGGCCGGCGGGCTCGGCGATACCGACGGGCTCGTACACGATCGTCGCGAGCGACCTCGCGGGAAACGAGACGACCGCGGAAATCTCGGTCACGAAGCAAACCTTCCCCGAGCGCGCGCCGTGCTCGTTCGCGATATCGGGCGATACCTGGACGCTCGAGCGGAATCCCGACTCAGCCGGGTTCAAGCGGATATGGATACTCCTTTTCAACCGGGATGGCACGCTCGTCAATTCGTGGAAGGTTCCCGAATCGGGCACGCGCGTGACCACGGGATCCGTCATGACCCTCGAGGCGGTCGCCCAAAACGCCGTAACCGCGCAGTGCTACGCCGAAAACGGCGCGGGGACGGCCGGGGTATTGTTGTCATCGATAAAGATGCGCTAAAATATAGAATAATATGGAAAATTCCGATCAGGACAAGACGGCACACTTACGCAGCATTCATACCTACGCGCTTCGCGCCGGCAGAATGACCGAGGCGCAAAAACGCGACTACGAGATTCATTCCGCGCGCTGGAGCCTCCCGTTTCAGGAATCAATCCTTAATTTTACCGACGTCTACGAGAACACCATGCCGGTGACGATAGAAATCGGCTTCGGCATGGGTCGGGCGACCGCGATCATCGCGGCGGAAAACCCGGAAAAGAACTATCTCGGGATCGAGGTGCATCGCGCGGGAGTCGGGCGCCTCTTAGGGGAGATCGAGCGGCGGAACCTCTCGAACCTCAGGGTCATCGAGTACGACGCGCTCGAGGTGCTCCGCTGCATGATACCGGACGGCTCGGTCGCCGCGTTTCATATCTTCTTTCCCGACCCGTGGCAAAAGAAGCGGCACCATAAAAGGCGGCTCGTGCAGCGGCCCCGGACGAACCTCATGGAGCAAAAGCTCGCGCCCGGCGGGTATATCTACATGGTGACCGATTGGGAACCCTATGGCGAAGAGGCTTTTCTGGAACTTGCCGCCACGCAGGGACTCGAAAGCGCGTACGAGGGGTTCGCGCCGCGGCAAACTTGGCGGCCCGAGACCCGCTTCGAGGAGAAGGGACGCGCGGCGAACCACGAGATCTATGAGCTCATGTTCAAGAAAAAGCCCGTGGCGGAGTAGCGCCCATGGCACGAAAGAACCGCGCGCGCGAGCTTGAGCGCGCAATCAAGCATCACCAAGACCTCTATTACAACGGAAACCCCGAGATATCGGACGCGGACTTCGACGTCCTCTGGGACGAGCTCAAAGGCCTCGAGCCCGATAACCCGCTTTTCTCCACGATCAACTCCGAGTCGACCGACGGCTTCCCGAAGGAATATCACCTGATCCCGATGGGAAGCCAGGAGAAGGCCGCGAATCCCGAGGCCTTCGAGGCGTGGGCCGAAAAGATGGCCTTCGACGAATTCATCGTGCAGTACAAGCTCGACGGCGCGAGCCTCGAGCTTCAGTACGAGCGGGGTTCGTTCGCGAAGGCGGTAACCCGCGGCGACGGGAGGATCGGCGACGACATCACGGCTAACGCGCGGAAGATGCGCGGCGTGGTTCCCGTCCTTTCGGGAGAGTCGGGCCCCAAGGGCGCGCATCCCTTCTCGGGCGGCGTGCGGGGCGAGGTCATCATGACGCACGCCGTGCACGACGAGTTCTTCAGCGACAAGGCGAATTGCCGGAACGCGGCGAATGGCCTCATGAAGCGGAAGGACGGTTCGGGCAGCGAGCGGCTCGAGGTTATCTGCTACGACGCGGCGCCGGGGATCCCGGGGAGCCCCTTTACCGGGTATATGCCCTTTTCCGACGAATACGGAAAGCTCGAGTGGCTCAAGGGAAACGGCTTCACGACCGTGCCCACCGAGACGTGCGCGGGAGCGCATGAGGTCATCGAGTACCGCGCGCGCGTCATGGACGCGCGTTCCTCGATCGACTACGACATCGACGGGCTCGTGATCAAGGGCAGGGAGATAGACCCCGCCGACCTCGCGCGCTCAAGGCCCGAAAAGCAGATCGCCTTCAAGTTCAGCCTCGAGGAGGCGGTGACCGTGCTCCGCGAGGTCGAGTGGAGCGAGTCGGGCGCGACCTATACCCCGATCGCGCGGATCGACCCCGTGCAGCTCGCGGGAACCTGCGTGCAGCGCGCGAACCTCGCGAACCCGAACATGATCGCGTCGATGAACCTCCGCATCGGAAGCCGCGTCGTCGTGACCAAGCGCGGGGAGATCATCCCGAAGATCGAGGCCCTCGTCTCGAACCCGGAAGACTCGGTTCCCATCGGGCAGCCCGACGCCTGCGCCGCGTGCGGGTCCGCGCTCGTCGACGAGGGGACGCGCCTTTTTTGCCCGAATCCCGAATGCCCGAAGCTCATCCACCACCGGATCGAGAAATGGATAGGCGTGCTCGACGTCCGCGACTTCGGGGAGCTTTTGATCAAGCGGCTTTTCGACTCGGGCCGCGTTCGCTCGATCCCCGACCTCTATACCCTGACCCTCGAGGAGCTTTCCGCGCTCGACCGGATGGGAGATCTCAGCGCCGCGAAGGCGCTCAAGTCCCTCCGCGCGAAAAGCAGCGTGAGCCTCGCGCAGTTCGTGGCGGGATTCGACATCGAGGGAATCGGCGAGACGATGGTCGAGAAGCTCGTCGCGAGCGGCTACGATACCCTCGAGAAGCTCAAGGGTGCGGACGAAGAATCCATCGCGGAAGTCTACCAGTTCGGGCAGATCATGGCGCGCGCGCTCAAGGCCGGGCTCGCCTCGCTCGCGGGCGAGATGGACGCGCTCCTTTCCTCAGGCGCCGTTACCATAAAGCCTCCCGTCGCGGGGGGGATCCTCTCCGGGCTTTCCTTCTGCTTTACCGGCGAGCTTGAGTCGATGAAGCGGCCCGAGGCTGAGGCGCGGGTCAAGGAGCTCGGGGGCCAGGCAAAGTCCTCGGTGGTCAAGGGGTTGAGCTTTCTCGTAACCAACTCGCCCGACTCGGGCTCATCGAAGAACGCAAAGGCGCGCGACCTTGGCGTGGCGATTATCGACGAGGCGGCCTTTCTCGGCATTCTCGAGGGAAAGATGCCCGCCTCGGCATCGAATAGCGCGGGCGCGAAAAAGGCAAAGACCGACGCGCGCTCGCAAATGGAACTAAACCTATGAATCAACCTTCGCTCGTATTCCATTCGCTCGATCCCGTTTATAGCGAGTCGAGCTCGATACTCATCCTGGGAACCATGCCTTCGACCGCTTCGCGCGAGGCCGGGTTCTACTACTCGCATCCGCAGAACCGATTCTGGCAGGTCCTTTCGGCCGTGTTCGACGAGCCCCTCCCGTACACGGTCGAGCAGAAAACCGCCTTCGTGCTCGGCCATGGCATCGCGCTTTGGGACGTGCTCGCGAGCTGCGAGATAAAGGGCTCCGAGGATTCTTCGATTAAAAAACCCGTCGCGAACGACATCGCCAAACTCCTGCGCGAGACCTCGATACGCACGGTGTACACGACCGGCGAAAAGGCCGATAGCCTGTACCGAAAGCTTTGCAGGCCGACGACCGGCATCGACTCGATACCGCTTCCCTCGACGAGCCCTGCGAACCGGGGGCGGTATCCGCTCAACACCCTTATCGAGATTTACTCCGCGCTCAGGCAGGGCGCGTAATGAAGACCGCCCGGGGTAAGTGGACGGTCATCGCGGTCGCGCTTCTCGCGGCGGCCGTCGCAGTTTTCGCGACGGCGCGATTCGTGTCGTTTTACCTCTGGTCAGAGCGCATGGGCGGCGAGCTCAACAGGCTCGCCCTCTCCGACGCCCGATTGCCGGTGACCGTTACCGTCTATGGCCGAAGCGTCGACACGGTAAGCGCGCGCGCCGAGTTCCAGACTGTCGACGGTGACCTCGCGGGAACCCTCGAGCGCTCGTGGGCTGGCTGGGAAATCAAGATGGACTGCATTGAGATTAAGGCGGGAAACGGGTGGATCGTCTTTCCGTTCCTCATGTATACCGACGCGACGCCGCCCGGAAGCGGCGTCGACCTCGTTCGGTATTATAACCGCTCGGGCTTTCCCGCGATATACGACTCGCCGCGGCTTTCGCCCCTCGAGCGGAAGGCGCTGCGCCGCCTCTTCTCGGTCGCGCGAACCGAGCTTTGGATGCCATCGGCGTTCGGCTCGCTCGCGCACCGAACGGTCGGGCTCCAGTCGATCGAGCCCGGTAAAGAGTACTCGCTCTATGTCGGTAAGGACGGAACCTTGCGGTTTGAGGAAGACTAGCGGCCTGACTTCTCGGAAAGAAGGCGCTCGAACTCGCGCGTGTCCTGCGCGGCGAATACCCTGACGCAAAACGCCTCACCGCCCGCGGTTCCCCACTCGAGCTCGATGACGTTCTCGCTTTTCACGATAAACGACGAAAGGAATTTGCCAAACCGCGTTTTCGGTTCCCGCGGCCTCGTATAGCGCGCGGCGCGGAACGCGGTAAAGGGGATCCTGAGGTCAATGGCGGGCAGGGGCTCGCTTTTCAGGCCGACCATCGACGAAAGCGAGGAGGGGACGCTCGCGTTCACGTAGAAGCCGACCGCGTCGTCGAGGATATACGCGATACCCCAAAGCGGGACGCGGTCGCTCTGCCTGAAGGATTCGGGGGCGGCTCCCGCCGAGATGCGCTCGAAGTCCGCGCGGGAAAAAGGCGTCCACGCGAGTTGGCGAAAGCGCACGTCGGCGCCGTCGATAAGGAATTTCTCGAAGTTCATGCCTTGAATCATACGCTTACGGGTAAAGCGCTGTCAATGAGCAGCCTCGCGGCGTCAGCGCATCGGTTCGCCGCGCGCCTTCGGTCACATCGT
>DAOPYF010000008.1:0-12429 GCA_035352735.1 Treponemataceae bacterium | reverse complement strand
GAGCAGCCTCGCGGCGTCAGCGCATCGGTTCGCCGCGCGCCTTCGGTCACATCGTGAACTTCGCCTTCATCTTAGCGAGTATGTCGAGCGCGTCGTCCGTCTCCATCGGCTCGGTCGGCTCGTGGTATTCGACGAGCTCCGCCGGAATTTCCTCGAGGAACGGCGAGGGCGCGCACTCGACGACGCCGCCCATCTTGCGCCGGTGGTGGCAGCTCGAGATAAAGAGCTTGTCCCGCGCGCGGGTGATCGCGACGTAGAAAAGGCGCCGTTCCTCCTCGACGCTGCCGCCGCCTTCCTCCATGCTCCGGGCGTGCGGGATGATTCCGTCCTCCGCGCCGACGATGAAGACGACCGGGAACTCGAGCCCCTTCGACGCGTGGATCGTCATGAGGTTTACCTTTCCCTTGTCCTCGTCATCGTCCATGTCGTCGCGGCTGATGAGCGTGATCCGGTTGAGGTAATCGTAGAGCGACTTCTTGAAGTTATCGGGGTCCTTCTCCCAGGTCGAGATCGAGTTGATGAGGCTGTCGATGTTGAGGAACTTGTAGCGCGCGGCCTTCTCGTTCTTCTGGTACTCCTGCACGAGATAGCTCCAGTAGTCAATCTCGTCGACCATCTTCTTGACCTTGTTCGAAAGGTCCTTTCCCGAGAGCATCGTCGCGCGGTGCTCGTTGATGAAGTTGACGAAGGTTTCGAGATCGGCGCGCGACTTCTCGGATAGCGCGCCGGGTGGCGGCTCGGCGCCGAGGGTAAACTCCGGGATCGCGATGAGCGATTCGATGGCGACCCACAGCGAGCACTTCATGTTCGTCGCGACGGCGGAGATGTCCTCGATGCTTTTTCGTCCGATGCCGCGCCTCGGCGTGTTGATGATCCTGAGGAGGTTGATGTCGTCGTCGGGGTTCGCGATCACGCGGAGGTAGCTGATGACGTCCTTGATCTCCTTCCGCTGGAAGAAGCTCGTGCCGCCGGACATGAGGTACGGGATGTTCGCCTCGAGGAACGCTTCTTCGACCGCGCGCGAGAGGGTGTTCGCCCGGATCAGCACGCCGAAGTCCGCGTAGCTCCGCTTTTCTTCCATCCGAATTTCCTGGATCGTGTCGGCGACGAAGTCCGCCTCGTCAGCCTCGTTTTCCGGGATATAGATCTCGATGGGCTTACCCGAGTCGTTTCCCGACCACAGGGACTTTTCCTTCCGGTTCGTGTTGTGCGCGATGACGCCGTTCGCCGCGGCGAGGATGGTCCCCGTCGAGCGGTAGTTCTGCTCGAGCTTGATCTCCTTGAGGCCGGGAAAGTCGCGCTCGAACATCACGATATTCTCGTAGTTCGCGCCGCGCCAGGAGTAGATCGACTGGTCGTCGTCGCCGACGACGCAGACGTTCCGGTCGGCGATCGCGTGCATGAACTGATACTGTTGGAGGCTCGTGTCCTGGAACTCGTCGACCATGATGTATTTGAAGCGGTCGCGGTACTTGGCGAGAACCTCGGGGTGCTCGCGGAAGAGCTTGATGGGAAGGACGATGAGGTCGTCGAAGTCGACCGCGTTATAGAGCTTGAGCCCGCTTTGGTATTCCTCGTAGAGGCGCTCGTACTGGTCGTTCGCGCCTTCGCCCCAATGCTTCATGCCGGTCTTGATCTGGGAAAAGAGGTTGCCGATCGCGTACACGTCGAGCGCGTCGGCGGTAAAGCCGAGTTCGCGCCCCGTTTCCTTGATGAGCTGGTTTCGGTCGACGTCGTCGTAGATGCTGAAGTTCTCGCGCCATCCGAGTCGCTGGATGTCCTCGCGGAGGATCTTGACCCCAAAGGCGTGAAAGGTGCTTACGGTGAGCATCTGGAGCTTTTTCCCCGTGAGCTCCTTAACGCGCTCGGCCATCTCCCGTGACGCCTTGTTCGTGAAGGTGAGGGCGAGAATCTGGGATTGCGGGACGCCTTTATCGAGCATATAGGCCATCCGGAAGGTAATGACGCGGGTTTTCCCGGATCCCGCGCCCGCGATGATAAGCACCGGGCCGTCGATCGAGGAAACGGCTTCGTATTGTTCTGGATTGAGCTCTGCCTGATAGTCGAATGTCATGGGAACGCGAGTATAGCAGATTGTTCGCCCTTAGGCCATCGAAAACCCCTTTCCTTGGCGTAACTAGATATTTTCTTCATATACAAGGTTCAAACAGATGACATTATCTGCGATAAATAGTATTATATGTTAAATTATGCAATCTTCTTTATTATCTGCAAAGCCGGGCTCTTCCCGGCAGTCCGGTAAACGGCCCTCGGGCAACACCGGAAACCATGGGCCGGCCTCCGATTCCCGGCATTCATCAAGAGCAGGCTCGAGACGCCCTCAAGCGTCCACCGCCGATATCGCCGCATCCGTAGCCGAGGTGGCCGGATCGGGCTTTTCTTCTCGCCCTCGTCCCGCCCGAAGCGCATATCGCGCCGAGCGCGATTCTGGCCGCGATTTTGATCGGGACACCGCGCGCAATTCCAATCGCGAAACCGCGCGCGACTCAGGCCGCGCCGACGCTCCCGCCCAGCGGGGCGCCCGACGGAACGATTCCCGCGAAGCGGCTCGCCCGGATTCCCGGAAAAAACCCGAGGCTGCCTACGTTCAGCCTCATTTGCGGGGAAATCCCCAGCGGGGCGGACGGGCCTCAGGCGGGGAAGCCCGGCAGCGCGGCGGCAGGGTAAAGCAGTACATCGATCCGGCGAAGTTCGTCCGCAAGGCCGTCATCGTCCAGGAAGAGGAATACGTCCCGAAGTACGAGTTCACCGATTTCAAGGTGCATCCGAAGATTATCGAGAACATCCTCGCGAAGGGATATAAGGAACCGACCCCGATCCAGGACCAGACGATCCAGCTCGTGCTCGACGGCCATGACGTCGTCGGCATCGCGAATACGGGAACCGGCAAGACCGCCGCGTTCGCCGTGCCCTTCATCCACGATCTCGTCACCCACATGGAAAACCGGCTCATCGTCATGGCGCCGACCCGCGAGCTCGCGCAGCAGATCGTCGACGAGCTCCTTTCCTTCTCGAAGGGCTGCGGGCTCAAGATCGCGCTCGTCATCGGCGGCGCCTCGATGCACCTCCAGACCCGCGCGCTCGCCCAGGGACCCCGGATCGTCGTCGGCACGCCCGGCCGCATCAAGGACCACATCGGGCAGGGTACGCTCAACCTTTCCCGCTTCAACCGCGTCGTGCTCGACGAGGTCGACCGAATGCTTGACATGGGCTTTATCCGCGACATCACCGCGATCCTCTCGAAGGTCAATCCCGACCGCCAATCGCTCTTCTTCAGCGCGACGATGGAAGGCGAGACCGAAAAGCTCATCTGCCGCTTCGCGCGCGACGCCGTGACGGTTTCCACCAAGACGGGCGTCACCGCCGACGGCGTCAACCAAGACGTCATCTGGTACCGCGGGAAGGAAGACAAGATCGGCAAGCTCCATGACCTCCTCATCTCCGAGGGGCGCGGCAAGACGATCATCTTCGACGACACCAAGCACCAGGTCGAAAAGCTCTGCAAGGAACTCGTCGCGCGCGGCTTCAGCGCCGACCGCATCCACGGGAACAAGAGCCAAGCGCAGCGCACGCGCGCGATCGCGAAGCTCAAGTCCGGGGAGATCGATATCCTCGTCGCGACCGACGTCGCGGCCCGCGGGCTTGACGTGTCGGACATCACCCACGTCATCAACTTCTCCCAGCCGACCACCTACGAGGACTACGTTCACCGCATCGGAAGGACGGGCCGCGCGGGAAAGGCGGGGCAGGCGTATACCTTTCTCGAGCAGATCGGGTAAAGCCCTTCAAGCCGGTACCCCTTCTTGCCGAAAATGCTCTTGTATAGGCGTAAAAACTGCGTTTATAATGGGCTATTGATGCGTTGGGCTCGTTTTTGAGCGCTCATGGTCCGCATTTGGAGGAAACGTGGCTGGTCGGGGTACAATCGGTAGGGTTTTCGTGCTGCTCATTCTCATTCTCCTGCTCGCCGGCGGCGGCATTCTCTGGTTCGACTATCTCGGCGTCATTCAGTCGCGCGCCGTTTTCGCGCCGGTGTACAGGCTTTTCGGCATGACCCCGCGCGCCGGGATCTCGACCTTGCCGGCCGAGGACGGCGACCTTGACGCGGATCGCATCGCCAAGCGCCTGGAGGCGGTTAATCTCCGCTCCGAGGAACTCGACAGCAAGGAAAAGGATCTCGACCGAAAGGAAGGCGAGATCATGCAGATGTCGCAGGAACTCGACGACCGGCTCGCGTCGGTCGAGGAGCGAGAGCGGACCTTCAACGAGATGCTCAAGCAGACCGACGACCGCGACGCGAACATCAGCCAGATCGCCGATTACATGAATGGTATGCCCCCGAAGAAAGCCGTCGATAACCTGCTTGCGATGGACGATCAGGACATCATCGATATCCTTAGGAACGTCGAGGCGAAGGCGAAAAAAGCCGGAAACGCCTCGTCGGTCGCCTACTGGTTTTCGCTCATGCCCCCGGATCGCGCCGCCGAGATACAGCGGAAGATGGCGAATAAGCCCGCATCCCTTCCATAAACACGAAATCGTTCTGACGAAAACGCGAATCGGCGAATGGCCCGGTTCGCGTTTTTTTTTACTTTACCGAAAAAAAGAATCAATCCTTCATCCGTACCTCTCGACAATTGAAGGGTAGGCGTGTCCCCGGTGCGGGAACGCGCCGACCGTTAAGGAGGTACGTAAGTGATGCAAACGCTTGACGTTCTGACGCCAAAATCCGCAGAACCCCCGCGACCGAAAGGCGCGAAGGGCCCGCTGCCGGCATTTCATGGGGTCATGGGCGGAAAAACGGGCGCTGAAACTGCACGAAACGGATCTTCATTCCTCGCAATGATCGACAAGATGATTGCCGGCGCCATGGACGGTATGGCCGACGGGGTATCCCCGTTGGGCCACGGAATCGCCGGAAGGGGAGCAGGGGACGCGAAAGCGGTCCCGGGTGAAAGACACACCCTCATCAACAAGGATGCCGGAAAGGACGGGAAAAAGCCCCCGTCGATAGCCGACAAGGCGCAAAACGACCGCCCGCGCGCGGCGAAGGGCGCGAAGGCGTCCGGTGGCCATGCCCTCGGGCATGACGCGGAATCCCCCGAGGGGGAAAACCCCGTCCAAACCAACGCGCGCGAAACGCTCGCGGCAAACCTCGAGGACAAGAGCGCCGAACGGGGCGCCGATGCCCTTGAAGCGCGCGAAGCCTCGAGCGCCTCGCCCCGCCCGGGTAAAAAGGGCGGGAACGTCCGCCAAGCCACCGATGGCATGGAAGGCGCGATCCCCGCGGGAATGCTCCTTGCGCGCGGCGGAACGCTAGCCGCATCCGGCGCGCAAAAGACACAGGGCTCGCTTGAAGCGGGCACCGAGCAAACGCAGGGCGTAAAGGGCGCGAAGGCGGGCAGAGGCGAGAAGAAGGCCGTCATCACGGTCCGCGACGAGCGGACGGCGGACAATCCCCTCGCCGCGGGCGATAGCCCCTTCGCGAAGACCGTCAAGCTCAACAATGACGGCAGCGCCGACATGACGCTCGCGATCAGGGGCGCCGACGATAATAAGGGTTCGCTCGCGGGCCAGGAGTCCCGGATCGCGGAGAAGCGCGACGGCGAGGGCAGAAGCTTCGCCTCGATGCTTTCGCAGGAACTCCGGTCGAACGCGGCCGACATCGTGAAGACGGGAGCCATCGTCCTCCGCGACAACAACGCGGGAACCATCAAGCTCACCCTTCATCCCGAATCGCTCGGAAACGTCAAGATCAGCCTCGAGCTTTCGGGCGACCGGAAGATATCGGGAAAGATCGTCGTCTCCTCCGCGGAGGCCTATGAGGCCTTCAACGAGAATATGGGCGGGCTTTCCGACGCGTTCGTCGACGGCGGCTTCGAGAGCGCGGGCTTCGACCTCTCCTTCGCGGGAGAAAACGGCGCGGGCTCAGGCCAGCGCGAGGCGATGGGCAACAAAAGCTCGCCTTTCTACGCTTCGGCGATTCCCGATGTAATGTCGGGCGTCGAACCTGTCGATAGTATTGGTGACGGATACCGGGAAGCCGGCGTGTCCGCCATTAACGTTTTCGCGTAAGCGGGGTAAAAATGGATGCAGCAATGACGCTTGACACTGGGATGAGTGCGCAAGAGCGCACGAAGACTCAGTTTCAGGTCGACGCACTGAACAAAACGCTTGCGGTCAATGGAAGGACCCCCAAGACAGAACTCGGCAAGGATGATTTTCTCCAGCTCCTCATCGCGCAGCTATCCCACCAGGACCCAACCGCGCCGACCGAGGACACCCAGTTTATCGCGCAGATGGCGCAGTTCTCGAGCCTCGAGCAAATGACCAACATGAGCTCCGGCTTCACGAGACTCACGTCGCTGCTCACCGGAAGCGAGGCGGCGTCGTCCGTCGGCAAGACGGTCGATATCGACATGGGTGAAAGCAAGGTGTCCGGTAAGATTACCGCCACGACCCGCGGGGACTATCCGCAGGTAATGGTGAACGGCACCTGGTACGACTGGTCGTCGGTAAAGACCGTATACGCAGACAACGGGGGACAAACACTATGATGCGATCGCTTTATTCCGCGGTAGCCGGAATGCAGAATCACCAGACGCGCATGGACGTCATCGGTAACAATATCTCGAACGTCAACACGACCGGCTTTAAGCGCGGGCGCGTGAACTTCCAGGACCTCATCTCGCAGCAGATGTCCGGCGCGGCGAAGCCCACCGACGAGCTCGGCGGCGTGAACCCGAAAGAGGTCGGACTCGGCATGAACATCGCGAGCATCGACACGATCCACACCCAGGGCTCGCTCCAGACGACCGGCATCCAGACCGACGTCGCGATATCCGGAAACGGCTTCTTCGTGATGAAGGCGGGCGAGAAAAGCTTTTACACCCGGGCGGGAACCTTCGGGCTCGACAACCAGGGAACGCTCGTCAACCCGGGAAACGGCATGCGCGTGCAGGGCTGGCAGGCGAAGGACGTCGGCGGAAGGCTCGTGCTCAACACCTCGAGCCAGACCGAGGACCTCGTGATCCCCGTCGGCTCGAAGATCGCCGCGCGCGCGACGACCAACGTCGACTACGCGTGTAACCTCGACAAGCGCCTTCCCGAGCTTCCCGAGGGTGCGTCGGCGGCGGACGTTGCGGGCGCTACCTGGGCGACGGAGTTTAAGGTATACGACAACTTCGGCGAGGAGCACACCCTCAACGTGTCCTTCACCCGCGTTCCGGGAACCCAGAACCAGTGGAAGGCGACGGTAAACGTCGATCCCACGAAGGCCGACCAGACGGCGACCCGCGTCGGGCTCAAAACGACCGACGGGACCGCGAACACCTTCAACGTGACCTTCGACAACAACGGCATGCTTCAGGGCGTCACCGACACCGCGGGCAACACGACCGCCCCGGCGGGAAAGGTGCAGGTCCAGGTTTCCTATAACGTCTTGGGCGCGAACCCGGACGCGAACGGGGCACCGACCCGCCATACCTTCAACGTGAACCTCGGGGAGATCGGCAGCGTGAAGAATACCGTCACCCAGTTTGCCGAGAAGAGCTCGACGAAGGCCTACGAGCAGGACGGCTTCGCGATGGGATATCTTGAGAACTTCAAGATCGACCAGTCGGGCGTGATCACCGGCGTCTACTCGAACGGCGCGAACCGTACCCTCGGGCAGATCGCGATGGCGAGCTTCGCCAACCAGGGCGGTCTCGAGAAGGCCGGCGAGAACACCTACGTGCAGTCGAATAACTCGGGTATCGCGAACGTGAGCGTTTCGGGCGTCGCGGGAAAGGGTAAGCTGATCGCCGGCGCGCTCGAGATGAGCAACGTCGACCTCACCGAGCAGTTTACCGACATGATCGTGACCCAGCGCGGATTCCAGGCGAACTCCAAGACGATTCAGACGTCGGACACTTTGCTTGAAACCGTGTTGAGTTTGAAACGCTAATAGGGTATAATGCAGTAAGCCCGGCGTGATGGCCGGGCTTGCTCGCTTTCTTTATCGCGCTTCGCGCGGGATTTCGCGGCACGCGGCGTCATTGCAGCCGCCGCGCGCAGCCCGCGAGCGCCATGCCCTCGAGAAACCCGTTTTAAAAAGGTAGACCAATGATAGCGGTTACGCAGCTGAACGGCAAACAGTATTGGATCAATCCCCATCAAATAGAATCAATCGAGGTTAATCCCGACGTCACGCTCGTCATGCTTTCGGGCAAGCACGTCGTCATCAAGGAAAAACCCGAAGACATAATCGATCGAATCATCGCGTATCGCCGACAGATCGGCGCGTTTAAGAACGAGGAGTAGGGAGCCTATGGACATAGCATCGTGGATTGGGCTTTTTGGGGGACTCGGCATCGTTATATTCGGCGCGTTCCTCGGCGGATCGCTCGGAGGGCTCGTCGACCTTCCGTCCCTTTGCATCACGGGCGGCGGTTCCTACATGTGCCTCTACATGACCTACCCGCTCTCGTACGTCGTCGGGATCTTCGGGGTCTTAAGCCGCTGCTTTAGGACGTGGGATTTCGGCGAGAAAACGATCGTGCAAAAGCTCGTGGCCTTCTCGGAGAAGGCGCGCCGCGAGGGGATCCTCGCGCTCGAGGACGAGATCCAGGACCTTGACGACGAGTTCATGCGGAACGGCCTGAGGCTGGTCGTCGACGGCACCGACGGCGAGGTCATCCGCTCGCTCATGGAGAACGAGCTCAACCAGATGGAGGCCAGACACAACACCTGGATTACCCTCGTCAACCAGTGGGCGACCCTGTCCCCGGGATTCGGAATGCTCGGAACGGTTATCGGACTCATCGGAATGCTCTCGAACCTCGCCGATAAGAGCTCGCTCGGGCCGAATATGGCCGTCGCGCTCGTCACGACCCTGTATGGCTCGATGATGCAGAACTGGCTTTTCGTCCCGATGGCCGGAAAGCTCGGCTATCAGAATAACTGCGAGGCGCGCTCCCGGGAGATGATCATCGAGGGCGTCCTTTCGATACAGGCGGGCGACAACCCGCGCATCCTGGCGCAGAAGATGCTCACCTACCTGAACCCGAAGGACCGTAGGACCATCGAGTCAGACGTGCTGAAGGACTGACGCATACTATGGCACAGAAAAGGCAAGCCAAGCCTTCGACAATGGGATGGCTCAACACCTACGCGGACATGATCACGCTGTGTCTGTGCTTTTTCGTCATGCTCTACGAGCCATCAGAAGCTGATGTCGTCCAAGTGCAGGCGATGCAGGCGGCGATCACGAACGACGCCACGGGCGGCGGCAAGTCCCTCGCCTCGGGCACGCTTTCCGATCTCGGCAACAACATCAACGAGCTTCCTTCCATGGAAAAGGGCAAGTCGCTCGGGACCGCGGTCAAGCGGGCGGTCAGCGCCTTCGCGCCCGACATCAAATCAAATAAGATAACCGTCACGAGCGACGAGCGCGGACTCGTCATCACCCTCGCGGCGGATTCCTTCTTCGAGACCGGTAGCGCGGAGATCAAGATCGAGCAGACGCGGGACTCGCTCCTTCGCGTCGCGCAATTCCTCTCCCAGACCGATCTCGCGAAGCGGCGCTTCAGGATCGAGGGACATACCGATTCGGGCGACACGGACCCGAAGAAGTGGCCGAGCAACTGGGAACTTTCGAGCATGCGCGCCATCAATGTCCTCCATTATCTGACCGATTTCGGCGCGGACGAAAAACGGTTCGCGGTCACGGGCTACGCCGACACGCGGCCGTTCTACTCGAACGACACCGCTGAGGGCCGTGCCTACAACAGACGCATCGATATAATTATCCTGGACGAAGGTCATTTTTAATGATACTATTCTGGGTATAAAAAAGGATACAGGCTATGGATGAGCAGGATGACATCAATCTAGAAGGCGCGGACACCGGTTCAAGCGAGGGCGGCTCGAAAAAGGGCGGCAGCGGAATGCTTCCGCAGCTCCTGAAGTGGGTCGCGATCGTGTTAGGGGCGCTCGTTTTTATCGTTACTGTCGTCGTCGTGACCGTCAATATCATGGGAGGCGCCGGGAAAAGCCAGTCGCCGATCCCCATTTCAGAGGAATATACCGGCCAGCGAGAGGTTCTCGCCTGGTTTTCGCAGGCGATCGGCACCATTCAGACCCGAACTGCCGACCCAATCCCCGCTTCGGTCGTCGTCGACGTCGCGCTCGGCTACGAGGAAAACGACAAGATCGCGCCGACCGAACTTTCATCGCGCATCGTCGAGCTCAAGGATTACCTTCGTTCCTATTTCCAGCGCAATACCGCCGAGGATCTCCGGAACGAGGAAAAGATTAAGATAGAGATAAGAAACGAGATTAACGACAATATCCTGACGAAGTCGAAGATTAAGGACGTCCGCTTTACCAAGTACGAAATAGTCGAACAGTAAGGAAGCACATGACCGAAGTTCTTTCGCAGGATGAAATAGACCAGCTTCTCACCGCGATCAGCGCGGGTGACACGGATACCGAGGACTTTCGTCCGGTAAACGATACCCGCAAGATTAAGATCTACGATTTCAAGCGTCCCGACAAGTTCTCGAAAGAACAGATCCGCACGGTTTCGATCATGCACGAAACCTTCGCGCGCCTGACGACCACCGCGCTTTCCGCGCAGCTCAGGAGCATGGCGCACGTACACGTCGCCTCGGTCGACCAGCTTACCTACGAGGAATTCATCCGATCGATACCGACCCCGACGACGCTCGCGGTCATCAATATGGACCCCCTGAAGGGAAACGCGATCCTCGAGATCGACCCGTCGGTCACCTTCTCGATCATCGATCGCCTTTTCGGCGGCACGGGCCAGGGCACGAAGGTCCAGCGCGACCTTACCGATATCGAGTCCTCGGTCATGGAAGGGATCATCGTGCGCATCCTCGCGAACATGCGCGAGGCGTGGACGCAGGTTATCGACCTCAGGCCCCGTCTCGGTCAGATCGAGACGAACCCGCAGTTCGCGCAGATCGTTCCCCCGTCGGAAATGGTCGTCCTCGTGACCCTCGAGACGAAGGTCGGAGAGGAAGAGGGGATGATGAACTTTTGCATCCCGTACATCACCATCGAGCCTATCATATCGAAGCTATCGAGCCAATTTTGGTTTTCGTCGGTTCGCAGAAGCTCCACGACCCAGTACATGGGCGTCCTCAAGGAAAAGCTCTCGACGGTCGAGATGGACGTCGTCGCCGAGATCGGTACGATCAACCTCTCGGTGCGCGACGTGCTTAACCTTCGCCTGGGCGACGTCGTGAGGCTCTCGAACGTCCGCGTGGGCGATCCCTTTACCCTCAGCGTCGGAAGCAAGAAGAAATTCCTGTGCCAGGCGGGCGTCATCGGGAAAAAGGTCGCCGTGCAAGTCATAAAGAAACTCGCTGATCTGGAACAGGAAGAATTCGAGGAATTAACAGTAGAAGGAGAGGAAGCATATGAGTGACGGTTCCATATCTCAAGACGAGATTGATGCCCTGTTGGCCGGTGTCGACATGGGGGGAATGGGTGCCGCGTCCGCCGCTCCTTCGCAAGGGCTTTCCGACTCCCAGGTAGGCGCGCTCAAAAAATTCCTCGGCGCGAACATAGACAGCGTCAAGAGCAATCTCGAGTCCATGACCTCGAAGACCGCGGAGTTCGGCGCAACCATCGTCGAGACGCATAAGCGCGATACCTTCCTCCGCAAGCTTCCCGAGATGGTCGTCGGCTGCGTTATCGATTTCAACGCTGGGATCCCCGGGGACCACCTTTTCGTGCTTCCCCCGGAACTTGCCCAGAAGATAGTCAGCCTCGTCAATAACGAGCCGAACGCGGAGCTCGACGAGATGTCCCTTTCGGTCATCAGCGAGACCATCTCGCAGCATGTCGGCATCGAGATTACCGCGCTCGATAAGGCGGGCATCAAGGGCGCAGTGAACAATCCCGCGGAGTCCGTTCACGTGCCGAAGGCGATGGTTCGCTTTCCCCAGGGCGATTTCGCGGTCTTTACCTATCCTATCAATCTCGACGGTTCGGCGTTTTCCCTTTGGGAGATCATTCCCTATCAGATGGCCGTCGATATCGCGAGCGCGTTCGGCGCCTCATCGGGCGACGCGGCGATACCGACCGCAACGCCCGCAGACGCCTTAGCAGGCCTTGGCATGGGCCAGATGGGCGGCGCGCAGGGGATGCAGGGCATGGGCCAGATGGGCGGCATGCAGGGAATGCAGGGCATGGGCCAGATGGGCGGCATGCAGGGGATGCAGGGAATGGGACAAATGGGCGGTATGCAGGGAATGCAGGGCATGGGCCAGATGGGCGGCATGCAGGGAATGCAGGGCATGGGCCAGATGGGCGGCATGCAGGGGATGCAGGGAATGGGACAAATGGGCGGTATGCAGGGAATGCAGGGCATGGGCCAGATGGGCGGTATGCAGGGAA
>DAOPYF010000007.1:20339-42331 GCA_035352735.1 Treponemataceae bacterium | reverse complement strand
GTACGCGAAGGGAAACTTCTTCCGCATCATCGGCACGAACGCCGTCTATCACGAGAAGCTCCTCACGAAGGAGTGGTACATCAAGACGAACGTCTCCGGCCTTTTCGCGCAGGTTATCTCGCGCCTCCACCACAACCAATCCCTAAGCGACCTTCTCGACAATCGCAACATCATCGAGAAGCTCGTCAAGCAAGACAAGACCGAAGAACTCGAGTGACGGGCCTCCCCTGATGGAACGCACCGCGCTCGCCTGCGACATCGGCACCTCTTCCCTCAAGGCCGCGCTCATCGACGGCCAAGGGCGGGTGCTCGCGCAGGCGCGCGTCCGCTTTCCCGAGACCCGCCGCGCCGCGCGCGACTGGGCGCTCGCGTTCGCCGAGGCCTGCGCCCGGATCAAGGCGTCGCTCGCAGCGTCGGGCTCCGTGCCCTTCGCGCCCGAGGCGATCGTTGTTTCGGGTAACGGGCCGACGCTCGTTTCCGTCGACCCCGCGGGCGATTGCGGCCCCGTCCTACTATGGAACGATCCGATCGAGATTCATTCGCCGAGTTCCCGGCATACAGTTGACTCCACGCATTTAGTTGGTTCCCCGCATTTAGTTGACTCCCCGCACGCACCTGAGACCCCGCGTTCAGCGGGAACGCCGCATTCTTCGAACACCCCGCACCCCGTTCTCTCCCGCGGGCCTTCTATCTTTATTCCCCGCATCGCGGCCTACCGCGACGCCTTCGCCGAACCCTACGCGCGCGCGCGCTGGCTCCTTTCGGGGCCTGAGTGCCTCGTTTGGGCGCTCACCGGGAACGCGACGACGATTCTCCCCGACCCGCGCTTCGAGCGCGCGTACTGGACGAAGGAAGACCTCGCGGCGACTGGGCTCGATGGCTCGCGCCTCGCGCCCTTCGCGCCGATCGGTCATGTCGCGGGAATTTCTCGCCGCACGCTTTTGCGCGCGGTGGGGGCTGTCTCCCCGGACAAGGTTTACGCGCCGAGCGAGATTGCCACGCCGGACGCAGGTTTATTCCCCGCGGGCGCGGTCAGCACGCAGAGCGCGGGTTTTCTCCCCGCGGGGGCGGTTGATTTCGACGCGGTGCCCGAGGGCATTCCGGTCGTCTCGGGCGGGCCCGACTTCGTCGTCGCCCTCATCGGAACGGGGACGCTCTCGCCCGGAAAGGCGTGCGACCGCGCGGGCACGAGCGAGGGACTCAACGTCTGCACGGCGCTGCCGATCGCGCGCGAGGCGATCCGCTCGCTGCCCTCGGTGATTCCCGGGCTCTGGAACGCGGCGTACCTCCTTCCCGACACGGGGGCGGAGTTCCACGCATGGCGGCGCGCGACCGGCCAAGACGGGCGGGAGTATCCCGACATCATGGCGGAGATCGCGGCGAGCCCCATCGTTCCCGCGCGCGGGGAGGAGATCCATCCCGGGAGGACGCTCGTCGAGCGCATCGGGTTTTCGGTACGGCGCGGCGTCGAGGCCCTCCGCGCGGCGACCGGCCCCGTCGAGGAGTTCGCGCTCTCAGGAGGGCAGGCGCGCAACGCGACGTGGAACCAGATGAAGGCGGACATCGCGGGCGCGACCTTCGCGCTCACCTCGACGCCCGACGGAGAGCTCATGGGCGACGCCGTCGTCGCGTTCGCCGCGCTCGGCGAGTATGGCTCCATCGAGGAAGCGGCACGTCATATGGTGACCGTCGCGCGGCGCTTCGAGCCCGACGCGGCGAGGCACCGACTGTACACGGAGAAATACCTTTCGCATGAAAATCCTACGAATCCCTGAGCGCCTGTCCGCGATTATCTTCGACATCGACTCGACGCTCTACACGAACGACGAATACGCGCACGAGCAGGTCGACGCGCAGATCAGGCATTTCGCGCGCCTGCGCGGCATGACGGACGACGAGGCCAGAAGGCAAGTCGGCGCGTGGCGCGAGGAGTACGCGAAGGCGCACGGAAGAAAGGTTAGCCTCGGGAACGCGCTCGTCCATTTCGGCGTGCCGATCGCGGAAAGCATTCGGTGGCGAGAGGAGCTTCTCGAGCCGGCGCGATTCCTTTCGCGGGACGATCGCCTCCGCGAGGCGCTCGAGGCGCTCAAGGCGCGCTACGCGCTCGTCGCCGTCACGAACAACCCCGTGCTGCCGGCGGGAAAGACCCTCGACGCGCTCGGCGTCCGCGACCTGTTCTTAAGCCTCATCGGCCTCGACACGACGGGGGTCTCGAAGCCCCACGAAAAGCCGTTCCTCGCCGCGCGGGCGGCCGCGGGCTGTCCCGCCGCCGAGTGCCTTTCGGTCGGCGACCGCTACGACATCGACATCGCGCTCCCGCTCGAGCTCGGCATGGGCGGAATCCTCGTCGACGGCGTCGCCGACGTGTACGCGCTCCCCGAGCTCCTCGCCCGATCGCGCGAAAGCAACGCTTAGAAATTCATTGAATCGATAAAGAGGCGCTCGAAGCGGGGATCCTCGGCAAGACCGACCGTCCGCGCTTGGGAGAGCATCGCGTCGAACCGCGCGCTCATCCCCTCGGGATCCCGCGCGAGAAGCGACGCGCCCGCGAGCGCGGTATTGCCGACGGGGACGGTCTTACCCGCGAAGGCCGCGGGCAAAAGCCCGATCGCGATCGCGCTCGACTCGCGGAGGTAGAGCCCGAAGCCGCCGGCGAGATACACGCGCGCGACGTCCTCGGCGCGAAGGCCCGCGTCTTCAAGCAGTATTGAGATCCCCGCGCGCACGGCCGCCTTGGCGAGCTGGAGCGCGCGCACGTCCGCTTGAAGGAGCCTTACCCTACCCTCGGGATCGAGGAACACGCCCTTCTCCGCGCAGACCGGCGAAAGGGCGCCGTCGCGCGCGATGAGCCCGAGCTCGAGCGCGCACGCGACGAAGTCGATGAGCCCCGAGCCGCAAAGGCCGAGCGGGGCGCGCGACGCATTCGCGCCGCGTTCAGTTCGCACGCCGCGTTCAGATTTTTCGCCGGCACCGCTTGTCTCGCGGCATTCTGATTTCTCGCCGGGCTCCCCGCCGCCGATGAGATCCCAGGCGAAGCGCGAGCCTTCTATCCTCACGGCCGCGACGGCGCCGGGCACGCTGCCGGTTCCCGATGAGATCGAGCCACCCTCGAAAGCAGGGCCCGCCGCGGCGGACGCGCAGCGATACGCTCCCCGTACTGCGAGGACCATCTCGGCGTTCGTCCCCAGGTCGATAAAAAGCTCAGGTCCATCGCGGCCCGACAGTTCGAGCGCGGCGACGCCTGAAACGACGTCGCCGCCCACGAAGGCGCTCACGCCCGGCACGATCGCAACCGGGCAAGAAGGGGCGATCTCGGCGGACGACGCGGACGATTCGCCCACGCCGCGTCCCGCGTCTTCGGCCGAAAGGGGAAAAGCCTCCGCGAAGGTTGTCGGCGGATAACGGGTTTTCGCGGGGGTAAAGGGCGCTCGGGCGAAGCCGTCGACCGGAAGGCCGAGGATGAGATGGGTCATGACGGAGTTCGCGGCGACGGTCACGAGGCCGACGTCGCTTCCCGAGGCGCCTTCCGCCGCAAGAAGGGACGCGATGCCGAGCCGCGCGTCGCGCGCGATGAGCGCGCGAAGCTCGCGGGCGTTTCCGGCGATCGCGGCGTTGACGCGCGATACGACGTCGGCGCCGAATAGGCGCTGGCCGTTGAGCCGCGCGTCGCGCGCGAGTACCCGGCCGGTCCCTCGGTCGATGAGCTCAAGGGCGACCGTCGTCGTGCCGACGTCGATCGCGACGGCCAAGGGTCCCGCGCCCGAAAAGGATGTATGAACGCTGACCGAAGCGTGCGCGGGTTTCCCCGAGGATCGGTCCGTCGGCAGGCGGTACGCCGAGACGGCGCGGTAACCCGAACCCTCAAGCTCGACGGCGCAGGGACCTAAGGGAACGGCGCGGCACGCGAGTCTGACGCCGCGCGCGAGGTCAGCTTCGGGCACGAGGCGTCGATCGTCGAGAGTCGGCTCGGAAGCGCCCGAGACAAACCGCGCCAGGCACTTTCCGCAGGTACCGTTTCCCCCGCAGGGGGCATCGGGCGTCGGGCCCTCGGGAGCGCGGGCGAGGAGCTCGAGGAGCGTCGACCGCCCATCGCCCGTAAGCCGGACCGTCACGCCTCGCCCCCGGCGGAACCTGAGTCGGCCCCAGACTTGAGCCAGAGGTTCACCGCGACGAGCGCGAGGACGGCGACGAGCGTAAACCCCGCGAACGCGAACGGGAACCCCGAGGCCATCAAAAGGTTGAAGGAGGCGTGGAGGACGCTCGCCGCAAGAAGGTAGCGTCCGCCGCGGAAGCCGCGGACTAAGGCGAGGCAGGAAACCATCGAGGCGGCGACATGGACGGGAACTGAGAGAAGGCTCCGCGCGGTCAGCGAGCCCGGGTCTCGAATCCCGTAGAAAAGGTTCTCGAACGCGGCGAACGAAAGCGCGACGAGGACGGCAAGCGCGAGCGTCGCCCGCTCGGGAGGAAGCCGATTTCCCGAGTCTCGGGCGCTATCGACGCCAGAGCGCGCGATAAGCGCGACGGCGAAAAACTTCGCGCATTCCTCGACGAGGGAAACCCGAAGGAAGGCGTCGAGGGCCGACTTGAGCGCGGGGCTCGCGGCGAGCGGCGCGGAGAAAAGGGGCGAAAGGGCGCCCTCGGCGAGCGAGGCCGCGAGGACGGCGGCAAGGCCCCACAGGGCTCCCGTCAGGGACCGGCTAAAGGGGCGAGTCCCGGATCCCGAGAGGTACGCGACGTAAGCCGCGAGGGGAAGGAAGGAAACGGCGAGGACGGCGATAAGCGTCATACTATCCAAGAGGATACCGCGCCCCTTCCCTTTAACACAAGCGCCTTTTCGGGTATAGTCGACGCCATGAAAAACCGTCGCGCGATCGTCATCATGGGAATGAAGCATACCGGGAAAAGCACCGTCGGCGCCCTTTTGGCCTCGCGTCTCGGCGTGCCGTTTCACGATACGGACGCGGTCATCGCGGAGCTTTCGGGGAAGACGGCCCGGGAACTCTACGACTCGGGCGGAGCCGCGCTGATGAAGGAACGGGAAACGGAAGCGGCGCGGTACCTCGCCGAGCGCTGCGCGGAGACCCGGTCGGGATGCGTCATCGCGACCGGCGGCGGGCTCGCCGACAATCCGGACGCCATAGCGATCCTCAAGGAAACCGGCGTTCTCGTCTACCTCGATACCCCCTTTAAGGTCCTTTTCGCCCGCGTCATGGAAAGCGCCCGGCGCGACGGCAGGCTTCCGCGCTTCCTCGAGGGCGGCGATCCCGAAGCCCTTTTCCGCGAACTTTTTCTCCGTCGCTCGAAAACCTATGCTACAATTACCGATGTGCGCATAGACACCGGCGTCAGGCCGCCGTCAGAGATCGTACGTGAGATAATGGACAGAACCGCAGAATGAGCAAAGAACGGATTTACATAGTCGAGGACGAGCGCATCATCGCGATCGACCTTCAGCGCCGACTCGAGCGGCTCGGTTACCGCGTCTGCGGGATGGCCGCCTCGGGGGAGGAAGCCCTCGCCGGCATCAGGCAAAACCTCCCGGACCTCGTCCTCATGGACATCGTCATCCAAGGCGAGCTCGACGGCATCCAGGTCGCCGTCACGATCAAAAACGAGCTCAACATCCCGGTCATATTCCTCTCCGCCTACACCGACTCCAAGACGCTCGAACGCGCCAAGGAAGCGAGCCCGCTCGGGTACATCCTCAAGCCATTTAAGGAACGCGAGCTCGCGACCCTCCTCGAGATGGCGCTCTACAAAAGCGTCGTCGACAGCCGCGTGCGCGAGAAGGAACAGCTTTTCTCCGCGATCCTCAACTCGACGACGGACGCGATCCTCGTGATCGGGCGAAGCACCGAGATCGTCTTCATAAACCCCGAGGCCGAGCAGATCCTCGAGTCCACCGACGCGGGCGCGCGGGGACGGCGGTACAGCGAGCTCTTCAGCCTCTCCGACATGGAAACGGGCGAGCTCTTTCAGATGCCCCGCTTCTCCGAGCAGATCAAGGTGCTCAAGGCGCGGAACCTCCGCCTCACGAACTGGAAGGGAAACTCCTTCGTCGTCGAGATGACGATCAACCGCGAGATTTCGGCGAACGACCGCGGCGAGAACTTCATCATCTCGTTCAAGGACATATCGCGGCTCCACGAGATGTCCGACGCGATCAAGTATCAGTCGAGCCACGACACGCTCACGGGGCTTTTCAACCGCAACGAGCTCGCGGCGAGCATGAACGCGACGCTCGCGAAATACCTGCAGGCCCCGTCGCCGGTCTCCGCGATATTCGTCGACATCGACCACTTCAAGGTCATCAACGACTCCTGCGGGACGCAGGCGGGAGACCTCCTCCTCAAGGAGACGGCGGCCCGCATACGCGCGTTCCTTACCGGAAACGACTACGCCGCGCGCACCGGCGGCGACGACTTCGTCCTCGTTCACGAGGCCGCCTCGGGAGCCCCCGAGCAGGACGCGACGCACATCGCGAAGAGTCTCCTCACCGAGACGCGCACCTCGCCGTTCCGCTGGGGCGGGAAGGAATTCCCGATAACCCTCAGCGTCGCCATCGTGCCGATCGACACCCTCTTCAAGACCGAGCACGACGTGATGATCGCCGGGAACCAGAGCGTCATCTCGACGCAGGAATCCGGCGGCAACCGATTCACGATCTTCGCGCGCTCGGGGAGTAGCGGCTACGGCAGCATCTCGATCAGCGAGTGGATCAGCATGATCCACGACGCGCTCATCAACGATCGCTTCAGGCTCTTCTATCAGCCGATCGCGCCGCTTTCCCCCGACAACGAGAAGACGAAACTCGAGATACTCCTCCGCATGGTCGATTCCTCGGGCACCGTCATCCAGCCGGGCGAGTTCATCCCGATCGCCGAGCGCTACAACGTCATGCCCGCGATCGACCGCTGGGTCATCAAGCATACCTTCGAGGCCTACGCGCGGATGCGAGAGGCGGGCCACCCGCTCGCGAAGTCGATCTTCTGCGTGAACCTCTCGGGCGCGTCGCTCGCCGAGGAAACGATCATCGCCTTCATCATCGACGCCGTCGAGGAGTTCAAGGTACCGCCGACGCAGTTCTGCATCGAGGTCACCGAGACGAACGCCATTCTCAACCTGACGTCGGCCTCGCGCTTCATCCACATCCTGAAGGAACAGGGGTTCACCTTCGCCCTCGACGACTTCGGCTCGGGATTCTCCTCGTTCAACTATCTCAAGAACCTCCCCGTCGACTACCTTAAGATCGACGGCTGCTTTATCCGCAACATGGACCGCGACCAGATCGACTACACGATGGTGCAGGCGATCTCGAGCATGTGCCGGGTTCTCGGCCTCTCGACCATCGGCGAGTTCGCCGAGAACGAGACGATCATCGAAAAGCTCCGCGAGATCGGCGTCGACTACGCGCAGGGGTATGGTATCTCGAAGCCGCTTCCGCTCGAGTGATCGTCGCGCGCCGCATGCGAGCGATGCGCGGCGTTTAGTATAGCATCCGGCGTTCCGCGCATTTCGCGACGTATAAGTCAAACCCCTTTTAAAAACCAAAAGACGCCCGCGAGGGCGTCCTTTTCTTTTTCCACTCAAATTAAGCGCGTACGCGGTCAATCACCCAGGCACGTCCCCACGTCCCGCGCGGTCTCGAGCATGCGGTGATCGAGGGGCACGGTCTTTATCCGGTTCGCGACCTTCGAAAGCGGCACGCCGACGAGCCGATTGTCCTGAATGGCGACCATCTTGCCGTAGTCTCCCGCGGCGAGCATGTTCGCGGCGACGGTGCCGAACTGAGAGGCGAGCACGCGGTCGTACGCGACGGGGGTGCCGCCGCGCTGCAGGTAGCCGAGCACGGTGACGCGGCTCTCGATGCCCGTCGCGCCCTCGATCTCGCGCGCGACGCGGTAGCCGATCGAGGCGGACATCTCGGAGCGCGATTTCTTGAAGGCCTTGCGGTCGAGCTTCGCCTCGTCGACCGAGAGCGCGCCCTCGGCGACGACGACGATCGAGAAGGTCTTGCCCGCCTGGGCGCGCGCCTCGATGTGCCGCGCGATGCCCGCGACGCTGTAGGGGATCTCCGGGATGAGGACGATGTCGCCGCCGCCGGCGACGCCCGAGTAGAGGGCGAGCCAGCCGGCCTTGTGGCCCATCACCTCGATGACCATGACCCGGTTATGGCTCGACGCGGTCGAGTGAAGGCGGTCGATGCCGTCGGTCGCTACCGACAGCGCGGTATGGAACCCGAAGGTGACGTCGGTCTCGACGATGTCGTTGTCGATCGTCTTCGGCAGTCCTATCACGTTGAGGCCTTCCTCGGCGAGAAGGGCGCCCGTCGTGTTCGTGCCGTTTCCGCCGAGGACGACGAGGCAGTCGAGCTGGTTCTTGCGGTAGGTATCCTTAATCATGTCGACGGCGCACGGGCTTCCGTCGGTCGTGCACCAGGTTTTGTCTTTGAAGGGTTTTTCGCGGGAGGTTCCGAGGATGGTTCCGCCGAGGGTCAGTATCCCGGAGAAGTCCGAGGGCCTGAGGTCGCGCGCGCGGTTTTCGATGAGCCCGCGGTAGCCGTTCTCGAAGCCGATTACCTTCATGCCATACACGTCGATGGCGGTGCGGGCGACCCCGCGGATCGCGGCGTTCAGTCCCGGAGCATCGCCCCCGGACGTCAAGATTCCAAGGGTTCTCGTTACCGGTTTGGGCATGGATTTCGATCCTCCGCTTAAGATGATTATACAAGCTTTCGAGCCTTTTTCAAGCGTGTCTTTTCTGATATTGTCAGAGCTAACATGAAATTGACACTCAGCCTCTTCGCCCTTTACCTTTGCGTCGCGGGCACGGCATGCGCCGAGGACGCGTTTCTCGCAGGAACCGACTCGGGCCTTTACCAAATCGCAAAATCGGGGACCGAACTCCTCTGGAACAAGAATGACGTCCGCAAGATCGTCCGCGCGGGCGACACCTGGTATTTCCTTACCGGTGGCGGGGTTTTCTCAAGCGATAACCTTTCCCTCTTCGAGGAGCGGAACGCGGGGCTTCCCGTCAAGGTATTGAAGGTGCCCATGAACGGGTCGAAGAACTTCCTTCGCGAAGTGCAGGAGCTTAAGGATCTCGAGGTCAATCCCGACGACCCGAAAACCCTCGTGACCGCCACGAAGGACGCCGTATACGTGACCCGCGACGGCGGGGCTTCCTGGAAGAACGTCGGAATCGCCGCATCAACTGCCGGGATCAAGGCGGTCGCGATACTCAATCTCCCCGACTCATCCGGGCGAAACGCCCTTACCGTGCTCATGAGCCACCCGATTTACGGGGTCTCCTACCGAAACCTCGACGATCCCAAGGGCGCATGGGCCGACCTCGACGTCGGGCTCGAGCAGGTGCCCTCGATCAAGTGGCCCGACGAGGTCGCCGACCTTCAGGCCGTGCGGCGCGGGGGCAAGCTCGTCCTCTTCGCCTCGCAAACCTTCATGCCCCGGATCTACCGGCTCGACTGGACCGCGAAGCGGTTCGTCCGCGTGTGGTCGGGCAGCGCGTACGCCGACACGGTCGAGGGGCTCGCGCTCACGGACTCGTCGGTCGTGTTCACCGCCCCGGAGGGAATCCGCGAAGTCCCCGTCGACATGGTCGCCTCGGCGGCCGTTTCCGCGCCCGGCGCCGCGAAGAATATTTACAAGATATCCTTCCCCGCCCCGTCCGAGACTACCGCCACGAACATCACCGACTGGAAAGAGTCGCTCGGCTCGGTTCCCGGACGCATCCTTTCCGCGTGGGTCCCGCCCGCGCGTACGGCCGGCCGCGGGGGGCTTTCGCTGTCCGAGCTCTGGCTTCTCTCGCCGAGCGAACCGGTTTCGCCCTACGCGAAAAACGCCATCCTCAAGAAAGGCAACTACATACCGGTGCATCAGGTCACGACCGCGGAAGGCTACAATCGCCATCTCAAGACGCTCAAGGACAACAAGCTCAACATGCTCGTCGTCGACATGAAGGACGACTACGGCACCCTTCGCTACGACTCGAAAGACCCGCTCGTGCTCGCCAAGGGCAAGCCGGGAAACGGCATCAAGGTCGAGCCCTTCGTCGCCGAGGCGAAGGCGAACGGGATCTACCTCGTCGCGCGCATCGTCGTGTTCAAGGACCGCTCGCTCGCGGCTTGGGGCGGCGGCCGCTACGCCGTCTGGAACGCGAAGGAACAGCGCCCCTGGCAGGGCTATGAATGGATAACGCGCAAGGTCGCCTCGCCCGCAGCGGCGGCGACCGGTACCGCAGGAAGCGGCCCGGTCGCGGAGGAAGCCCCGCCCGCCGGCGGCGCGGTCGGCGGAGGCGTTCCGCAAATCGCGGGCCAGCTCGGCGCCGCGCCGAAGGCCGCGGCTACGGCAACCGCCGGGGCGACACCGACGACAGAAACCGTCAAGAAGGTGTACGACGAGTTCTGGGTCGACCCGTACTGCGAAGAGGTTTGGGAATACGACGTCGCGATCGCCAAGGAGCTCATCGCGCGCGGTTTCGACGAGATTCAGTTCGACTACATCCGCTTCCCGACCGACGGGGATAACCTCTCGGACGCGAGCTACCGCTGGCAGGATCCGGGCATGGACAAGGAAAGCGCGCTCATGTCCTTCCTCTCCTACGCCCGGCGCGAGATCAAGGCGCCGATCTCGATCGACATCTACGGCGCGAACGGATGGTACCGCACCGGCGCCCGCACCGGCCAGGACGTCGAGCTTCTCGCCCGCTACGTCGACGTGATCTGCCCGATGTTCTACCCGAGCCATTTCGAGCAGACATTCCTCGCGCAGGCGCCCTCCTCCGAGCGGCCCTACCGCATCTATTACTACGGCACGTACCGAAACGCCGTCATCGCGCGCAACCACGTGATCGTCCGGCCCTGGGCGCAGGCCTTTTACCTGAACGTCTCCTACGACCGCGCGTGGTACAACGCCGATTACGTCCAGCGACAGATATTCGGCACGCGGGACTCGATCAACGAGGGCTACACCTACTGGAATAACTCAGGGCGCTACGGCGACCTCCGGCCCGACATCGATCGCGCGACCCCCTATCCCTGGTCGGCCCCCGAGGCCGCGTTCAGCCGGAATGGCCCGATTTTCGGGACAAAGTGAGGAATTATCATGAATGAGATTTTCGCCGCGGGCCCTTTGCCCGCGATTGACCCGATGCACGCGTGGGGGATCGCGGTCATCCACGCGTTTCAGACGATCGCCTGCCCCGCGATCACGGCGCTCGCCCAGGCTTTTACCTTCCTTGGGGAACCGTGGATATACCTCGCGGTCATCCCGCTCCTTTTTTGGTGCGTCGACGAACGGCGCGGCGCCCGCGTCGCCCTCGCGCTCCTCATCTCGAACGGGATCGTCAGCGCGATCAAGGTCACGCTCGCCGTTCCCCGCCCCGGAAGGTTCGACCCCTCCGTCGAGCTCATCACGCCGCCCGACCCCTGGTCAACCCCGTCCGGGCATTCCTCCGGGTCGGCGGTCCTGTGGCCCCTCGCGATGCTCGATCGGAACCGGTATGAAGCCGGAACGAACGGCCGAGCCGCCAAGCGTCTCGCGCCACGCCTCGCACCCCGACTCGCGGTCGCGATCGGAATCCCGCTCCTCGTGGGCTTAAGCCGGGTGTACCTCGGCGTCCACTACCCGACCGACGTGCTTTTCGGCTGGGCTATAGGCGTCGCCTTCTCCCTCACCGTACTTATCGGGCTCCCGGCGCTCAAGGCCCTCGCGGAAGCGGGCGATGCCGACGGCGCGGCGGGAAACCCGGTCGCGCGGGTATGGCGCTCGCTCGCGGCTTACCGCGAGTCGACGGGCAGGTCCTTCCGTTCCTTCAAACTCGCCCTCGCGGCCCTCGTGGCGTTCGCGCTCAATGCGTTGAATCCCGCCGATAGCTCGATGGGCGGCGCCGTCTTCGGTTTCGCCGCAGGGTATATCATCCTCACCGATACGGGTTCCCGGGGCGACGAAAAGCGATCGCTCCCGCGATTCTCCGCGCGCGACGGGAAGATCCCGCAGAAGGCGCTTCGCCTCGTTCTCGGCGTCGCAGCCCTCGTAGGACTTTACATCGGCCTCAAGCGCGTCCTCCCGGGAGAATCGAGCCCGTACTATTCGCTCTGCCGCTTTATCCGGTACGGCCTACTCGGGCTCTGGGTGAGCCTCGGCGCCCCGCTCGCGTTCGCGAAAATCGGGCTCGCGGGGAAACCGGCGGACGGAACGGGCGGCGAGATCAGCCCCCGCGAGGCGAAGTAAGCCGAATAACCGGGGCTCGAACGGCTATTTTCGCGAGGCGATAAAGCGGTCGATGACCGCGCGCAGCTCGCTTTTCGTGTCCGCGTACCGGAGGACGGCGTCGAGATAACCCGCCGGCTCCCCGGTATCGAGGCGCTCGCCCTCGGTCGGGCAATACACAACCTTCCCCGATTCCATAAGCTTATTGAGCGCGTAAACGTGAAAGTACTCCCCCGCGGCCTTGCCGGATCGCTCGGCGGCGGCAAGATGCTCGCGCCAGCCTTCCTCGAGATACGTAAAGAACTCCGGGGTATAGAGATACCGCCCGATCGACACCTCGTGGCTCGGTTCCGAGCCGCGCGCGGGCTTTTCGACGATACCGGACACGTGCCGACCGTCCTTCGCGATCGAAAGCACGCCGTAGCGGGACACGTCGCCGGGCTCGGTGATCGAGGCCATGACCGAGCAGCCGGTCTCGCGATGCGCGGCGATAAGCTGGGCCGCGAGCGGGACCTTCCCGATATGGAGGTCGTCCGGGTACGCGACGACGCAGGGCGCGTTCCCGAGCCAGGGCCGCACCTGAAGGAGCGCATGGCCGGTTCCCATCATCCGCTGCTGCCGGACGAAGGAGATATTCGCCTTCGCGGGCGCGATGAGCCCAAGCTGGCGTTCCTTCCCCTCGCGCTCGAAAACGCCCTCAAGCTCGACCTCTCGGTCGAAATAGTCCTCGAGCGCCTTCTTGCGCCGCGAGGAAATGATGACGATATCGGAAATTCCCGAGTCGACGAACTCGTCCACGATGAACTGGATGGACGGGACGTTCACGAGCGGGATCATTTCCTTCGGGATTGTCTTGGTGACCGGCAAAAAACGGGTGCCGTACCCGGCTGCGACGATTATTCCTTTCATGACGACCAGTGTAGCGGCCCTCCCGAAAGCTGTCAAAGCCCCACGCGCGCACTTGACGGCGCGTGTTTTCCGGAACACAATTATACGGAAGGCAAGTGACCAAAAAAACGAAATAATGATCCCAGGAGGGCCCATGCGAGGCCGTTTTCGTCAGGCGACCCTGCTTATGTGCATGCTTTTCGCGTTGCGCCCCCTCGCCGCGCAGATCATCGAACGTCCGAAAATTCTTCTCATCAATTCCTACAATCCCGAGTATGCCTGGACCGAGGACCAATATGACGGGATCATGGAACGGCTCGAGAGCCTCGGCCGGGAGTATCTCGTGTTCACCGAATACCTCGACTGGAAGCGGAACCCGACGGAGGGCAACCTCCGCCTGATGTACGAGCTCTGCAAAAGCAAGTATCGCGATAAAAAGATTGACCTCATCATCACGACCGACGACGCGGCGCTCCGCTTCGCCATCGACCACCGGGACGAGCTTTTTTCGTCGGCCCCCATCGTGTTCGCGGGCGTCTATCGGGACGAGGCGAGCCGGTTAACGCGGGGCCAGGCGCGGATAACCGGCGTATACCAAGACATGGACATCGACGCGACGATCCGGTGCGCCCTCAAAATCAACCCGCGCATCGATCGCGCGTATATCCTCAACGAGGACACCGAATCGGGCCATCAGACGGAACGGCTCACCCGGGAAGCGCTTGCGCGCGTCATGCCGAGCGCCCCCGTCTTCTCGCTGAGCGACCGGTCGCTCGACGAGATCGTGGCCATGGTCCCGATGCTCGACCGAAACAGCCTTTTCGTCATGGGCTCGTACTCGATCGAAAAAAACGGGCAGCCGCTCACGATCGAGCGGCTCGCCGCGCGCATCAGCGCCGAAAGCGCGGTCCCGGTATACCCGCTTTTCACCCATTCCTTCGGCTCGGGCGCGATCGGCGGCGTCATGATCAGCGGAAGGCTTCACGGCGAGCGGGCCGGGGACATCGCGGTCCGCTACCTCAACGGGGAACCGTTCCACTTCATCGCCCCGCTCGCGGACGGGAATACCGTCACCGAATTCGACTATAAGGCCTTTCAGCGATTCGGCATCCCCGCCTGGGCTGCGCCCAAAGGGGCGCGTTTCATCAATCGGGACGAGCCGTTCTTCGTCCGCTACAAGACCGAGTCCCTTTTCATGCTCGCGATATTCGTCCTTTTGGTCGGCGCCGTGCAGCTTCTGCTCCTCCTCAACCGCCAGGCGCGGGTACTCGCGCTCACCGACCAGCTCACCGGCCTCCCGAACCGCGCGGCCACCATCCGCGTCGCGGACCGCACCATCCGCTCGACCGAGCGATGGAACAAATGCGGCGTCATGTACATCGACATCGACAACTTCAAGTACATCAACGACACCTACGGCCACGAGACGGGGGACATGGTCCTCCTCCACGTGTCGGAAACGCTCGGCTCGCTCATCGCCGAGAACATGCGCCTCTCGCGGTTCGGGGGCGACGAGTTCCTCATCATCGTCGAGAACTCCTCGTACGACAAGATCGAGGCATTCGCGCAGTACGTCCACGCGACCTTCACGCGGAAGGCGACGATCGCGGGGCAGGAGCTCTTCCTCACGCTGAGCACCGGCATCTCGGTGTATCCCGACCATGGGCTCCATTTCAGCGAGCTGTACAAGAACGCGGACGTCGCGATGTTCAAGGCGAAATCCGCGGGGAAAACGCGATTCGTCTTCTACAACGAGTCGATGTTCCAGGAACTCAGGCGCAAAATGGAACTCGCGACGGCGCTGCACTCCGCCATCGCGAACGGCGAGCTTTCCGTCATGTACCAACCGCAGATCAACCTCAAGACCGGGTTTATCGACGGGATCGAGGCGCTTCTGCGGTGGAATCACCCGAAGGAAGGCCCCGTGCCGCCGGCCGAGTTCATACCGATAGCCGAGGATACCGGGCAGATCGCCGATATCGGGCTTTTCGTGATTCGCTCCGTCGCCCAGCTTTTGAGAAAGGCAAAGGACGCCGGGACCGAGGGGCTGACCGTCTCGGTGAACGTTTCCATCAAGCAACTCTCCGCGGACGGATTCCTGAACGCGCTCCTCGAGATCGTCAAGGGCGAGGGGGTCGAGCCAAAAAGCCTCTCCCTCGAGATAACCGAATCCGTACTCCTCGAGTCGGTCGAGGACATCCGCAAAACGCTTCAGGCGATCCGCGAGGCCGGATTCCCGCTCCTCCTCGACGATTTCGGAAAGGGCTACTCGTCGCTTACCTATCTCCGAAGGCTTCCCGTCAACGTCATCAAGATGGACAAGGCTTTCATCGACGACATGTTCGAGGACGCGCGGAGCCGCGCGTTCATGATCGCGATCGTCCGCACGTGCCACGACCTCTCGCTCAAGGTCGTCGCCGAGGGGGTCGAGACCCGCGAGCAAGTGCGATTCCTCTCCGAAATCGGCTGCGACTTCATCCAAGGCTACTACTTCTCGAAGCCCGAGCGGATGGAACGCATCGCGTCCCTCCTCGGCAGATGCTACCTCATTACCGCGGAATCCTGACGGTTCAGGAAGAAGGCCACCGCGCCGCGAACGCATCGCCGCCGCCCTCAGCCTTCATTGCCGCGCGCAATCCGTTCGGCTATAATCCCCTGCATGAAACCATCCGAATACGACCTTGAAGACCCGATCGTCGCCATCGCGACGGCGCTCGTGCCGTCCGCGCTCGGCATCGTGCGCGCCACCGGAACGGGCTCCATCGAGCTCGCCGCGAAATCCTTCTCGCGGCCCAAGGCGCTTCTCGGCGCGCCGGGCAACGCCCTCGTGCACGGATGGATACTCGGCCCCGGCTCGGAACGCCTCGACGAGGTCATGGTTTCGGTGTATCGCGCGCCCAAGAGCTTTACCGGCGAGGACTCCGTCGAGATAACCGGGCACGGCGGGCCCGCGACGGTTCTCGCCGTATACCGCGCGCTCGTCGCCTCGGGGTTTCGTCCCGCCGAGCGCGGCGAGTTCTCGCTCCGCGCCTTCGCGAACGGGAAGGCCGACCTCACGAAGGCCGAGGCGATTCGGGAAATCATCGAGGCGAAAACAGACGAAGCCCGAAGCCGCGCGGCGGACCGGCTCGCGGGATCCCTCGCGGCGGAGATGACCGCCATCCGCGACGACATCATGCGCGCGCTCGCCGCGATCGAGGTCGAGATCGAATATCCCGAGGACGAGGAAACGACCTCGGGCAAGCTCGACGAGACGCTCATCGACGGCGCCGCGCGGCGCCTCAGTGCGCTCGCCTCCGCGTGGGCCGCGGAACGGCTCTTTCAGGACGGCGCGCGCGTCGTCCTCGCGGGAAAGACGAACGCGGGGAAGTCGAGCCTCTTTAACGCATTACTCAAGGAAGACCGCGCGATCGTGTCGGACGCGCACGGGACGACGCGGGATTGGCTCGAGTCGCGCGCGGATTTCCTCGGCATACCGGTCCGCGTCTTCGACACGGCGGGCTTCCGCGAAACGGAGGACGCCGTCGAGGCCGAGGGCGTCGAGCGCTCGCGCGCGCTCGCGGAAAACGCCGACGTCGTTCTCTATCTCGTCGACGCGACCGAGGGTATCGTGGGCGAGGACGCCGAGTTTCTCTTGGCGCATGAGGGAAGTGCCTTGCCGCTCATCGTGGTTTGGAATAAATCGGATCGGACGAACGCGCGGGAGCCAACGCTTCCCGCGAATCTCTCGGGGCTCCCGGTCGTCGCCGTGAGCGCCAAAACCGGCTCGGGCGTTCAGGCGCTCGTCGCCGCGGTTAGTCGCGCGCTCTTGGGCGACGCGTGCAATGCGGCGGAAGGCACGGCGAAGGGGACGACGCGCGGCACGCGGGCGGGCGCGCCCGGAAGCGAGCGGCAAAAGGACGCGATCGAGCGATCGCAAGCGTTCCTCGAGCACGCCCTCGAGGCGGCGCGCGAAGGCTTCCCGATGGACGCGGTCGCCCAAGACCTCGAGGAAGCGCTCGGGTGCATCGGCGAGATTACCGGGGAAACGAGCTCCGCCGACGTCCTCGACGCGGTGTTCTCCGGGTTTTGCGTGGGGAAATAATCGCTAGATAATGCCGAAGAGCCCGCGCGAGCCGGCCTTCACCCAAGACCCGAGCGCGCGCTGGGGATTCTCCGCCTGAAGCCGGGCGACGAGCCAATCGAGGTTGAGCGCGTCGTCGGTCGGATCAAGCTTGACGAGGAAGGTCTGGAGCGCGGCGTTCCCGGTTCCCGCGAAGGCGGCGGCCGTTTCCTCGGCAAGCGCCATAAACGCCCCGCGCGCCACAGAGGCGACGGACGCGCCCGAGAGCGCGAACGCGGCGTTTGTCCCTGAAGCTTCGGCACCCGGCCGCGTGCCCCCCGATTCGGCCGCCTGCGCGCCCTGCGCGGGAAGCGCCTCGCGGACGGCGAAGGTAAGCCTTCCGCGCCCCTGCGCGGAAAAAAGCGACGCGATCTCATAGGTTAGCAGCGCAAGGCCGCGCACGTACCGATCGGCTGCCTGCGCGAGCGCGGTTCCGTCCTCGGCGGCAGACGCCTGGGAGACGACGCGCGAGTCGAAGACGATGACCGCATGGTCAAGCGCCCGATATCGGTTCCGGAGCGCGATCGCGACCGTCTTGGCCGATAGCACCGAAGGGCGATTCCACGAAAGCTCGAAAAGCGCCCCCGTCTCGGCCGGCGTTCCTGACCCGCTCGGCGCGTCGGCCCCGCCCGTGGCACTGGCCTCGATCGCGTCGGATTCGGGCGCTTTCGCGTCCTGCGTCTCCGCCTGGGGCGCGGCCTTACCGCGCGCGGCGCGCGCTTTCGCCGGGGCGACCGATCCCTCGCGGGGAAGGGCCTCGGCCTCGGCCAAGAGGGTGACGGCCCAGCCACGCGACTCGAGGGAGCGCGCGAGGGAGGACGCGAAGGGAACCGATTTATCGGATATCAATGCGGACGTATTCATTTTGAGTAGTATACCCCTAAGGGCGCGCCGAAAACAAGGTTTTCCGACCCTTACAGATCGAGCGCCGACACGAGCGCCTGCCTGAGCTCCTCGACCGTATAGGGCTTCGGGATGATCCCGCGGAAGCCGTAGTCGCGGTAATGCGAAAGCACGAGGTCGTCCGAATACCCGGAAGAGACGAGCAGGATCGCGTCCTTGTCGATCGCGAGCAGTTCCCGCGCGCAGTCCGCCCCCGACATGCCGCCGGGGATGATGAGATCGAGCACGCAAAAGTCGAACGCGTCGCCCGAGTCATGCACCTCGCGGAAGCGATCGACCGCCTCCTTCCCGTCCGAGGTCACGACGACCTCGTACCCCAGCGACGAAAGGATCGCGCCCGCAGAGTCCTGCACGAGCGGGTCATCGTCCATGAGGAGCACGCGCTTACGCCCGTCCGAAACAGGCTCAGGCGCAGCGGGCGCGCCGAGGCTTTCCGCCGAGTCGGCCGGCAGGTACAGGAAAAAGGTCGTTCCCTCGCCCATGACGCTATCGAGCCTGACCGCGGCCGCGTGGTTCTGGACCACCGAGTAGACGATCGAGAGCCCAAGCCCGGTTCCCTTCCCCTTCGTGGTGAAGAACGGGTCAAAGATCTTCGCGCGGATCGACTCGGGGATTCCCGGCCCCTGGTCCTGTATCTGAATCTCGACATAGCGCCCGGGCGCGAGCGGCTTCGAGTCGAGGTCGAGCGGTCGGCCCTTTACCGGCGCGACGGAGTAATCGCGATTCTTCGCGCGCAGCGTGATGATCCCGCTTTTCTCCATGGCGTCCACGGCGTTCACGACGAGGTTCGATATCACCTGGCCCACCTGAATGCGGTCGACGCGCAGCGGCCAAACGTCCTTCGCGATGTCGAAAAGGCACGCGACCGACGAGTCGTTGACGGCGAGCATCGCCGACTCGGTGATGAGCTCGCGCGTGTCGCACACGCCGATTACGGGCTTTCCCCCGCGCGAGAACGCGAGGAGCTGCCGCGTCATCCCGCGCGCCCTGAGGCACGCCTCCTCCGCCTTCTCGATCGGCGCGCGCGCGTGCTGGTCGATCACGCGCATCTTCGCGAGCCCGATGTGCCCGAGGATTACCGCGAGGATATTGTTGAAGTCGTGCGCGATGCCCCCGGCGAGGATGCCGATCGTCTCGACCTTCTGCTTCCTCGTGAGCGCCTCGCGAAGCTGCTCCTGCGCGGTAACGTCCGCGACGGAAAGGAGCATGCGCCGCAGCCTGTTGAGGTCGAACGAGACGGCGGAAAGCCTGCACTTCCGCATCTCGCCCGAGCCGACGCGCACGCTCGCGTCGAACTCGGGCACCGAGCCGTCGACCCGTATCTTCTCGATGAACGCGTCGAAGGGCATGCTTCCCATCTCGAAGCCGACGTCCGCGAGCCTCATGCCGACGAGCGAGCTCGACTCGCGGTCGAGCAGTTCCTCGATCGCGGGGTTCGCGTCGGTGATCGTGAACCCGTCGAGGTCGACGATCAGGATACCCGTCGGGTTAAACACGAACATGCGCGAGAACTTGCTCTCGGAAAGCGCGAGGTCGCGCGTCGCGTACTCGCGGTCGGAAATCTCCTTGATGAGCTGCCGCGTGATGCGAAGGTCGGTCGCGGAGACGATGTAGCCCGTCGTCGCGCGCTCGAGGTTCGTAAGGAGGATGACGCGAAGGTCGATCGGGATTTCCTCGCGCGAGATCGTCGAGACGAATGCGTCGATCGACGGCGTGCGCCCGGAGCCCGAGCCCGACGGGCGCCACGCGTGCCGCTCGAGCCACTCCCTCCGGGTCCGCGCCGAAAGCTCCCCGTGGATCACGACGCGCTCGACCCCGTTCCCGTTTACCGCGTTCGGCGAAAAACCGGTGAGCTGGAATCCCCGCCGGTTCATCCTGACGACGCGCCCCTGCGCGTCGAGGATCATCACGAGATCGAACACGTTGTCGATGATCAGCTGGTTCTCGAGGTTCGTCAGCTGCGAAAAGATGTTGAGGAAATTCACGATGATGTGGATAACCGCGTACCAAAGCGCGATGATCCAGAACGCGCCGGTGATCCCGTAGAAAAAAGATACGATGACGGCGCAGCCGAACGCGACGAAGGTCATCAGGGACCACTCGCCGTCGCGTCGCGCGCGCTCGTCGGTCGCGGCCCTAATCCACGCCATCATGAAGCGCACGGTGAGCCAGGAGCAGACGGCGACGCCGAGCGCGGCAAAGACGCTAAGCCCAAGGGGGCGAGGCACCGCGGCGCTCGCGATGGCTAAGGCGAACGGCAGCGCGTACGAAACGGGGAAGAGCGCCGAACGGCGAACCGAGGTCATCTCGATCAGGAGGGAGAGATAGAGGAGCCCCGTCATCCAGCAGAAGAAAGCGGTCACGCAAACCCAAAGGTCCGTCCATCCAATAAGCCCAAGCGGAACCGCCTCATGGCAGGCGATCGCCAAAGCCGAGCAAATGCCCAAGGCGGCAAGGCGCGCGTGAATCGATCGCTCCTTTCGGTAGAAAAGATTCGCCGCGCCAAGGGCTAAGAAGACAAGGGCGGGAAAGACGGCATTGACGCAAAACAGCGGGGACATCAGCACCTTCCGATTGACGGGAACCGGGCCATTCGGTATCCTTTACCCATGAAAATATGGATCAAGTACCTCGCGGGAATCCTCGTCGGCATAGCGTTCGCACTCGTCGCGCCGCACCAAAACGCGGCCTTTAGCGACATAACCAAGTACCTTTCGGACGTCGCGATCCAGTTTGGCCGCTACGCCCTGTATCCGGTCGTATTCTTCAGCTTCACCATCGGCGTCTACGAGCTCCGCGAAAGCAAAACGCTTTTCAAGCTCGGCTCGATAACCGGCGCCATCGTCATTATAACAGCGATTCTCCTCGCCGTCACCGGACTCGTCACCGTTTTGATCCGCAACCCCTCGCGCATCCCGATATTCGTCGAGGGCGCGACCGAGACCGGCAAGCTCGGCGTCATGGAGTCCTTCCGCCAGCTTTTCCCGTCGAGCGCCTTCGAGGTGTTCACGAACGGGCTGTTTATCCTGCCGCTGTGCGTCTTCGGCGCCTTCGCCGGGGCCGGCTGCGCGGTCGACCGCGACGACGCGAAGGCGACCCTCACCCTCTTCGACTCGCTCTCCCGCGTCTCGTACGCCGTCATGTCCTTCTTCGTCGACGTCCTCGCGTTCGCCATGATCGCGATCTCCGTCTACTGGCTCATCCAATTCCACGCGATGCTCGCCTCGAAGGTGTTCATCGACTTCATGATCCTCCTCGTGTTCGACCTCCTCCTCCTCGCGCTCGTCGTGTACCCCGCGATCCTCCGCTCCCTATGCGGCAAGATCAACCCGTACCGCGTCCTCTACGCGTCGGTCGCGCCCGTGCTCGCGGCGTTCTTCTCGGGCGACTCCAACCTCGCCCTCCCGGTGAGCCTCCGCCACGCGAACGAAAGCCTCGGCGTCCGCCGCCGCATCTCCTCGGTCACCATGCCGATCTTCTCGGTCTTCGCCCGCGGCGGCACCGCCCTCGTCGTAACCGTCAGCTTCATCGTCATCCTCAAGTCGTACTCGAGCCTCGGCATCGCCGGCTCCGACATGCTCTGGCTCATCGGCATGGCGATACTCCTTTCGTTCCTCCTCGGCCGCTTCCCCTCGGGCGGCGCCTACATCGCCCTCGCGACGATCTGCGCGCTCTACGGCCGCGGCTTCGAGGCGGGCTACCTCATCCTCAAGCCCGCGGCGTTCTTCATCGGCTCGATCGCCGCCGCCATCGACGCCCTCACCGCGGTCTTCGGAACCTTCCTCATCGCCAAGCGCTGGGAGATGGTCAACAACCGCGACCTCCGTTTCTTTATCTAAACGAAACAAACGGTCACGTGGGAATCGCGT
>DAOPYF010000007.1:0-20239 GCA_035352735.1 Treponemataceae bacterium | reverse complement strand
CCGCGACCTCCGTTTCTTTATCTAAACGAAACAAACGGTCACGTGGGAATCGCGTTTCTTTTCACAAAAAATAAAGATCCTTCATGCGAGGTAAAAAAAGGGAGGGGAAACCGGCGCTCAGCCGAAACCGCGGCCGGGAACCGCCTGCGTGCGGGGTAACCCATCTCGGTTCCCCCTGCCTCCAAAGGCCCGAGACCGGGCCTTTTCCGTCACCCCCTTATCGCGATTTCCCGCGAAGCCCCTTGCGACGCGCAAGGCGAGAGACTATCCTTAGGGTATGTTCCTCGATTTCCCGCAAATTCCGACCATGCCGAAGGTTACGGTTATCCCCGGCGCGTACTACGCGACGAAAGACGTCTGCGTTATCTCCACCTTGCTTGGCTCCTGCGTCGCCGCCTGCCTCTGGGACCCGGTCGCGAAGATCGCGGGAATGAATCACTTCCTTTTGGCTAACCGGCGCTACGCGCGCGATATGCCCCTCACCGTCACCGAGGCGGGGAGATACGGCGTCCAATCGATGGAGATCCTCATCAACGCCATGATCCATCTCGGCGCGGACAAGCGTCGAATCCGCGCGAAGGCGTTCGGCGGCGGCAAGGTCCTGGAGACCTTAGGGAAGGACAATTTCAATTGCGTGGGAAGCGTCAACGAGCGGTTTATCCGCGAGTTCCTCGCGACCGAGGGAATTCCCCTCGACTCGGACGACCTTGGCGGCGACCTCGGGCGCGTCATCCGATTTCGGACCGACACCTACGCGGTATACCGCCGCTTCGTGAAGAAAACCTCCACCTACCTCGTCGAGCGAGAAGAGCTTGGCTTTTGGAAAAAGAGCATCAAGCGTCAGCGCGAGGAAGAAGAAGCACAAAAAAAGAAAGAGATACTTTTTTAAGTGACCTCTCGCGAATCGTGACGATGCGCGCCGCGCCGCGCCTATGACGGGCGGTGGACGACGTCGCGCGGCTTCGAGCCGTTTGCCGGGCCGACGATCCCGCGCGCTTCCATATCCTCGACGAGCCGCGCCGCACGGTTATACCCGATCTTCAATTTCCGCTGAATGTACGACGCCGAAGCCTTCCCCGCGAGGAGAACGATCTCGAGCGCCTTATCGTAGAGCGGGTCCTCTCCGTCCGAGAAGAGCGACGAGTCCACTCCCGAATCCTCGTCGTCGTCGACGAACATCTCCTCGTCGATGTACTCGGGCTCGCCGAGCGTCTTCACGTGCTCGACGACGCGCTCGACCTCCTCCTCGGAGACGTACGCGCCCTGGATGCGCACGGGAAAGGGATCCGTCGCGCTCGCGTAGAGCATGTCGCCGCGGCCGAGGAGCTTCTCCGCTCCCACCTGATCGATGATGATGCGGCTATCCATCTTGGATGCGACCATGAACGCGATACGCGTCGGGATGTTCGCCTTGATGAGCCCGGTGATCACGTCGATCGACGGGCGCTGTGTCGCGAGCACGAGGTGAAGCCCGACCGCGCGGCTCATCGCGCATAGGCGGGCGACCGTGGACTCGAGTTCCTTGCCGGTCGTCGCCATGAGGTCGGCGAACTCGTCGATGATGATGACGATGTAGGGCAGCCGCTCGGCCGCGATGTTCCGTTCCTTGATGCGTCGGTTGTAACTCTTGATGTCGCGCACGCCCATGCCGTCGAGGAGCGCGTATCGCCGCTCCATCTCGCACAGGCAATACTGCAACGACTGAAAGGCCTTCTTCGACTCGGTGATCACCGGCGCGAGGAGGTGGGCGATGTCGTTGTAGAGCTTGAGCTCGACGATCTTCGGGTCGATGAGGATAAGCTTCACGTCCTCGGGCGAGCGCTTGTAGAGTATCGAGAGGATAATCGAGTTGACGCACACCGACTTACCCGAGCCGGTGGAGCCGGCGATGAGGAGGTGCGGCGTCGCGGCGAGGTCGAGAAGTTGCGCCTCGCCGGTGATGTCCTTTCCGAGGACGACCGGGATCTCCATCTTCTTCGCCTGGGGCGTGTCGGTCTCAATGAGCTCGCGGAAGCTGACGATCGCGCGCTTTTGGTTCGGTACCTCGATGCCGACCGCGTGCTTTCCCGGGATGGGAGCCACGATACGGACGCTCGAGGCGGCGAGCCTGAGCGCGATGTTATCCTGAAGCCCGACGATCTTCGAGAGCTTGACGCCCGGCGCCGGGAGGATCTCGAACATCGTGATGACCGGCCCTTTCCTGATGCCGGTCACGTCGGCCTCGATCCTGAACTCGTTGAGGGTTTCCTTGAGCGCGACGGCCGCGCGGCGGGTCGTGTCGTCGACGATCCAGTACTCGCCGTCGGGATAGGAATTGAGGATGTCGTAGGGGACGCTATAGGGCACGCGCGGTTTTTTCTTAAAGAGCTTCGCCACGGTCGCGATCGCGCCTCCCGTAGCATCGGCGGCGCCTTCCGCGCCATCCCCGCCTTGCGCGCGTGCCTGCGGGGGAACGGACACGACCGGGGGAAGGTCACCGTGAACGCCCGAGAGAACGGTCGCGGGAGCGTTCGCGCCCGTCGCCGCGCCAGCGGGTATGCTTGCGATCGCCTCCGCGCTTTGGCCGGCGATTACGCCCTCGGCATTCGGAGCATACGCGTCCACATCGTCTTCGAGCAGGTCGTCGATAATGGTGTCGTCGATTATCTCTTCCTCGAGAGGGCCTTCGGCCTCAAGGCCATCGTCGCCCATCGCTAAATCGTCGCATTCATACGCGTTCGCGTCGTCGTCGTCCTTTTCGCCATCGGCGTACTTCTCATCAGTGGCATATCGGTCCTGCTCCGCGTCAACGGCTTCAAGGCCGTCGATACCGGGCAGCTCGCGCGTGTCCTCCACGAAGCGCGCGCTTTCAAGCGCGATGCCCTGTTGGTTCGAAAGGTCGGTCGCGATGGCCGTAGCGACGCTATCCTGCGCGGGTCGGGCGGCCTCGACCGCCTCGACGTCAAGCGCGGGCTCGCCCTGAGCGTCCGCCGAATCGACCCAGTTCTCAAGGACCGGAAGATCGAATGGCGCGCGCATCTTCTCGAAATCGACGTAGGTCGGGTCGGGGGCAGGAGAAGGCGCAGACACAGAAGCAGATGAAACCGTTGGCGCGGGCGTAGCCTCGGCAACGCGTTCGGGCGTAAATGCGGACGCGGCCTCAGGAGGGTTCGCCGGAGAAGCGGTAATGGCGCGATCGATAACCGCGTCGAGCGACGCGTCATCCGAAGGCGCGCGCTCAATCGGCGCGGATTCAGCCTCGGCGGAAGAGTCTGTGCCCAATTCGACGGTGGGTTCAACCGAGGACTCAAAAGAAGCCTCGTCCGCTAAATCCGCTTGAGACTCATACGTTTGTTGGGCAGCGCCAGAGGCGCCCCAACGGGCGGCGACCGCGTCGGCAAGAAGCAGGAGCAAAAGATACTCGACGATGACCGCAAGCGCGATCGAGACGACGAGTCCCGCGACGATAACGCCAAGCGCGCCTGAGCCCGCGAGCGAGGCGGCAAGGTGGCGAATCAACCGCTCACCGCCTGAGACGGTAAAGAACGGCACGAACGAACCGGAAAGGAGTACGCCCGAGCGAACGGTCCATCCGGGAACGAGAAGGAGAATCGACGCGGCAAGGAGGAAGAGCGGGACCAATACCGCGGAAAAGCCATACGCGGAGAAAAGGACGTGTCCCGGAACCGCCAGGGGCAATCGCGCGGGCAAAAGGGAGAAGATCCCTAAAAGCAGGGAAACGCCCAAAAACGCGGCGCCGAGAAATACCGCCGCGCCGGCGACGAACGCGCCGACCCGCCGACTTTCCGTTGAAACATCCTTACCCATCGTCAAACTCCCCAAGGTGCGACTAAAGCGTTTAGGCAAGCGCGAAATACGCGGCGAGCGCCGTCCCCACGGGAATCAGGTACAGAGCGAACCATCCCAGTTTGCCCTTGTTGATCAGCCCGATGAGGAATTTCAGCGCAAAGAACCCAACCACGAACGCGGTGAGCATGCCCAGCGCGAGCGGGAGGGTCTGAACGCTCCCCGCCAAATTATCGGCATCTTTGAGTTCGAAAATAAACGCCGCGAGGATCGCGGGGATCGAAAGAAGGAAGGAAAACTCGCCCGCGGCCTTCCGCTCGACCCCGGACATAAGCGACGCCGAGATCGTGATGCCGGAGCGCGAGATTCCCGGGGCAACCCCGATTCCCTGCGCGATGCCGACGATTACGCCCTGCGCGAGGCCGGGGCTCGATACCTTGTTCTTCGGCTGCCAGCGACTCGAGACTAAAAGAAGCGCGCCGGTTACGACGAGGAAACAGGAAATCCAGAAGGGACTGAGATGCTCGACGCGGTCCTTGATCGCGTACCCGATCACCCCCGTGATGGCGGTCGCGATAATGATCGCGAGGATCAGGGCGCGGTCGGCGCGGTCGGTCTCGGGGGAACGCCGGGTAATGACCCGCCAGCACACGCATAAAAGCTCGGCGATGCGCACGCGATACACGAGGATCACGGCGGCAAGGGTCGCGAGGTGCAGCATGACGTCGAAGAGAAGCGGCACCGCCTGCTCGCCAAGAAAATAGGAGGCGATGGCAAGATGGCCGGAACTTGAAATTGGGAGGAATTCGGCAAAGCCCTGAATCGCTCCCAGGAGGATGGACTGCACGATGGTCATGGAAGGCTCCTGGTCAGAATAGTTCCCGAACGACCTGTCCGGGCGATTTTTGGTAGTAAAGATAGCCGTAAACCGCGGCGGCCGCAAGCACCTTCCGTCCGTACTCGCGGGTCTCGCCGTACGGTAGGCTTTCAAGGAAAAGGTCGTCGGCGAGCCCGGCGCCGTCCTTCTGCCACGCGCGCACCCGGTTGATCCCTGCGTTGTACGCGAAAAGGGCGGGAAGCACCCGGCCGTCCATCCGCCTGATCATCTCGGCAAGATAGTAGGCGCCGAAACCGATATTCGTCGCCGGATCCTCGAGGTTATACTCGGGGAACCCGAGCCTCCGCGCGATCTCGGCCGCCGTCGGCCGCATGAGCTGGGTAAGCCCAACGGCCCCCGCGCCCGAACGGACACCCGACGAAAAGAGGCTCTCGCTCCGGATCATCGCGTACAGGAGGTACTCAGGGAGCCCGTATTGCCGCGCCGCAGACTCGACCTCGGGAAGCCACGGACGGGGATAGACGAGGGCAAGGTCGGCGTCGGTCACCTGGCCCCCCGAGGCGCGCAAGGAGAAAACCATCAGGCGAATCGCGCCCGTCCACTCCCCTTCCCGTTCTAGGCGATCGGCGAGGGTTTCCGCGAGCTTGACCGGGAGATTTGGATAGAGTTCCTGGGCCTCGGGATATACCCATTCGGCGAGCTTAAAGTCGATGAATCCCGAAAGGACCTTCTCCGCCTCGTTTGAGTCCGCGGGCTTTCGGAGGGAAACCTTACGCGCGCGATAGAGGGAGCCTGAGTCCGCAAGCGGCAGCCCAAGGGCTTCCCCGGCCATAACCCGGTAATACAGGGACGAATGGTCGCCCTCAAAGGCCTCGCGGAGCGCGGAATCGCGGAACTCTCCCGAAAGACGCCCCGAGCGCGCCGAAAGGTACGCGATACGGGCAAGGGTTTCGCCCCCGCCCCGACCGGAGAGCGCGCGATAGAGCCGCACGACCGAGTCGAGATCCCGCGCGGAAACCCGCTCGACGGTGAAGGCGTCAAGAATGTCGGAAAAGAAATCGGGATTCGACCACCGCGCGGCGCAGTACTCGATCCCTTCGAAAAACTCCTCCGTACCCGCGCTCGACGCGTCCTTGAGGAGATACCACAGGACCGTATCGCGGTCGGTTTCCGATCGGGCGAGCGAATACGCCGTTTCAAAGCGATCTCGGGCAAGGGCGCGAAGACGCTTCGCGTCATCCTTCGCGGAAAGGGGCTTCGCCGTTTTTCCGGTCTTACCACTACTCGAAGCCGCTTTTGCGGGCGATTTTCCCTGCGCTTTTACCGGTGTCCCGGCGGCGAGCCGGCGTTCGGCCGCGGCGGAGTACAGCCTTCCCGCGTAGAACGCGCGAACGAATGGGGCGTCGGCGGTATTGGCATCAGCGGTATTAGCCTCAGGCGCGTCAGCGACGCTCTCGCCGCCTTGCGTTGCGTTGCCCGAGTCAACCGTACCGGATGGGGAGGAAGGAACCTTGAGCGCTTCGAAGAAAGCGGCCGCTGACTCAAGATCGCTCGAGCCATAGAGCGCCGCCTTACCGAAATCAGACAAGACGGGACGAAAGAACGCCCCCGAGGCGCCCGACGCGAGGATCGCCTTCGCGCCGGCCCAAGCAGACCCATAGTCGCGCCGGTACACCGAGGCACGCGAGGCGGCAATCCCGTAAATCTCTGGGGAAAGCCCCTCGGGAAGCGCGGGAACGAGCTCGGCGAGCGACTTCGTCATCGGGCGGGAATAAAACCATTGCCTAACGTCCAGGGAATCGCGGTCAAACGATCCTGTCTCGATCGCAAGCTCCGTCTCAAGGCACTTCAGCGCCTCGAGCTCGGCTGCGGCTGGGGAATCCTGAGTATACGTCCCATCGGCGGGATCGGACTTGTCGGCGGAAGCGGAATCGGAGGCCTTCGCGTTCTTTTTCGCGGACGCTGAACGCGCGCCCTTTCCGTTTAGGGCCTTTTCCCGCTCGCGGATCGCCGCGCGAACCGACTCAAGGCGCTCAGGCGCCGTGCCCGTCTTCGTGAGCTCGTCGAGGCATAAGGATCGCCAGGGCTCCTCGCACTTCTCGGCGCCGAGCAGGAACATGCCGCGCGCCTCGACCGTCTTCCCCGCGAGGGCAAGGTGAAAGCCGAGATAGAACGGCGCGCCGGGCCCGATTTTAAGGATTTCGCCGTAGCGCGAGGGGTCCACGCCGTCAAGAAAGGAATAATCCCGCGCGACGAGCGCGGACATAACCTCCGACCGCGTCTGCCCCCAAAGGGCCGGATGATTGCATGAGGAAAGGAATACGAGGAGGATAAGCGCAAAAAGACCGGTTCCGGGCCCGTGGGCCCGGATACCCGGCATTCCGTCATTTCGGCGGGATGTTGATGTAGGTGCCGGCAATGATGAGGTTCGGATTCTTAATCTTGTTATACTTCGCGATCTTCGGGTACAGCCAGGGGTTCTTGTAGTACGCTTCGGAGATATCCCACAGGGTGTCGCCCCATTTGAGCTTGAGCTTGGTTTCCTTCGCCTCGGGCGCGGGCTCGGGCTGCACGGGAGCGGCGGGTTCCTCGACGACGGTCGCGGTCGGGGTCTCGGCCGCGGGGGTTTCGGCGGGAGGAGGCGTCGCGGGCTCAGTCGTCGCGGCGGGCTCGGGCGTGGGCTCGGCGACCGGCTGCACCGCCGGAACCGCGGGGGCCTCGGCGACGGGAGCCTGCGCCGGCGCGGACTTCGCCGCGAGCATCGTGCGGGCGGAAACCAGGAGCGCCAGGACGAGCGCGGCGACTCCGATCACGAGAATCAGGATGCAAAGCCATGCGGGCATGAAAATCCCGCCCTTTCGTTCATCGTCTTCGTGCATTTCGTATAATCCTTCGGGAGCGTTACCCGGAATAGCTCCCTGGATGACAAGATTCTCATGTTCCGGGTCATCGCCAAGGTGAACGGACGTATCGATAGGGGTAAGGTCGAAATCGGGAAGGCTGTAGCGCGATTCGCTCTCGAGGGTCTCGAGCGAAACGGTCAAAACCTGGCGGGTGCCGGACTCAAGGTCAACGGCCTCCGCGGAAAGTTCATTGAGGTCATCGAGGGTCAAGGTCAACTCGATGGTCGGCTCGCCGACCTTTCGCGGCGCGACATCCTCGATGATAAGGGTCCCGACGTAACTCGCGTCGTCGATAGTCCCGGTTTCGCTCCTGAACAGGTTGATCTGGACGCTCGACTGGTTATCCCGCACCGTCGTCAGTTCCAGGATCTTGCTCGCGGGAACGCCCTCGTCAAGAATCGGGAAGAACTTACTGTCTGCGAGCTTAATGCCGATCGAAGCGGTTGCCATGACATACCTCTCGTGAACGTTCTTCCTAATAATTTAGTACGCAATGAATGCCCTTGTCAATGTTGAAGTTGACAGGCGCAAAGCCAACGACCATAATGTACTATATATGAACTCCAGCTTCACCTTCGCGATCGTCGTGATCATCGGACTCGTCGCGGTCCTTGGCCTCTCGTTTCTCGGAAAGAAACGCGACGCGTCGAAAGCTCGCCCGGCGAAAAAACGCGACCGCGCAAGCATCATCCGCGAAGCGACGCGCAGACTCGCGCAAAACCCCCGGGACCCGGAAGGTCTCCAGGCGATGGGCGCGCTTTACTATCAGGAACAGGACTGGGAAAAAGCCTACGCCGCCTACGAGGTACTCGTCGACCTCGCGCCCACGAACCCGAAACTCGACGAGTTCGAGTGCTCGCTCCGGTTCGGCGTGTCGGCGGTCAAGACGAACCGTCTCCAGGAGGCTATCAAGGGATTCCTCCTCGCGCGCAAGATCAAGCCCGAGCATTTCGAGGTAAGCTATAACCTCGGCTACATCTGCTATCTTCAGAAGGAATACGAGAAGGCCATTCCCTTCCTCAAGCAGGCGCTCATCACCGACGGCGAGAACGTGCTCGCGCAGCGCTACATGGGATTCAGCCTCCACAAGGCCCATCGCTATCGCGACGCGCTATCCTATCTCAAGAAAGCGCTCGACCTTCAGCCCGACGACAAGGAAGCGCTCTTCGCGATGGCCGAATGCCTGTTCGAGTCGGGAGCCGTCGAACGCGCCCTGAAGATATTCACCCACCTCAGGCCTGACCCGGCGCTTGGCCCCCAGTCGGCGCTCTACTCGGGAATCATTCACGCGCAGACGAACCAAAACGACAAGGCCATCGTCGACTTCGATATCGGTCTTAAGCACGAGAATATCCCCCAGGACATCGCGATGGATCTCCGCTACAAGCTCGCGCTGACCCTCATCAAGTCTCAGGACCTGGGGCGCGCGCTCACCGTCCTCAAGGAAATACAGCGGCTCACGCCCGGCTATAAGGACGTGCCCACGCTCATCGTGCGCTATCAAGAGCTCAATCAAAACAAGAACCTGCAGACCTACCTGATGGCGGTGCAGAGCGAGTTCGTGACGCTCTGCCGCAAGATCGTCGTCCAGTTCTTTCCCGGCGCGAAGGTTAAGATCACCGACATCTCGGTCTTCGCCGACTACTCCGACGTCGTCGCCGAGATCGACACGCCGAAGTGGTCGGACATCGTCATATTCAGATTCTTTAGGTCGCAAGGCGCCGTCGGCGAGCTCTTGCTCCGCGACTTTCACGGGCGCATCAAGGATCTCAAGGCGGGTAAGGGAATTTGCCTTTCGGCGGGAATGTTCTCCGAGGAGTCTCGGCGCTTCACCGAGGGGCGCCCGATCGATCTCTACGACAAGGACAGGCTGAATAAGATTCTCAACGCGGTAGACTCGGGCGTTTCGCTCAAGGCATAGCGCGTTTTTTTTTACCACCATCTTTCGCCGCTTAGTTCTCAGATTCGCGGCTCGCTTACCGCTCCACGATCACGAGGTTTCGCTCCTCATGCTCGAGGAACGGCACCGTAAGCGCCCGCGCTTCCCAACGGCCGACCGCGTCCGCGATCGCGTTCATTTCCTCGTCGATTTTTTCCCTTCGAGCCTTCCACGCCGCGAGGCAGCCGCCGGCACGGCAGAGCGCGAGAAGGGATCGTGCCATCGCGCGATCAAGCGGCCTGAAGGCGCGGAATGCGACGACGTCAAATGAACCCGCGGGCGCGCTTTCGAGTTCCGCGTTGAGCACGGTCACGTTAGTTAGGGAAAGGATCGCGGCGCAATTTTCGAGAAAGGCGCAGCGCTTACTCATGCGCTCGATCAAGGTCACGCGCGCGTTCGGAAAAAGGATGGCAAGCGGTATGCCGGGGAAGCCCGCGCCCGAGCCCACGTCGGCAAGATCGAGCGAAAGCGGAACCGCGGGATCGGAAGACGCGCGCGCGTCTGCCCGCCTCTTCAGCTCGCGGGCGATATGCTCCCACGGCGCGAGGCTATCGAGTATGTGCCTGACGACGAGGTCGGCGCGGCCTTGATCGCTCCCGGTCTCCGCGGCGACGAGATCGAACGCGGCGTTAAAGAGCTCGAGCTCGCCGATATAACGCTCGAGGAGCGAAAGCGTCTCCTCGACAGGTCGAATGATAAGGGGTTCGAAGCGGCCGCTTTCCCCCGGAAGGCCAAGGGCCGCAAGCCCCTTCGCGAGGAGCTCTCGGTACGGGAAGGGATATCGCACGGCGTCGGCGGTCTTCGGCGTCACTGCGCCGGAGGCCTTTCGCGAACGCTCACCGCCGCGCGAGGCAGAGACTCCGCGCGAGCCATCGCGCGCGCCGTCCCTCTGCACTGCGCCGGAGGCTTTCCCCCCGAGGCCGCGGAAACCCTTTCCGGAGCCCTTGCCCGCCACGGTTACTTACGGTCCTTGAGAAGGGCCGCGAAGGGATTATAGGTCATGCCGTCGTCCTCGCGGTCGCGACTCGATCCGCCCTGCCGCTGGCCGCCTTGGTAGCCGCCGCGATTTTGGCCGCCCGAAGAAGGTCGGTTATCGCGCCCGTCGCGGGAAGCGGGGCCATGCGGAGAGCCGCTCGAGGAAGCGGCGTCTCCTGCCTTCCGCGCGACGACGACGCGCCTCGCGCCTTCGCTTCTCGCGCCGTCCTGCCGTGCGCCGCCTTCGCCGTGGCCGCCACGCTGGCCGCTAGAGCTCGCGCTCTTGCACGAGAGGCTGATGCGCCTGCGGTCGGGGTCGAGCCCGATGATGCGGCATTCCTTCACGTCGCCGACCTTCACGACCTCCATCGGGTCCTTCACGAAGTGGTCGCTCATCTCCGAAAGGTGGAGGAGCGCGGTTTCCTTGAGGCCGATGTCGACGAAGGCGCCGAAGTCGACGACGTTCTTGATCTTACCGGTCACCGTCATGCCTTCCTTGAGGTCCTCGAAGGAGAGCACTCCCTTTTGCATGATCGGCTTCGGGTAGCCCTCGCGCGGGTCGCGGTTCGGCTTTTTCAGTTCCTCGATAATGTCGCTGATCGTCTGGTCGCCGATCTCGTACTTCGCCTTGAGCTCAGTCCGCGTCTCATGGGTAACCTCGGACTTCGACTGCACGAGCTCGTACACGACGCGCGCGGCGGAATAGTTTTCGGGATGCACCCAGCTGTTGTCCAGGGGATCGGCGCTCTCGGCGATCTTGATGAAGCCCGCGCACTGCTCGAAGCTCTTCGGCCCCATGCCGGGAACCTTCATGAGGTCCTCGCGCGACAGGATCTTCCCGGTCGAGTCGCGGTACGCGACGATCTTCTTCGCGAGCGCGCCGTTGATGCCGGACACGTATTTGAGAAGCGAGAAGCTCGCGGTGTTGAGGTTGACGCCGACGTTGTTGACGACCGACCCGACGACCTCGTCGAGGGTCTCGGAAAGTTTTTTCTGGTTGACGTCGTGCTGATAGAGGCCGACGCCGATCGACTTCGGGTCGATCTTGACGAGCTCGGCCAGGGGGTCCTGGAGCCTGCGCCCGATGGAGATCGCGCCGCGGATCGTGAGGTCGAGCTCGGGGAATTCCTCGCGCGCGATGTCGCTCGCCGAGTATACCGAAGCGCCGTCCTCGTCGACGACCGTGTAAAGGACGCTCGGGCAGTGCTCGCTGATCACCTTCGCGACGATCTCCTGCACCTCGCGGGTACCGGTACCGTTGCCGATCGCGACGAGCTGCACGTCGTAATCCTTGATCGCCTTGAGAATCGCGGCCTCGGCCTCTGCGACCTTGTGGTTGTAGATGACGAAGTTGCCGAGGTACTTGCCGGTCGAGTCGAGCGCCGCGCACTTCGTGCCGGTGCGGATGCCGGGGTCGACCCCGAGGATGCGCGTGCCCTTGATCGGCTGCTGCATCAGGAGGTTCTTGAGGTTCTCGCTGAACACGCCGATCCCGTGGTCGTCGGCCTGCTCGGAAAGGTCGGAGCGGATCTCGCGGGCGACCGCGGGCGAAAGGAGCCTGACGACGCCGTCGGAGACCGCTTCCTTGTGCCAGTCGTTGGCGATCGCGTACTTGCGCTCGAGCCGCTCGATCGCGCCGTCAACGTCGACGTCGATCTTCACGTCGAGCGCCTTGTCGCGCTCGCCGCGGTTAATCGCGAGGATGCGGTGCGGCTTTATTTGGTTGAGCGGTTCCTTATAATCCCAGTACATCTGGTACACGCTCGTCTTCTGCGCGGCCTCGTCGCCGACGCCGGTCACGACGAACTGCCCGCTCTTCATGTAGTATTCGCGCACGTCCGCGCGGTTCTCGGGGTCCTGCGCCACGCGCTCGGCGATGATGTCCATCGCGCCCTGAATGGCTTCCTCGGGCGAACCGACGGAAAGCTCGGCGTTCTCGGCGTCGCTCTTCACGTACGCGGGGGCGGCGGCCTCGACCGCGGCCTTGGCGGCCTTTTCCATCAAGTCCGCCAAGGGCTCGAGCCCGCGCTCGATCGCGAGCATGCCGCGCGTTTTTTTCTTCTTCTTGAAGGGCGCCCAAAGGTCCTCGAGCTCGACGAGCGTCTGCGCGTTCATCGCGTTATTGTAAATACCCTCGGAAAGTTTCCCTTGGGCGAATATTCCCTTGATGATCTCGAGGCGCCGCGTCTCGAGATTCTGATAGCTCTTGAACAGGTGGTCGCAGTCCCGCACCTGCACCTCGTCGAGCGAGCCGTGCCGTTCCTTGCGGTAGCGCGAGATAAAGGGGATCGTGCATCCCTCGGCGACGAGCGAAACGACCGCCGAAACCTGGGAGCTCTGTATCTTGAGCTCGGCGGCGACCTTCTTGAGAATCGCGACCTCGTTAACCGAGAGCGCGTCGATTGCTTCTTGCGTGAATTCCATAAGGAAGCATTTTATCGGAAATGGGGAAGGGGGGCAAGACGATCGGCGCGGCCATTGCCGCCGCGCCGAGCCTTCCCCCAACCCGCGTCAGGAGACAGCTCTATCACGTCCCAGTATGCACGATAGTGCCGGTTTCGTTATTATCCTCAAATATAATACCGCTACCAACCAGGTGAGCGGAACCTAAGACGCAAATAGTCCCTGCGGTCGGATAGCCATGGCTGTTTCGGATGATCGATCCATCCTCGCAATCGAGGGTGGTATTTCCCGCAAGATAAATCGCGGAGCCGTACCCTCCGGGAGCGTTGGGAACGGAATTGCCGTCGAGAATTGAGTTGCCCTTGAGCTCCACGTACCCCCCGGAGGGTGATCCATAGTTCGCATAAATCGCTCCGCCGCACGATTCGGCATAGCAATGCATGATCGTCGCGTTCGTCATGCTCAGCCGCCCGTTAGCGCCGACATACACGCCGCCGCCATAAGCTGGCTTGTTATTCGAGTCCGCACCCTTAAGGACGGTATTCGGGCCAAGATTGAGCTTACCGCCCGCGACGTAGCAAAGCGGGCTAGAGCTGCTCTCGAGCTCGGAACCGTCGATTACGATGTCCTGGCACGAGAGCGTTCCGGCCGCCGCGACGTACAGGACAGAATATGACGAGTCTATTGTCTTGACGGCGTTCGTCGTTGGCCGTATTACGAAAGGCGTACTGCCATACGAGCGAATAACCACGTTCGCCCTCACGGCCGTATCGTTATTCATGGTGACCCCCGAGACATCCGAGGTCAGGTATATCACAGTTTCGGCCGCGCTACCCCCGTTTGCGGCATTGATCGCGTGCGCGAAGGTCGCGGAATCGGAGGGCGTATCGCCCATTAAGTCGTTATTGTCTGTGTTAGAAACGAAAATCACGGACGAGGTATACGGCGTAAACTGCGCGGCGGTAAGCGCGATCGAGCCGCCACCCGTCACGGACATACACTCGTTAATGCCTGCGGCGACGAGCGCATCATCCGCTTTGACGACGAGGTCGTTTTTATACGGCACGATCGTCTGGAGGTCGACCCCGGAAAGCGAGGTCATGTCCGAGTAATGTCCCGTCGAGGAGACAAGCGCGGAAAGGTAATACGTGGCGCCCGAGACGAGGTTGACCGGTATCTGAACCGAGCCGTCGCCCGAGGTCGCGTCAAGGTCGATGATCCCCGAAGCGAACGGCGAGACTTGGGACCAGGACGCGCCGCCCTTAACCTTGGTAATGGTATCGGTATCGTAAAGCTTGAAGAGAAGTTTTCTGCCTTGATACGCAGACGTCGCGTCCCCGTCGAAGGAAACCGTAAGGCCGCTCGGCGTCGAGGGGGAAGCAGGCGTACCGACCGAACCTGCCGTATAGGCATACTGGGCCGTGAGGTCTCCCGTATAGTCGACATATTGATAGAGTTCGACGGTTCCGTCGGCCTGCGCGATGGAAGCGAGCGTTGCCGCGTCGATCGTCCAGGTTTGACCCGAGGCGAGATCGGTACCGTTATTCGTTACCGGAACCTGTTCGCCCGTTGAGGAGAAAAAAGCAATCGCGGAAAGCGTTCCCGCCGAGGCGGAAGCCGCGGAGATCGCGCACGAGAAACCGTCCTGAGTTACCGGCAACTGAACCTTGATGCCGCTCAGGCGATAAAAGTGTTGGCTCCGCGCGGTAGAGGAAAAGGATTGCGCCCGTGAAGCCCCAACGTTGAGCGTATAGCCGGCCGAGGTGATCGGCGCGAGGGTCAGGGAGAGGCTATTCGTTTTCCCCTGAAGGAGCGTTACCCCATCTTTCTCGCCAAAGGTAACCTCGCCGTCAAAGAACGCATCGAGCTCCGTCTTATCAACGTCGCTTGACGCGAACGAAACCATTTGACTGTCGGGAAGGGACAGGAGCTCATGGAAGGTATACATTCCGCCAAGGAAACTGAAGGTACGAGCCTCGCTTTCGAGGTCCTTACCGGAGCAGACGACGTAAAACCGGTCGTACTCGCCGGCAGGGATATCACCGGTGACAAAATCGCTGCCCGCCGAGACGGCATACGGCCCATAGAGCGCGCCCGAGGTCTTTCCCTCAATGCCGATGGTTCGTATGTACAGGTAGTTCGTTCCCGGCATCACGGCGCGCGATGGGTTTCCCGTGGCGTTCGTTCCAAGCGATGCAAGGCGGAGCGAAACGCTCGTTTGGTCTTCTTTTACGGAAGGAGAAAGCCCAAGGCCACAGCTCGAAAATAAAACAAAACCCACGGTCATGATAGCAAGCGCGAAAGCGTTTTTATTATACATCATTTCTCCACAAACGGTGTCCCGAAGGACGCTGCTTCAAAGAATGAGTATATACCCTCTCCGCGGGTCAGACTATTTTTTTACGCAAAAAAACACGGAGAGCGGCTCGCGCGCTATTATTTGTTACAGTGTTACGCCTTTTTTCAGCGTTACGAATATGCTCTCGTTATGGTATAAACGCGATCCTTAGGGAAGCGGCAGCCATACTCCGGAGCCATTGGTGATATATTCAGTTCCTGTGTTGGTCACGAAATTGATAGATCCGGCATAGACGGTTCCATTGGTATAGACGATTCCAACGCCCAAGCCACTCGCAACGTTATTCTCAAAGGTTGCCTTATCAAAGGTTGCCGTACCACCTGCAGCAATATATACCGCAGCGCCATATGAAGCCGACAAGGTATTTATACTGCATTGCTTAATCGAGCCCCCCTGCATTGTAAGGTCGCATCCACTCCCGACGTACACCCCGCCGCCATACGTTGGGCCCGTATACCCCGTGCCCCCGATGAGCGAGGAGCCATAACCCATTTGCAAATAACTATTGGCACTGTCTGGTAGACTAATCAGGGTAGGCGGAGTTCCGAGCAGTTGCGAACAATCGATCGAGACCTTCTCAAGTATAAGCGATCCCCCAGCACTTATCTTGATGAAGGGATCCGAAACGACATAGGTCGTCGTCGATATCGAACGCGTGGCGCTTCCATAAGCCGAGATAAAGGTCTTCCGCTGAATCTCCATGGTCCCCTGTCCGCTTATGGTATCTATCAGGTATATCTGGGCCGAATCACTCGGTAGGAGATCGCCTATCATGGAAAGTGCGGAAGTCAGGGTGGTCTTGGTTGCCGGCGTTGCCCCGTCGGCAAGGGGGTTACCGTCTGGCGCAACGAAGAATACATAATCCGTATACGGGGCAAAATCGGAAGTTCTGAGCGACGCCGCTTGACCGCCGGTAAACGGGGTAAGTCCCGCACCGGTCGTGACATAATCGCCCCGGTAAGGAACGATCGTCGCAATGTCCGCGACCGAATCGAGACTCGAGAGGGAAGCATAGTGATCGCCCGAATCGACCTGGGCGGAGATATAATAGGTCGCGCCCGGGGTAAGCTTGACCGGAACATAGGCGCTTCCGTCGCCTGAGGCATTGAGCGGAATGATCACGTACGCCATGGCGGGAACGCTCTCCCACGGCATAAGGCCCGCAGCGACCGCTGCCGCCGCGCCTGAGTCATAGATCGCAAGCAAAACCCGATGGTTTTGGAATGAGGCGGTCGCATCGCCGTCGAATGAGACGAGCACGCTGCTGGCGGTATTCTTGTACTCGGCCGAAATGACGCCCGAGTAATCCAAGTACTGATAGAGCTCGACGTTTCCCTTGGAATCGGCGATGGCATTGATCGTCGCCGGCTCAATGATCCAGGTGAGGCCGGAGGGAAGGTCGGTACCGCTTCTCGTGGTGGGGATCTCGGCTCCCGTCGACGAATAGAACGCGACGGCGGAGAGCGTTGCCGACGAGGCAGACTGGGCGGCGATCCTGCACGAAAGGTTCCCCGAGGTTACCGGAAGGCTTACCTGAATATCGCCCAATCGATAAAAATGCCGCGAACGAGTACTCGAGGAAAACGTATACACTTGCGTCTTGCTAAGTTCGAGTTCATAGCCCCTCGAGGTTATCGGGATTAGGGTGAAGGATAGGCTATTTTCCTTACCCTGCGAAATCTTCACGCCTTCTTGCTCGCCAAATGAAACCTGCCCATCGAGCAGGGGATCGAGCGAAGACTTTTCCGTATCGTCGGAAACGAATACCTTCATCTGGTCGTCGGGAAGCGCCATGAGTTCATGGAAGGTATACGAGCCGCCGAAGAACGGGTAACTCGCGCCGTCGCTTTCAAGATCCTTTCCGGAACAAAGCACGAATATACGCTCGTATTCGCCCGGCGGAATATCGGTAGTGACGAACTTACTGCCCACCGCGACCGTATAGGGCCCATACAGGGCGCCATCCGTTTTACCGGGAACACCAATCGTCCTTATATATAGGAAGTCAGTTCCCGGCATGACGGCACGGGAAACGTTACCGGCGGCGTCGACCCCGAGCGAGGAGAGCGAAAGCGAAACGGCCGTTCGCGCGGAACTATCCTTCCCCAAGGGGGAAAGGCCAAAGCCACAACCCGAGAGAAGGGTAATTCCCGAAAGGAGGACAAGTATCGGTACCGTCTTTTGTCCCTTCATAGGCGTCTCCTCAGGCGACAGCATCGCCCCGATGTCCTTGACTTAAGGAGAGTATATATCGATGTTCGGGAGAAGACAAATTTTTACCGATAATTTACAAAATTCGCGAGCTTCGCGCCATCGGGCCCACGTGAGCCCGATAGCGTGCCCGGTTCAGTAAAAGAAGAGCGGAAGCTTCGTATCGCCCGCCGAGATATACTCGACGTAGAGCCAAGAATCGCACGCGTCGGGGAGCTTAAAGAGCACCGACTCGGGGAGATCCTCGGGGATATGATGGTTAAAGGTCTTCGTGTCGAGGATCGAGCCGTCGCAGCCGTAGAGGCACACGGTACCGGCGTAGACGACGCCCTTTCCCTGATAGTTCGAGAGCATCACGTAGAGGCTTTTCGAGTTTCGCCCGTCGATCTTGATGAACTGCTTGCGAACCTTCCCCGCCGTGTCGGGACTCGGGGGCAACGCCCCGTCAAGCGCGGAAAACACGGTCGACGACAGCGGGATGAGCCGGGCGCCAAGAACGGTTTTGCGGAAAAGATGCACCGTGGTCTTGCCGAAAAGCGCGACCGCGCCCGAGTCCTGGAATACGCCAAGGGCTACCTCGGAGGAAGCGGTCCGTTCCCAGAAAGCGCCGGGACTCTCCGCCGAAATGGGAAGGCCGGTTACCTTGATGGATTGGACGCGCGATGGCGTACCGTTCGCCTTCGCCGGAGTTCCATCCGAAGAATCGCCTTCGGGGGAAGGGAGCGGCTTAGGCGCGTAGAAAAGCGCGAGGTTATCGTATTTCTTCGCGGGGAAGCCCTTAATGACAAGGTCCTTTCCGGGCTCAACGGGATAGGGGCCAAATACGGCCGAGTCGGCGGAAAGTCCCGTCTGGATGTAAACGACGCCGCCGGCCGGCTCTGCCGGCGCGGGGACGTGATTCTCAAAACCGTTTTTCGCGATGACCGGAACATCGCCCGGCAGGGAGGCGAAATGGACGACGAGCTTTGACGAGCAGGAGGCGAAGAGAGCCGCGCCGCAAAGGGCGATCCCGACAAGAAGCGCGCGCAAGGCCGTTACGCGCGCGGATGACGCTAGGTGATTCATCGAGTACTCCAAATTTGCCGTGAGTATAAATCGGAAGGGGGAACGGATACAAGCGGTATCCGTTCGGCCGGCGCTTACGGGACTTTCGTGATGTTCACAACGAGGATCGAGGTCGCGTCCGTATTCCCCGTCAGGCAGGCCTGCGCGTTGAGGAATTCCGCGTACACGTCGGGAAGCGAATCGATGAACACTCCCGCGCCGCAGCTCAAGCCGCTATCCTTCGATACGTGGTTGTCGGCAACCTCGATCGAGTCGCTCACGTCGCACGACGAGACCGAACCCTTCGCGAAATAGAGCCCTCCGCCCGAAAGCGCGGCGCGGTTGCCCGAAACCTTCGCCGAGCGGCCCATCGTAAAGGTAAGGTCCGCCCCGGAAACCGCGATGCCGCCGCCCGAGCCGTCCGCGGCATTACCCTCGACAAGACCTGCCGTCATGCGAAACTCCCGACCCGAGGCGCCGGCGAAAATTCCGCCGCCGGAGCCCGTCGCCCCGTTTCCGTCGGAAGCGCCGTCGCCGCCGATGACGCCGCCGAGCATCTGAAATTCCGCGGCGTCCTTCAGGCATACGCCGCCGCCCGATCGCGCGGCATTCGCTGAAACGCGCGTCGTGGAACCCGTCGCGAACTTCACGAGTCCGCCCATTGCAAGGATTCCTCCGCCGTCAGCCGCGCCGGCGGCGTTATGGTCAATCGAACCGCCTGAAAGCGTGAGGCTGCCGAACAGGGAATAGACGCCGGCACCGCCGACTACGCCCGACCCCGCGACGCGGTTATGGCTGACGCTTCCCGAATACATCGAGAAATTCCCGCGCGCGACATAGACGCCCGCCCCCGAGACGCTTTCGTTTCCGGTCGAGTCGCTATCGCCGCCGATAGAGCCGCCAAACAGGGTGACCGAGCCGCCGTCAAGGTAGATGCCGCCTCCCGGCACCGTCCCGTAGCGGTTACAATTCTGGATAATCCGCGCCTCGTCGCACAGGGCAAGGCTTCCGCCCGAAACCACGACGAGGGGATACGAGCGCTGATACGAAGAGCCTTGACCGGAAAGGGTAAGCGCGTCGCACAGAATAAGCTTTCCGCTCGATACCTCGAAAAGCGGGCCGTTCGTGCCCGAAGGCGATAGCGTTACCGACGAGTTAATCGCGCCGATCGCGACCGCGCCCGCTATCTGCGCGGTCCCCGCGTATGAAACGCTCGAGGAAAGGACAACGTAGGGCGGCTCGAACCCAGGCCTGAGGGCCGCATCGAGTTCTGCCTGACTCGCGACGGTTCGCTGCCGCGCGAGGTCGGGAAGGTTATCGCTCGAGACGGTATTGTTGACCGTCGTGTTCGCCTTTATCGAGGAAGACCAGGACGCCGACCCAACGCGAGTCGCGCTTTCCGCGAGGAACACGCCACCGGCGAGCTTCCCTGCCTGGTTATACGCGATCGCGTTTTCGCCTGCGGCGGTATGGTCAAGCACGCCGCCCGAGGCGACGTACGCCCCGCCGCCGAACGCATCGGCCGCGTTAAACCAAATCTCGGAGCGCGCGCCGATCGTCAAGGATCCGCCCGGCGCGACGTATACCCCGCCGCCGAGCGAGGCTTTATTGCCGTCGTTAAGGGTCGTGCCGCCGATGATCGCCCACGACGTACCCGATGCGGCCATTAAAACGGTACCCTCGGCGTATACGGCCCCGCCGCGAAGCCCCGCCGCGTTAGCCGCGATAGCGCCGCCGTTCATCGTAAACGAGGCACCGCTTTCGACATAGACGCCGCCGCC
>DAOPYF010000006.1:0-43886 GCA_035352735.1 Treponemataceae bacterium | reverse complement strand
CCGAGAGCTTCGCGTACATGCGGAAGAAGTTCTGGAAGGTGATCGTCGCCATCGTTCGGTTGCGCTGCGCGATCTTGATCTTTTCCTTCGCCTCGATGGCCTGATGGAGGCCGTCGCCGTAGCGCCGTCCCTCGAGGATACGGCCGGTGAACTCGTCGACGATCTGGACCTGCCCGTCCTTGACGACGTAGTCGACGTCGGGCGCGTAAAGCTTGTGGGCGCGGACGGCCTGGGTGAAGTAGTGGATGAACTCGAAGTTCGCCTCGTCGAAGAGGCTTCCGGTGATGAGCCCGCGCTTATGGAGGATCTCCTCGACGTGGAGCATTCCCTCGTCGGTGAACGACACGCGGCGGCTCTTCTCGTCGAGCTTGTAATCGCCCTTGACGACCTCGTCCTGAAGCTCGTCGGGATACTCGTCCGTGCCGGGTTTCTTCTCGACCTCGACGAGCTGGTCGACGAGCTTGTCGACCTCGAAGAAGCGGGCGGTGTCGTCCTCGGCGGAACCGGAGATGATGAGCGGGGTGCGCGCCTCGTCGATGAGGATCGAGTCGATCTCGTCGACGACGGCGAAGGAGAATTCGCGCTGAACCCATTCCTTCTTGTCCCACTTCATGTTATCGCGGAGGTAATCGAAACCGAGCTCGTTGTTGGTCGCGTAGGTGATGTCGCAGTCGTATGACTGTTTGCGCGCCTCGTTGTCCATGTTCGAGAGAATCGACCCGACGGTGACGCCGAGATACGCGTATACGGGGCGCATCCAGTCGGCGTCGCGCTCGGCGAGGTAATCGTTGACGGTGACGATGTGAACGCCTTTTCCCGAAAGGCTATTGAGGTAGGATGCGGCGACGCACATAAGCGTCTTTCCCTCGCCCGTTTTCATTTCGACGATGCGGCCCGAATGGAGGACGAGCGAGCCGAGGATCTGCACGTCATAGGGGCGCTCGCCGAGGATGCGCCTCGCGGCCTCGCGCGCGAGCGCGAACGCCTCGGGAAGGAACGCGTCGAGCGGCTCGCCGGCTTTGTACCGAGCGCGGAATTCGTCGGACATGCGGGGGAAGTCTTCGGGCTTGAGGGAGATCGCCCAGGATTCTTTTTCGTTTACTTTGTGAAGTAGGGGAAGGAGGGCCTTGATGTCGCGTTCGTGCTGCGAACCGAAGATAAGGCGTATTATTTTATCGCTAATCATTGATATAGTGTACTAAAAGAAAAGACTGTTGACAAGCAAGAAAATGAATACTACCCTTGCCGCGGAGGATTGAATGACCCGACGAACTTCGGCCGCGGCCGCTTTTCTCGTTCTCCTTTCGGGGCTTTCCCTTGCGCTCGCGTCGTGTTCGAGCGATAAGGTAACCCGCGTGGAGCGCGAGAAGCTCTTTACCCTGCAGTACGGCCGTTTCGAGGACGAAATCGACCTTTTTGGGCTTGACTCGGGCTCCACCGGCCCCGATACCCGCATCTATATGCAGGATGGGCTTTTTTACATCGCGAACTCGGGCTCGCAAAAGATCATCCAGCTGACCTCCTTCGGCGACCTTCTGTCCGTCTACTATAATCCCGACACGAATCCCGCGCCGTCGTTTGCCGCATCGGAAGCCGCGCGCCCGGAAACCCCGGGCGCAGACGGGCAGGGTTCGCCTGCGAACGCGACCAAACAGCCGAACGGTCAGCAGGCGGGTGACTCATCGAAAGCGGCTCCCTCGGGCGATGCGGGAAAACCCGCCGCTGACGCGACTCCACCGGCGGATGGCAACGATTCAACCGGTAAGGTCGCCGCCGCCTCGACGCGAAAGGCGATCAGCTATCCCTTTATCCATCCGGTGTATCTCGCGGTCAACTCCCTCAAACGCCTCTATGTCGTCGATCAACTGCCGCCCGAGCGACAGGAATTCGATAACGACGATCAAGTCGCGCTCCGCGACGTGGTGCTGCGGTTTAATCCCGACGGGAGTTTCCTCGATTATTTGGGACAAGAAGGCCCCGGCGGCACGGCGTTCCCGCCGATAACCGGCGTGTACGTCAATTCCCGCAACGAGACCATCGTGACCGCGAAGAGCCAAAGCGGCATGAAGGTGTTTTGGTATAATCCCGACGGGATCTTGCTGTACCGCATTCCGGTTAGCTTTAAGGGATTGCCGACCCCCTATGATAAGGACGATCAGGCGCTCGCCACGCTCGAAACGATCCTCCCCGATCGGGATTCGCATCGGCTCTACCTGAAGCTCGACTACTATACGGAAGAAGTCGACAAGGAAACCGGCTCGAACACCGGGATCAGCTATGACCGCAGTTGCATCTATCCCTTTGACGTCGATTCGGGAAAATACCAGAATCGTATCGATATCCCCTCGTATGAGGGAACGGAAAAAAGTTCGACCGGATCGGTGACCTTTAAAAAGCCCTACGAACTCCTCGGGATTACCTCGAGCGGATGGATCTTCCTCATCACGCCCCAACAGGGCGGCTATGCGCTCGAGATAGCCGACTCCCGCTCGCGGCGGAGCCTTAAGCGCGTCTTGTCGGTCAGCGACGAGGAGCTTGCCTATAACGCGCTCATGCTCTCGCCCGACGGGATTATATCCGCGCTTCTCGCGACGCAGTACGAGGCGTCCGTCGTGTGGTGGCGGACCGACGCGCTTATCGGAGAGATCAGGCGATGACGGACGACGAGGAACCGTCTCCCGGCGAAGAACCAGATTCGCTTCCCGGGGATGCCGTCGATGGCAATGGCCGCCCAACGGTGGTCTTTCACTATAATCGCGAACGGCGGCTCGCGCGCGCGCCCGAGAACGTCCAACGCGCGTACCGCGAGGGCTATACCCCGAATAAAGGCTTTATCAAGGGCTTAACCGCGAACGCGGGGCTGAAAAGCATCCTGGCCGTTATCGTTATCCTGTGCGCGCTCATCATCTTCTTAACCGTGACGGGCACGCCGGGATTGATTACCGTCGGGGGCGTTCCCGTTCGCGCCAAGGCGTTTTCCTTCGAAGACAAGGTTTATTTTACCCTGACCTGCGAGAAATCGCCGAAATTTTCCGGTAAATCCATTTCGGTCTCGGGCTCGGTGCAGATCCTCGATGCGGACGGTTCGGTCCTCGACGAGCGCCCGCTCACCGGGCTCTATACGGGATCGGAACAGCTACTCCGAGCCGTCCTTCGGGACGAAGGCTCCGCGTCGGTGCGCGTGCTTATTACGGCAGGCGACGCCAAGCGGGAGCTCACCGTCACGGTTGACCGGAAGTGAAGTTTTGAATATCCTTATAGCTAGGATCAGGAGAGAAGAATGCTGCAGTTTTATTTCCTTTCGGTTTTGCTTAATGCGCTAACCGGTTTCGTACTTCTTTTCGTAGATCGGGACGATCCGGATGCGGTAATCGAGGGAAAGATGCCTGCGATCATGCAGGATGAGACATTCAGGCTCGTCCTCGGCATTCTCACGTGCATCACCGGTTTTTTCAAGCTCCTTTCCGCGGTTCGCGGCGATATCCCCGTTATCGGCGACCTCATCCCGGCCTTCGCCGGGCTTATCGGCGGTTTTACGCTTCTCTATGATTTTTATAAGCAGCGATCTACCGTCGACGAGGATTCTTTGCCGCCCGTCGTGAAGAAGATCATCGGCGCGCGGAAGTACGTCGGCATCGGATGCCTTCTCGCCGCGATTTTGCATTTTCTCTTTCCGACCGTGCTCTTTCTCTAACGATAGGAAACTATGAAACAATCGATAGCCGGAATCATTTACGAAAACGGAAAATTCCTCATCGGCCGAAGGCTCCCTACCGGCGAGATGGGGGGGCGGTGGGAATTCCCCGGCGGTAAGGTCGATCCGGGCGAGACCCCGGAGACCGCGATCAGGCGGGAATTCATGGAGGAGATGGGAATAACCGTCGAGCCGGGCGATTGCATCGCGACGGCGCGGTTCGAGAATAAGTCGGGCCCGTCGGCGCTTCTCGCCTACGCGATAACGATTCCCCGCGACGCGCCGATAACGCTCACCGAGCATTCAGAGATTCGCTGGGCGACCCTCGACGAGATCGAGACCCTCCCATTCGTCGACTCCGATCGATTGTTACTGCCCCGTATTCGGGAATGGAGCGCGCGATGAAACCCTCACGAAACCTACTGATCCTTTTCGCGGCGATGGGACTTTTTCTCGGGTCTTCCTGCTCAAGTCCCCGAACCCTCAACTCGATCGCCATACCCGATACCCCGGTACTTTCGGCCGACAGTAGATACGCGGTGGTCATAGAGCCCTACGTCTCGATGCGCGACCAGCCCGGCGACAAGGGAATCACGATCGCGCACTCACGGCGCGGGGATATCTTTACGGTGAAGGGCAAGCGGATCGTCGAGACCGCCGACGCGCGCGTGCTTTGGATCGATCTTGGGAAGGGTTGGGTAACCGAATCGTCTGTTCAGCTCTACTCGGGAGAGGAACGCGCGAAAACCGCCGCGAAGTCGCTTAAGTAAGGCGCCCTAGACAATCAATCATCCTCAAGGTACTCGTTCGCGGAGCTTCTGCCTAATTGGCCGCAGGCTCCGCCGATTTTTTCCCCTCGCTTCATTCGCAAGGTGACGTTGAGTCCTTGTTCCTCGAGGGCTTTGATAAAACCTTGAACCTCGCGCGCGGTCGGCGTATGAAAGGGGAGCGTGGGGACGGGGTTCCACGCGATGAGGTTGACGTGGACGTTAAGCCCGCGCGCGAAATCCGCGAGCTCGATCGCGTGCGCGGGGGAGGTGTTCACTCCTCCCATGAGCGCGGCCTCGAGGGTCACGCGGTTTCCCGTTTTCTCGGAAAAATACCGAATCGCCTCTTTGAGCTCCGGAAGGGGATTCGCCTGGGTGACCGGCATGAGCTCCGCGCGAAGCGCGGGATTCGCCGTGGTCAGCGAGACTGCGAGCCTCACCGAGGGGCCCTCGTCGGCGAGCGACCGAATACCGTCCGTGATCCCGGAGGTAGAGACGGTGATGCGCCGTTTTGACAGCGCGCGCCCCGCCTCGCTCGTGAGTATGGCTATCGCCTTCCTGATACCACGGAGGTTGAGCATCGGCTCTCCCATGCCCATGAACACGATGTTATCGAGCTTACCGACCGAGTCCTCGAGATGGAAGAACTGCTCGACGATCTCGCCGGCGGTGAGGTTTCTGAGATAGCCGATATGTCCCGTCTGGCAAAACGCGCAGCCCATCGGGCAGCCGACCTGGCAGGAAACGCAGGCGGTCTTGCGTCCCTGCGCGTCGGTAAGGAGCACCGTCTCCACGGCGCCGCCGTCGGCGAGCGCGATTTGGAGCTTCACGGTGCCGTCGGGATCGCGGAGGGTTTGCGCGACGTGGGTAGAAAAAAGGGGGAGTGCCTGGGCATAGCGTTTACGCTCGGCGAGCGGAAGGTTCGTCATCGCGTCGTAGTCGCGGGCGCCGTCGGCGATCCATTTGAACACCTGTCGCGCGCGGAACGGTTTATCGGGAGAAAGCCTTGCGGCAAGCTCGTCCGGCTCGAGGCCGGACGCCGCTTCGGGAAGGGAGGAGGCGTCTTCGGCCATTGATTATGCTTTGAGCTTGTCGAGCATCTCGGAGATGAGCTGATTGCGGATCCCGAGGCGCTGGAATTCCTGGAGGGACGCGATCGCGCGCTGGCGGTCGCCGAGGTTGACGTAGCATTCGGCGATCTCGAGATACAGGCGGTAGTTCTTCGGGTCCGACTGAATGAGCCGCTGGAGGCTCGTGGCGGCCTCCTCGAAGCGTCCCTGGATCTTGCTGATCATGGCGAGCCCGAGCACCGCGTACACGTCGAACTCGATGTCTAGCGCGCGCTGGTAGTACTGCTGTGCGAGCTCGTAGTCCCCCATGTTCCGGTACGCGTCGCCTGCGCGGGTGAGGATGACCTTGTTGTTCGGGTCTTTCTCGAGGATCTTGTTCCAGTATTCGACCGAGCGGAATTGCTGGTTCATGCCGCGGTAGCAGTCGGCGAGGCCGAAAAGGGCGTAGAAGTTGTCGTTATCCATGCGGAGCGCGCGCTGGAAGTAGTAGATTCCCTGCTCGAAGGTTTTGAGCTTGCGGTGGCAGTTGCCGATCGAGGTGAGCACGCGGATATCGACCGAGTCCTCGTTGAGCTCGAGCATCTTTTGCCAGTAATAGAGCGCGTCGCGGTATTCCTTAAAGTCGTAATGGAGATGGCCGAGCCCGATGAGCGCGTAGGGGTTATTCTCCTCCATGTCGAGCACGCGGAGGTACAGGATCTTTGACTGCTTGAAATCGCGGATTTTCCGGTACGCGTCGGCGACCCGGGTGAGCACGGTGATGTTGCGGTCGTCGTGCTGGAGGTACTGTTCCCAGATCTCGATGGCGCGGTTGTACTGATTGAGCGCCTTGTAGCAGTCGGCGAGGCCGAAAAGCGCGTAGTTGTTGCCGGGATGGAAGGAAAGGCAATTCGTGTAGTATTCGACCGCCTCGCGGAAGCGGTTTTTCTTGCGCGCGGCGTCGCCAAGGCCGACGAGGGCATAGTTATTGTCGCTTTCGAGGGTGAGTATCTTTCGGAAGGCGTTTTCCGCCTCGTCTATCTTATTATCCTTGAGAAGGAGGTATCCGTTTTTTGACAATTCGGCGATTTCGTTGAACCGTTTCTCTTCCTCGGTCACGCCGGCGAGCGGCTCGGGGATCGGGGGCATCTCGTTTAATAAATCTGACATCATAATACCTCTTGATCTGTCTTTATATCAGTTATAACGGATTTCACCAGTAAAGCAAATTTCGCGATCAGGGGATCCGCCTTGCGTCGATTGTGGGCGAGCCAGTAATACTTCAGCGCGTCAAGGTCCCGGTTGTTCTTCGCGTAATAATCGCCGATCCGTGAAAGCCCGTCTGAATACCCGGTGGTCAAAAAGATCCTGCGCGCCGATTCGATATCGCCCTCGTTGAAGAAGGCATTACCCTTGCGGTTCAGCGCGGCTTTCTGCTCGCCGCTCAAATTCTGTACAGGGAGATCCGTGCTTTTGATGAGGCCTTTGCCTGCTAAGAGATCGAAATTCTCCGGTAATTTTGAACTCAAGTGGTATCCTTTTTACATAATAAAAAAAAACGGAAAGAATTTCAAGGCAACTTATTAATATTATCACGTCTTTTCGTAGAAATCAACGATAGATCGCCCATAGACGCGTTCGTCGACGCGTTTTAACACGCCAATCTCTTCGGGCATCTCCCGTTCCTTGGGCCGATGGATGATACAAAGCCCTCCGCTCTTGAGCACCGGGAGCGTGCCGGTCATCTCGACGAGGTTTACGTGAAATTTGTAGGGAAAGGGCGGGTCAAGGTAGATGATGTCGAACTCGGCCTTCGTTCGCTTGAGAAAGAGCTCGACGGACTGGAACTTGCATTCGATGCGGATCGGCGCGATCGATACGTTTTTGAATATCGTTTCGACCTTCAGCGGGTCCTTTTCGACGAGGTAGACCGGGTCTGCCCCGCGGGAGGCCGCCTCGAGGGCGCAAATCCCGGAACCCGAGAACATGTCGAGAAATGATTTACCCGTGAGGTCCCCGAGTATGGCGAAGAGGGACTCCCTCATGCGGTCCATAGCCGGCCTGATGACCCCGGCCGGGCATTCGACGATCCTTCCCTTTAGGGTTCCCCCGGTGATGCGCATTACCAGCCCTTCCGCTTTTTAATGCCGTCCGCCGCGCGGATTCCCGAGGCCCATGCACCGGTGATCCCCCGCGAGGTTCCGGCGCCGTCGCCGACGAGGTAGATGTCCTCTGCGGCCATGAAGTTCCCGTCGAGGAATACGGGCTTATTCGCGTAGAGCTTGATCTCCGGGTAGTACATGATCGTTCCCGGGTGGAGGACGCCCGGCACGATCGTGTCGAGCTGCTTGAGCGCCTTCCAGATCGAGCGGAGAAACTTCGCGGGCATCGCGAGGCTGATGTCGCCCGGGGTGCACGAGGGAAGCGAGGGGATGAAGTCGTAGAGATCGTCGTTGAGTCCCTCGCGGGTGGTTCGCTTGCCGAGCCTGAAGTCCCCGATTCGCTGCATGATCGGGTGGCCGCCGCCGGTGAGCATCGCGAGGGCGGCGAGGAATTCCGCGTAATCCTGGCCGGAGGCGAGGGGATGGGTGAACTCCACGCTCCGGAGGATGGCGAAGTTGACGAGCCCGTTCGCGGGCTTTTCGTGTGAATAGGCGTGCCCGTTGACGCTGTAGTAGGGCTGGCCGTTCGCGGCGACGTATTTTTCCTGAACGACGTGCGCGGCGCCGGAGTTCGTGCAGAAGGTCCGGGTGCGCTCGGGGAAGATGAACTTGGGGTCGTAGTAGTCGCGGACGATCGGGTAGTGCTCGATCCGGGTCTCGACGCGCACGCCGACGTCGATGCTGTTGTCGGTGTAGGTGATACCGTTTTCCTTCATGAAGCGCCTGAGGAAATCGAAGCCGTGCCGGCCGGGGGCCACGATGAGCTGGTCGTACCCGACCTCGCGCTTGGCCGTGCGGGCGACCTTGGCGGCGCGGTCGACGGAAAGGAACTCTTCCTCGAGGGATACCTCGACGCCCGAGGCCTCAAGGCGCGCGAGGAGGCTCTTGATGAGCTTGAGGCCGCCGTCCGTGCCGAGGTGGGACTGCCTGATCATGAGAAGCTCGACGCCGATGCGGCTCGCGCGCTTTTCGTAGGTGGAGAGGTTTTTCTGGGCGAGGATCTCGGGCTCGAGGAACCGCTCGACTCGGTCGAGGTAGGAAGCGGATCGGTCCTTTTCCCAGTACTCGACGGGGAAGCCGATCGGCCAGGTAAAATTCATCTTGCAGTCGTTGCGGAGACCGCCGGATGAAACCGTTTCCCGCTCGAGGAGGAGGATTCGCGCGCTGGGACGGGCGGCGAGCAGCTCAAAGGCCGCGCCGAGGCCCGCCGGCCCAGAGCCGACGATCACACAGTCATAGGTTTGCATACGGTTTGGAGTATATCAGATATTGAGAAGTTCGCTCAACTCGTTCCGGGACACAATATCGCGGGAGTCGTTCGATTTATCGCTTTTCTGGATTGCCGCCGCAAGTTCCGATTTAACCCCCGCGTGGGCGTTCCTGATGCCCTGGAGTTTGGGCAAAAGCTGGGTGAACTTGTCGCGCATGGAGGCCTTTCCCTGCAGGATGAAGTCAAGGAGCCTGATATAGCGGTCTTGGCAGGAGTACAGCGCGTGGAGGATCTCGACGTAGCCTGAAAGCTGGGGGGCGGTCTGGATCTGGCGGTAGAGCTTCTGGATGGTCACGTCGAAAAACAGGATGTCGTCGATCGTCTTATCGAGAAAAAACTCGGGGGCGAGCTCAAGCAGGAGTCCCTCGTATGCCGTATCGATGGAGCGCGACAGGTGGTACAGATTGTCCTGGAATACGATGTTTTGAAGCATGGAAGCCCCCTCAAGCCATAATACCACGAATATCGGCAGAAAGACCAGTTACCTTGACCAAAGGGGGCGAAACTGCTATTGTACTAGACCAGTGTCCCGGCGCATGTCGGGGCCTATTACACTCCTGCCCGCCGGTCTCGAAGCGTTTGCAAAACGCCGCAGGCTGCGGGCCCAGAAATGTGTCCAGTGGAGGAAACATGAGAAAGTATGAGCTGATGGTCGCATTCCCGTTGGAAGAAGACCAGTTCAAGCCCGGCGCCGACGCCGTGCGCAAGGTGCTTGCCGATTTCGGCGCGCAGCTTGTGAGCGAAGAGCCCTATGGCGATCGTGACCTGACCTACGAAATCAAGAAGAAAACCCGCGGCCGGTACGTTCTTTTCAACATCAACGCCGAGCCCGCAAAGATCGTCGAGATGGATCGGCAACTTAAGCTGAACCAGAACCTCTTGACCTTCCTCTTCGTCCGCGTCGAAGAGTAATAACCCCGCGAAAAGGAGAACGGTATGGCAGATGTAAACCACGTAATACTGATCGGACGACTCACCCGCGACGCGGAGTTGAAGTATACCTCCGGCGGTATGGCCGTCTGTAAGTTTGCCATAGCGGTCAACAAGCGCCGAAAACAGGGCGAGCAGTGGGTAGACGAGGCGAACTTCTTCGACATCGTCCTTTGGGGACGAAGCGGGGAAACGATCAATCAATACCTGGTTAAGGGAAAGCAGGTCGCCGTCGAAGGCGAGCTGCACCAGAATCGATGGGAACAGGACGGCCAGTCCAGAAGCAAGATCGAGATCAACGCGAACAACGTACAGCTTCTTGGCGGCGGCGCGGGCGGGCAAGGCGGACCTTCCTCCGGATATTCCGGCGGAGCGGGTTCTTCCGGCCAATCGAGCGGGGGCTCCGCCTCCTCGGGCGGCCCGGCTCCGTACCAAAAGCGGCAGTCATCCGCCGCCTCCGGTTCGCCCGACATGGACGACTCGGTCCCTCCCGACTTTCCCGACGACATTCCTTTTTAAGGCATTGTCCCAAAGAAGATTTTAAGGAGATTTCTTATGTCCGATGAAAAGATGAAAGATATGGAAGGCGATATGCAGATGCAGGACGCCATGCGCGATTCCGACGATCGCGGTCAGGGTCGCGGCAAGGGGAAGATGTTCTTCCGCAAGAAAGTATGCCGCTTTTGCACCCAGAAGGCTAAGATCGACTATAAGGACGCCGATGGCCTTCGCCGGTACACCACCGAGCGCGGCAAGATCCTGCCCCGCCGCATTACCGGTACCTGCGCGAAGCATCAGCGCCGCCTTGCGCTCGAGATCAAGCGCGCCCGCGCGCTCGCGCTCCTTCCCTACGTCGTTAGCTAATTAGAGCGTATCGGTGAACGAGCTCGTGAATACCGGCTCACGGGAAGGGGCTTCGCGCTTCCTTCCCGTTTCGGTCGCCTCCGCAGTGGCCGCCGTGGTCTGCATGAGACTCGTGCCGGTATTGGCTTTCTTTTACGCGGCTCCGCTTTTCTTCGCGCTTTTCAGGCGCGGAAAGCGGGCGTTCGTGTTTTCCATTGCGATCGCGTGCGCGCTTGACGCGCTTGTGGGCGTCATGTTCCTTGCGTTCGCTCCCTCTCAGTCAGGCTCGAGTCCGTTTATGGGCGTTGCCGCGGGTTCGGTTTTTTTTCTTATCCCGCTCCTTACCGTCCTTTTGCCCGCGAACGTTCGGCTTCGGTATCGGGTTGCCCTCGCGGGGGTCGCGACGTCGCTTCTCTGGCTCGCGTTCATCGCCCTGACGAACTCCGCCTCCGCCGTTACCGGGGTGATTCGCGAGACCGCGAATGAGCTTTCCGCGGCGTTTAAGCCGTATCTCCCCGAGGGATACGACGGGGCCGTGCTCGGCATAAAGTTCTCGCCCGACGCCGTGTACGCCATGCTCCTGAACGTTCTGCTCTATTCGGCGCTTCCGATTCCCGTCATCATGGTTTCGATCGATGCCGCGCTCGGCGCGCGATTCGGATCGGGACGGGGCGGAGCGGGGAATCGCTTGACTGACCTTTCCCGCTTTGTCGCGGACGGGTTTCTCTTTGTTCCCTTCGCGGGCGGCATGTGCGGGATCATCGCGGGGAAGCTCTTCGCGGCCCGCGCGCTGACCATCGTTTCGTGGAACGTGGCGCTCGTTACCGGGTTTTACTTTTTCTTGCAGGGCGCCGGTATACTCGCCTTTTTTAACGGGTTACTGACGCGGAGAAGGAGACTGATGCGAATCTGGTCTTTCCTTCTCATTTTTCTCGTGATTTTATACGGTTTTTTGCCGTATCTTGCCGTGCTGTTGCTGATCGTGGGCGTCGTGGAACTTTTCGTTCCCCTTCGCGCGCGATTTGAACATACAGACGCCGACCATCCAACTCCTGGACCAGGCGGCGTAAATTCGTAAGAGTGGAGGAGCTTGAAGATGAAAGTAATTCTTAACCAGGACGTGAAGCATCTCGGTGAGGAAGGCGACGTTAAGGACGTCGCGAATGGCTACGCGAGGAACTTTCTGTTCCCGCGCAATCTCGCCGTACCGTGCAACGATCGGACGCTGGCCTATTTCGAGAGCCGCAAGGCCGAGATAGAGGCGAAGAAGGCCGCGAAGCGCGCCGATGCCGCGAGCCTCAAGGAAAAGCTCGAGGCGACCGTCCTTACCCTTATTATGCCGGCGGGTTCGAACGGAAAGCTCTACGGAGCCGTGACCAACCAGACCCTCGTCGACGAGTTCAAGAAGGCGGGCTACGAGATCGAGCGCAAGCGCATCGAGGTTCCCGGGCTTACCTTCAAGAGCGTCGGAAAGTATCACGTTACCGTGCACCTCTACGAGGGAGCCGCCGCGACCGTGCAGGTCATCATCGAGGCACAGCCCGAGGCAGAGCAGAAGAGCGCGCCGAAGGCCGAGCGCGCGCCCCGCAGGCGCCACGAAGAGGCTTCCGAGGAAGCCTCTCCCGAGGCCGCAGCCTCTGAGCAGGCCCCCGCTCAGGACGCCGAGTAAGGACTCTCGTTCGCATGAACAACGTTCCGCTGAAAGATAAGGTGCCGCCCAATAACCCGGAAGCCGAGCAGGCGACCCTGGGCGCGCTCCTTCTCGACGCGGAGGCCGTGGGTACCGTCATTCGGTACCTGCGGCCCGACTCCTTCTATTCCCTCCAAAACCAAAAGATATTCCAGGCGATCCTCTCGCTTTTCAACAAGGGACAGCGATCGGACCTTATCACGATCACCGAGGAACTCAGGCAGACCGGCCTCCTCGAGGCGGCGGGCGGGCCCTCATACATCGCCTCGCTCACCGATACCGTCCCGACGAGCGCGAACGTCGAGTATTACGCGAAGGTCGTACTCGAGAACTCGATGCGCCGTTCGCTTCTCTCCATATCGCAAAAGATCATCGCCGAGGCGCATGACCAGGCGACCGAAAGCCGCGCGGTCCTCGAGAACGCGCAGAAGCATATCTTCGAGCTGACCGACGCGAATCAGACGGCGACCTTCAAGACGCCCAAGGAGATAATCCCGAAGGCGATCGAGGCGATCGAGAAACTCTACCACACGCGGGACGCGTTTACCGGAATTCCCTCGGGCCTCATCGAGCTCGACCAGATGACGAGCGGCTTCCAAAAATCGGAGCTCATCATCATCGGCGCGCGGCCGTCGGTCGGAAAGACCGCGCTCGCGCTCACGATGGCGGCGCATACCGCGATCAAGGAAAAGATCCCCACGGCGTTCTTCTCGCTCGAAATGTCGGACATGCAGCTCATGCAGCGCCTCATCTCCTCGGAATCGAAGATCCCGTCAGAGAAGATACGCACGGGACTTCTCAAGATGAGCGATTTCCAAAGCATACAGGACGCGGCCGGGCATATCTACGACGCGCCCCTGTACATCGTCGACATGCCGAACATGAAGCTCCTCGACCTCCGCGCGATGGCCCGTCGCCTTCGCGCGCAATTCAGCGTCGAGATCATCTTTATCGATTACCTTACGCTCATCACGAGCGAGAATAGCCTCATCCCCCGGCACGAGCAAATCGCGGAGATTTCGCGGTCGCTCAAGAGCCTCGCCCGCGAGCTCAACATTCCGGTCGTGGCGCTCTCGCAGGTTCGGCGCGACGCCGAGGGAAAAAAGCCGATGCTCGCGGACCTTCGCGAGTCGGGCTCGATAGAGCAGGACGCCGACGTCGTCATGTTCCTGCACCGCGAGCGCGTCGGCTCGTCGAAAGACGGGGACAAGGACCAGGCCATCGAGACCGAACTCATCGTCGCCAAGCAGCGCAATGGCCCGATCGGCGACATAGACATTCTCTTCCTTCCGCGCTATACGAAATTCGTCTCGAAGACCCAAGGGTAACCCTTAGGCCTTCATCGACGAGAAGCAATCACCGCACACAATTCTGTTTTTTTTTAAGGATGCAGCGCGAGCGAACCAATCGATTCGCCGCCTGAACGCTCATACCAAGAGAGCGTTCCGTTTGAGTCAAGCGTAACGGCGTATCGCTCAAGGAGCGCGATGCGAACCGGAAGCGAAGCGGTGCGCTCAAAGGTTTTTTGGTCGCCGTTTCTCGGGTTGAGCGCGACGAACGAGCCCTTGCCGAGGTTGGTGTAAATCATATCACCCGAGGGGAGCGCCGTCGCCGAGGAGTCCTCGTCCGCGTAGGAAAGCGCCGTCTTAGCCGCGCTCGCAGGGATCGAGGCGAGGTCTACGGCGAGCGTGATGAGTTCGGTCGTCGCCGTCTCCCCGTTTCTCATGATAAAACCCGAAAGGACATGGCGCCTTTCGTCCGCGAGCCTGAGCCCATAGCAGAGATCGGCCTTGACGGGTATCGGGACGGTTTCGCCCGTCGCGATATTTATGGCGATGATCGCGTTCGGGGATTTGTCCGTCGCGGACTTTGAGACGACGATCTTGCCCTGATCGACGAGGACCGCGTCTTGAAGCCCGACGCCTATTGAGGAAAATTGCGAAGTCGGCAACGCGGTGTCGATAACCCGTATGGCGCTCGTTCCCTCGACGAAGGCTACCGAGGTGCCGAGCGAGGTGAGCGATCGAATGCCCTCGTGGGCTTTATAGAGAGTCCTTCGCGCGCTTCCGTCAAAGGTAGAAAGGGTTATGTCGCAGGCTGCTCGATCAGACCAGAAGATAAGCTGCGAATCGACAACGGCTAGGCGATTGCCGGAGACACCTGAGAAAGCGGGTATGGGTTCGGAGGTTGGAGACTCGATCGCGTATACGTTGCCTGCGGAAAGGATGAACGCCTGGCTGCCGTCCGATGCGATGTCGTCGATTTTCTTACAGGCCTTTTGGGCTATTGGCGAAATCAAGACGCTCGATCCCCTGATCGTATCCGCCTTCAGTGCGAAAAGGTTGCCCGCGGTAGTTCCGACGATGATCTTGCCGTCAATGTTCGTTGCGGCGGTTACCGTGCCCGAAGCGCCGAGCGCGAAGGGCCTTGATGCGTCGTTGCCCGATCGCAAAACCCAAGAGGCGTCGCCCGAGCGCTCGATCCAAATGGGCTCGGTGTCCGATTGAGAAGTCGCCATGACGGGGTCGGATGCGGTATACCCGCCGATGGTTTGACCGGTCGTCGCGTCGAGCTCGATGACCGCCCCGTCGCGATAGCCGGCGATCCGCGCGTTATTCGCGAGAAGTATCGGACGCGAAAGGTCCCGCTCGCCTGAGTATCGGGCGCGTTCCTTTCCGGAAGCGGTATCCGTATAGAGAATCGTGCCCGAGGGCCCGAATGTCATCATGCTCGACTCGCTCGCGCCGGTAAGCGCGAGCGACACGATGCCCGGCGTCGAGGAGAAAATACGAACGGGCGTACCGCGATCGGAGTCGAGAATGGTTATCCCCTCTATTGAGGTGTTGCCAATCAGGAGCCAAGTCCCCTTAGCGGACCATGAAAGGGCTATCACGGAATCACGGAACCGTTTCGCGAATACCCGAGTCTTTGATCTCCAATCCCAAACCGAAACGCGATTGACGCTGAATCCGTCCGATTCGTATATCGCGACGCGGTTTCCGTCAGGATGCACAGCGATGGCCTTTATGGGTATGGTTGAAAGCTGCCACGACTCAAGGAAGCCCTCGGGGGCGAAAAGGGAAACGAAACCGTCCTTACCGGCGGAAAGGTAGCGATCCGTTCCCGGGATTCGCGCGAGCGAGAGAACCGACGACCCCGAGGCCTGAGCGGCTTGGTCGAGGCAAAATGCCGCTTGGACGGCAAAGAACGCGAGAAACGCGAGCGCAGGTAAACGCGCAGATCTCATGCGCCCTGTCCCTCGATGAGGATATTCTGATACGAAAGGTAATTACCGTGCGCCAAGGCGGCATAGGTTTCGTCGTTTGGGTTCGCCTTTATGTCCGCGCGCACGGAGGCATAGACGCTCGCGGGAATCGTCATGACCGCGACCTCGTTCTCCTTGAGGCCGTGGATGTGAAAGACGACGTCGCCCGATTCGGTTACGTGCTCGAAGTAGATGGATGTCTTTGCTCCGCCCGATGATTCCTGCGCCTTGACCGCGAGATGGTACTTGAGCGCCTCGATCGCGAGCGGATCAAGGCCGCTCGCAAGCACGGCGACGCGGTCGGCAAGCTCGGCGTACCCGATGACCACGGTAGTCCCGTCTCCTTCGGAAAGGCTTCCCGATAGGTACGAAAGACGGTCTATCTCCGGGATCAGCGTGAGGGTTGCTTTTTTCGAGGGCCACTCAACGCGGGTCTTGAGATCGGTATGGAGGACGGAATTGCAGGAAGGGCAGACGCAGGAAAGAAAGGCGCCGCTTGCGATATCGGCGACGATCTTCGGGTTCGTATCGAGGTTGACCGATTCCGGAAGGTCAACGTTGAAAACCTGTTCGCAATGGCATGTAAGCTTTCTCATGGCACTCTCCCGCTATTTCATTAAGAAGTGAATGTCGCCAAAAAGCGACAGTATGAAAACGATTAGGATGAAACCCATTCCGATGAACTGCACGTAGTAAAGCGTCTTTGGCTTCAGTGGCTTTCGGATGACAAACTCGATCAGAGAAAAAAGGATGAGCCCGCCGTCGAGGACGGGGATCGGGAGCAGGTTCATCAGGAAGAGGGAGACGCAGATGATGCTTAAGAGCTCCGCGAGCCCGGAGAAGCCGTTCTTCGCGACCTCGCCGATCATGACGGTTATGCGAACTGGCCCAGAGACCGCCTCCGAAAGGTCTACCCCGCGGAAAAGGAGCCCGATGCTTTTCACCGTGAGCGCCATGGTCCTTGCGGTCTCGACGACGCCGTAGCGAACGCTGCCGAGAAGGCCTGTGCCCTTAACGGTTACGCTCACCGTCTGCCACTCGATGCCGGTCTCGATGTTGTCCGCGTCGGGATAGAGAAGGACGAGCTTGCATTCGCGGGTAATGCCCGCTCTGTCGACGGTGACCGTCGCCTCGGCCGGGTGAGACTTGAGAATATCTGCGAACTCGAAGTAATGCCGCACGGGCGTGCCGTTAACCGCGACGATCGCGTCCCCGGGAATGATTCCCGCCGTTTCGGCGGCCGAGCCGGGCTTGACGCTTCGGGCGACCAATGGGATGAAAGGATAGATGCCGATGCGGCCCGCGCCCGTCTTTTTATCGAGGAGCGGGACGATGGTCGTCGCGTGCGCGGCGCCGTCGCGCTCGTAGTCGAGCGCGAGCGTTTCCTCGGGATGCGTGGCGATGCTTTGTTGGATGTCGGAAAAGGTAGAGATCTTCTTCCCCGCGATCGCGGTGATGCGGTCGCCCTCCGCGAGCCCCGCCTTATCCGCGGGGTTGCTCCCCCCGTCGTAATGGGACGAAAGGACTATGCGGTTGTCGAACGATCGGTACGAGAAGCCGAATGAGCTCACGAGCGCGAGGGCCAGCACGGCGAAAACGAGATTCGCGAAAGGTCCCGAGAAAGCGATGATCACGCGCTTGAGCGGGTGCGCGCTGTAAAAACTTCCTTCCTCTCGCGGGATGGCGTCGAGGTTTTTGTCGAGCGCGTCGCGAAACGCGTTCTCGCCTTTCATGCCGCAATAGCCGCCGAGCGGCAGCGCCGAAAGGCGGTATTCCGTGGTTCCTCTTTTTTTCCGGAGAAGTACGGGACCCCAGCCGATCGAGAAGGTCTCGACGGTAACCCCGCAAAGCCGGGCCGCGATGAAGTGACCCGCCTCATGGACGAAAACGACGACGCCTAGCGCGATGAGGCCATAGAGCACTTTAAGGATCATCGGCGTAATTCCTTTATCGCTTTTTGGGCGGTGATCCGGGCCCGCGCGTCGGAATCAAGCACGGCGTCGAACGTATCGGGCTCGCCCGTCCAGTCGCCCTCGAGAACGCGCGCGGTTACCTCGGCGAGCGCCGTAAATGAGATGGCGCCAGAGACGAAGGCCGCGACGGCCTCCTCGTTAGCGGCGTTGAACGCGATCGTGTACGATCCCGAAAGTCCCGCCGCGCGATAGGCGAGGCCAAGGAGCGGGAAATCGGCGTACCGAGGCGGCTCGAACTGCATGGTGCAAACCTCCTCGAAGGAAAGCTGCTCGAGCGAGCTCTCGACGCAGTCGGGCCAGGTCAGGGCCGCGTGAATGGGGTTGCGCATGTCGGGTTTGGATATTTGCGCGTAGAGCACACCGTCGCGGGTGCGCACGAAGGAATGGACGAGGCTTTGCGGGTGGACGACGACCTTGACGCGGGTAGGCGGCACGTCGAATAGGCGCACCGCCTCGATTACCTCGAGGCCCTTATTCGCAAGCGACGCCGAGTCGATCGTTATCTTCGCGCCCATCGACCAGGTCGGGTGCTTGAGCGCGTCGCGCGCGGTGACCGAGGCGAGGCGCTTCGCGTCGAGCGTCCTGAAGGGGCCGCCCGACGCGGTGAGGATAATCTCCGCGATCGAGTCCTTACCGTGCGCCTCGATGAGGCTGAATACGGCGGAGTGCTCAGAATCGACGGGGAGTATCTTGCGGCCTTTCGAGCGCGCGAGGGCGCGGATGAGCGGCCCCGCCATGACGATCGTTTCCTTGTTCGCGAGCGCGAGATCCTTGCCTTGCTCGAGGGCGACCTTCGAGGGGATAAGGCCGCTCGCGCCCGAGATGCCGTTTACGACGACGTCTGCGTCGCTCGAGCGTATCAGCGAAAGGAGAGCCTCTTCGCCGTCCGTGGAGACGAGAACCGTTTTGGGGTTTCCGAACTCGCGCGCGAGCGATTGAAGCTCCTCGCCGTTGCGATTCGCGCAAAGGCCCGCGACGGCAAAGCGATCGGGATTGTTTCTGATGATGTCTAATGTGCTTTTCCCAATGGAGCCGGTGGCTCCAAGGACGAGAATCTTTTTTTTCATGGTTATTTCCCGAAGCCGAAGAGAAAGTCGCAGAGGATATAGTATACCGGGGCGGCGAGGAGGATGGAGTCGATGCTGTCGAGAACGCCGCCGCGCCCGGGAATGATCGTCCCGGAATCCTTAACGCCCGAGGAGCGCTTGAGTATCGACTCAAAGATGTCCCCGACGATCGCGGCGGTAGCGGTCGCCGCGCCGAGAATGATGATCTTTAGGGTGGTTCCCGCGAAGGGAACGGAAAAGAGGTACATGCCGATGATGCCGGCGCCGATGGAGCCGACGTAACCGCCGAAGAATCCGGCGAGGCTTTTATTCGGGCTTGCGGGGATGAGGCCGCGGTTGTTCTTACCGAAGAGCATGCCGAAGAACCACGCGAGTGAGTCGCATCCGAAGACCATCAGGAAGAACACGCTTAAGATCGCGCCGGCGTGGGGCCAGACGGTCATGATCGCGAGGTACATGACGAGGTATCCCGGATAGAGGATGTAGATAAACGTGGATCCGATACGGCCGATGACCGAGTCCATCTTCCCGGTGAAGGAAAGAATGAACTCAATGAAGAAAACGCATACGGTCGCGATGGCGATCGATACGGTGATGATCCTTATTGGGAATCCGACTACCGCGTAGAGAAAGGAAGCGAACGGGATGACGAGCCCGAGCGCGAGCGCGACGGGTATCGAATGCACGGGCAGCCTATTGGAAAGGAGCGTTCGCATCTCGAGGACGGCGAGCGCGGTGAAGGCGAGAAGCTCGAGGTGAAGCACGAGGTAATTGCATTGGGGCAGAAAAAAGATCGACGCGATTATAATCGGGATGCCGACGAAAAACAGGAGCAACCGTTCTATAAGCTTTCTCATTTTGCGTTACCAAACCTTCTGTCGCGTGCCTGAAACTCCGCAATTGCCTTTATGAGGTCGTTTCCGTCCCAGTCGGGCCAGAGCGCGTCGCTAAAAGATAACTCGGCATACGCCGATTGCCAAAGAAGAAAATTGCTAATGCGCTTTTCCCCTCCGGTCCTGATAAGAAGATCCATGGGAGGAAGCTCGGGTAGGTCGAGGAAACCGTTAAAGCTCTCCTCGGTTATGGCGGAAAGCCGTTCGGGCCCGATTTTCCGTATCGCGCGTATGATCTCGTCCCGCCCGCCGTAATTAAGCGCGAGCACGACGGTCGTGTTGGTGAAATGCGCCGTGTCGGCGATGACCGACCGTATCTCGGAGGCGATGTCCGGGGGAAGCCCTGAAAGGTCGCCGACGTGCTGCACGCGGATGCCGTTTTCGGTGTAGAAGGCGAGCTCGCCTCTCAGGTGAGTTTTCACGAGGCTCATGAGAAACCCGACCTCGTCTACGGTGCGCTTCCAGTTTTCGGTGGAAAAGGTATATAGGGTGATGTAGCGGATTCCGAGGTCGGCCGCCGCTTTCACGACGCGCTTGGCGGCCTCAAGCCCCTCGCGGTGCCCTTGCGAACGCGCCTGGCCGCGTCGTTTCGCCCAGCGGCCGTTTCCGTCCATGATGATACCAATATGGACGGGTAGGCGATCTTTGTCTGTGTTTATTGTACTTGCGGTGCCGGGCGACGCGATCATTAGCCTTCCAGAATCTCTTTTTCTTTGTCTTCCAGGATCTTGTTGATTTCCTGGATGAATTTATCGGTTGATTTCTGGAGCTCTTCCTCGGCGGTCTTGAGCCCGTCCTCGGTGAGGGTTCCTTCCTTCTCGAGCTTCTTGAGGTCGTCGTTCCCGTCGCGCCTGATGTTGCGAATCGCGACGCGGCTCTGCTCAGCCTGGGCCTTCGCCTGCTTGGCAAGCTCCTTGCGGCGCTCCTCGGTGAGCGGGGGAATCGCGATGCGGATGACCTTTCCGTCGTTTGAGGGGTTGAGGGAAAGCTCGGATTTCTGGATGGCTTTCTCGATTTCGCCGATGAGTCCCTTGTCCCAGGGCTGGATCACGACGAGGCGCGCCTCGGGAATGGATATGGTCGCGACCTGGCTTAACGGCGACTTATCGCCGTAATAGTCGACGCGAACCTTGTCGAACAAAGACGCGGACGCCCGTCCGGTCCGAATTGTGTTGAGTTCGTCCCGCAGCGCGGCGATGGACTTCTTCATCCGTTCGATATGCGGCGCGATGGTCTCGGACATATACGGTTCTCCTTATACAGGATTAAAAAAAGGCAACCGGCTTTCAGTTACGAAAGCCGGTTGCTGCCGAAAGCTAGTGGTATTGGGCTTACTTAGCCCCGAGCTGGTAGAACACTACCTTCGAGACGGAAAGCTTGCCGCCGGCGGCCTTCGCGACCTCTTCCATCTTCTTCGCGACGGACATCTTGTCGTCCTTGACGAAGGCCTGCTCGAGGAAGCAGATTTCCGCAAGATGCTTCTTGATCTTGCCCTGGACGATACCGGCCTGGACCTTCTCGGGCTTGCCGGATTCCTTGGCCTGGACCGTGAAGATCTCGGTCTGCTCGGCGATGTACTTCTGGTCGACCTCGGCGGTGGACACGTACATCGGGGTAAAGGCCGCGATATGGAGGCAGCAGTCGTACGCGAACTCCTGGACGTCCTTATTGGCGAAGATGTCCGCCTTGTCGGCCTTGAGCACGATCACGACGCCGGTCTTTTTATCGGAGTGGATGTACTTGGCGATATACTCGTCGGCGCCCGCGGTGATTCCCTCGAGGCGGGAAAGGGTCATGTTCTCGCGGACCTTGGTCGCGAGCTCAAGAACCATGCCGGAGAGCTCGGGGGTGACGCTCGCGATTCCCTTGTCGAACGCGGCGTTGATGATCTTGTCGCCAAGGGCGATAAAATCGGCGTTCTTCGCGACGAAGTCGGTCTCGCAGGTAAGCTCGGCGATGACGGCCTTCTTCTCGGTGTTCTTGATGAGCACGAGGCCTTCGCTCGTCGCGCGGTCAGCGCGCTTCTCGACCGCGGCGAGTCCTTTTTCCTTAAGGAGCTTCTCGGCGGCTGCGGCGTCGCCGGAGCACTCGACGAGCGCGTTCTTGCATTCCATCATACCGGCGCCGGTCTTGTCGCGGAGCGCCTTTACATCAGATGCCTTGATATCCATTTGAGCGGTTCTCCTTATTTCTCGCCGTAGAGCTTGTCTTCGTCGACGAGCGGGTTAGGGGTTTCTTCGCTGACTTCGGCGGCCTTCTTCTCAGAGGGGGTATAGTTCGAGTAGTCGACGATCTCTTCCTCGTTGCTCGCCTTGGCGCTCGCGCTGTCGGAAAGCTCCTCGTCGTCGTCCTGGAGGTTCTCGATGATCTTAAGCCCGTTCTCGTTATCCGCCTCGACGACGGCGTTCGCGATGATCTGGGTGAAGAGGCTGATGGCGCGGATGGCGTCGTCGTTTCCGGGGATCGGGAAATCGATTCCCTCGGGATTGCAGTTGGTGTCGACGACCGCGACGATCGGGATGCCCATGCGGCGCGCCTCGGCGACGGCGATGGTCTCCTTGCGGGTATCGATGACGAAGATGATTCCGGGGAGCTCTTTCATCTCCTTGATTCCGCCAAGGTTCTTCTCGAGCTTCGCCTTTTCCTTCTGGAGCGCGGCGATCTCTTTCTTGGTCAGGCTCTCGAAGGTCCCGTCGATTTCCATCTTCTCGATCTTCTTGAGGCGGAGGAGGCTTTTCTTGATGGTGGTGAAATTGGTAAGCATACCGCCAAGCCAGCGGTTGTTGACGTAGAACATGCCGCAGCGCTCGGCTTCCTTCGCGATGGTCTGCTGCGCCTGCTTTTTGGTGCCGACGAAGAGAACGGTCTTACCCGCGGCGGTGGTCTTGCGGACGGCCTCGTAGGCTTCTTTAATGGAAAGGATGGTTTTCTGCAGATCGATGATATGGATGCCGTTCCGCTCTGCGAAGATGTACTTCTTCATGCGGGGATCCCAGCGCTTGACCTGGTGCCCAAAATGAACGCCTGACTCAAGCAGGCTCTTCATGGTTACTACTGCCATGACGTGACTCCTTTACGCGGTGATAGGTGTTCCGTGAGCCGCGATTCGCGTTCCGGTTCCGTATTCACCAGCCTTCTCTGATTCTCGGACACCCCTTTAGCGGGGTTCCGGAGTATTTGCCGGTTATGCATGATGCCTGACGATCATGTTAAAACAAGAATGCATAGCCGTGCTCGCGCAGTATTGCATATAATTCATGTATTGGCAAGCCCATGATCCCGCTATACGAGCCTTTTATAGAAGAGATAAAACATGACGCGTACCCCTGGATACGGTATGCGCCCGCGACGCCTTGCCACTCGCCGGTATCAAGGTAGCCTTCGATCTGCCGGTCATCAAGGCTCATGAACGAAACCTCGCTGACCGAAGTCTTGCAGGAGATAAACTGCTTTGACGCGTCAAAGAGGCTAATCGCGGTGACGACCTCGTGCGTTGCCCCGGAATATCCCCGGATCATCCGCTCCGCGTCGGCGCGGTCTGCCGGCTTCCCGAGCGGTATTCCCCCCGAAACGATAAGGGTGTCGGCGCCGAGGATCCAAAAGGCGTTGATCTTCAGGTTCATGCGCATGACCGACTCGACCTTTTTCATCGCGTGATATTCGGCGAGGTCGTGCGGTGCCATGCCGTCGACGGGAAGTTCGTCGTAAGAGGGCGACATGACGGTGTAGGGGATGCCAAGATTCTTGAGAATCTCCTGGCGGCGGGGGGATGTAGAGGCAAGTAAGAGCGGTTCCATGTTTTTCTCCCGGTGTTTGATTGACAAAAAAGCGGATTTACTGCTTAATGGTTTCTGTTCCGTTACGGAAGATTAGCTCATTTGGATAGAGCGTTGGCCTCCGGAGCCAAAGGCGGTGGGTTCGAATCCCGCATCTTCCATAAATCCATACATACAACGCGCGCGATAGGCAATAAAAAAACCCGGCGGATACCGGGTTTTTTTATTGCGGAAATATACCGGCGGTTAGTTTGCTTTCGCGGCGGGGGCGTTATCTGCCTTCGCGCCGTTTGCGTTTTGTCCGTTATTCTTTTGGTTTCCGCCGTTCCCGCTGACTTCCTTCAACACCTCATAAGCGCGATTGCGAACGGGAGTCACGTAGTTATAGTTGCTCGCGATGCGGATGATCGACTCGACCATTCCCGATTTATTCTTGACGTTCGGGGCGAGTTTCTCGTAGGAGTTGAGAACCTCGAGCGCGAGGGAGCTCGTCGGAAGGATGATGTCAAACTTGCGGGTGATCCAGTTGATCATCTCGACGACCTCGTCGTTGTCGTTATACCCGAGCTCGCCGAGGGACTTGACCGCAGCCGCGATGACGCTCGGCTCGTTATCCGAGTACATGACCGCGATCAGGGTATCCTTGGCCTTTGTGGTGCCCATCTTACCCAAAAGCTCGCAGGCCTTCATCCTGACGTCGGGGAAATTATTCATGGTTCTGCCAGACTCGCGGATGACGGAATTGATGCCTTCCGAGGCGAGCTGATCGAGCGCGGCCTGAACGTCCTCGCCCTTGCGGCCGGAGTTGATCGCGTTTTCGATATACTGGAGCGCAACCTGCTTGCTGTCACGCCCGTCTGCTTGCGCGAGTTCGTTGATGATGACGCCTTCAACCGAGCTTAAGTACGCTTCCTCGACGGTCATGATGGTATCTGATTTCTGCTCGTCTTTTTTCTGGGCATCTTTTTTCTGGTCCTGTGCTGTCGCCTGGAAGCCGACGATGAGGCAGATAACAGCAAGAATCGGAAACGGTTTAGCGCGCATATAAACGACCTCCCATGGTCTTTGATGTTTTACTCGAATGTAAGCACTTTTATAGTGCATTATCTCTTCATTTAGTCGACAAAGTCAAGTAATAAGTAAGGGCTTTCAATCCGGTGCCGCGCCCTTACTGTTTTTTGGTACCAGTTTCCAGCTACCGTTCATCTTTTCGAGGATATAGATGGCCGCGGGGGAATCCTTGGTAAGATCCATGATTACGTAGACCCGGGTCGGGGAGACGAAGGTGATGTCGTCAACCCGCATGTTCTGCCGTGAGGGCACGAAAACATAGGTGAAATAGTCTTTAAGCGTGGATATTTTAATACCTTTGGTCGGCAGGCTCGCGGAAACCTTCTCCAAGACCGCTGGGTCTGAGAAGTTCGCGCGATACTCGTCCGAAAGGTAGGTTTGCCAGCGCGTATAATCCTTTGAATAGGTTATTTTATTGAGATCTTCGACGACGAGCTCGATCTCTGACTTCGTTTGCCTGAAGGTTTGCTTGGTGATGGTGACGGTATCAAACTGCGCGACGACGGCGTTTTCGTCCCCGCTTTCGCTCGTCGCGGTCGCTTGATTATGTTGGGAATTTCCGTTCTGCGCGACTTGCGCTTCCGGTTTCTTCGCGGAAGGCGCGGTCTGGCAGGCCAAAAACAGCAGAAAGGGCACAAGCGAAAGGAGCAATACTGTTCTCTTCATAAAACAAGTTTACTCTCTCATCTACGGAACGTCAAACATCTTTTTTCATTAAAACGGAAGGTGTTGACGCACCGCGCGGTGAATGGGTACCATTCGGCCTATGGTAAAAGCCGTGTATCCGGGATCGTTTGATCCCCCGACCTTTGGGCATCTCAATATCATCGAGCGCGCGCGCACGATTTTCAGCGAAATTCACGTCGTCGTCGCCGTGAATCGGGAGAAAAAGTATCTTTTTTCCGAAAAGGAACGCGTTGAGATGCTTACCGAGATGGTTCGTCCCTGGGATAACGTCTTCGTGCATTCATGGAATAGCCTTATCGTGGAATACGCTCGCCTGAACGACGCCCGGGTATTGATCAGGGGCGTGCGAAACCTCGCGGACTTTTCGTATGAATTCGACCTTGCGATGATGAATCGCGGGCTCAATCCGGAGATCGAGACGATTTTCCTTTCGACCGATCCCAAATTCTTCGTGCTCCGGTCGAGCGCGATCAAGGAACTCGCGGCCTTGGGCGGCGACGTTTCCTCGATGGTCCCGCCGATCGTGGCGAAGGGGCTTGCGCAAAAGTACCCGAAGCCGTAAGCGGGTGGGGAACGCCGGTGTGCTGACCTGTTTTCGACAAAAATCGGAAAAATGTAAAACAGGACTTGACACTTCAGCGCGTTGCCTATAGTATCGCTTTTGTATTTATTTCGTTACATTTGTACGGAAACTATTTTTTTGCGAGGTTGACTATATGGCAGTGCCCAGAGCGAAAACATCGAAGGCCCGGACCCGCAGGAGACAGGGAATCAACATGCGCCTGAGCGCACCGACCCTGGTTGAATGCGCGAATTGCGGGAACCTTATCATGACTCACCGCGTGTGCCCCAAGTGCGGCTTTTATCGCGGTCGCCAGGTTATTACACCTGAAACCAACGGCTAATTCGGAAGGAGTTTTGAAAAATGGATGAGTTGTTCCAGAAGATTCAGAAGCTGATCGCCGACAAACTTGAGATCGACGAATCGAAGATCACCCTCGATGCGTCGTTCCGCCAGGACCTCGGCGCCGACAGCCTCGATACCTATGAGCTCGTGTACGCCATCGAGGAAGAAATGGGCATTAGCATTCCCGACGAAAAGGCCAATGAGTTCGAGACCGTGCGCGACGCGTACGATTTCATCAAGTCTCAGTCCAAGTAATACGTAAGCGATTGGGAGTGTCAGTCTTGTTTCCCTTCCGTCAAGGCGTTATCGGCGACAGGAAGCAGGCACTTCTCGCTTTCCAGAGAAAGGCCGGTGTCCGTTTCAAGGATGTCGGCCTTCTTGATTTAGCCTTCCATCACCGTTCATTTTCAAACGAAAACACCAAAAGCCGCGTAAACAACGAGCGCCTTGAATTCCTCGGGGACGCCGTCCTCGGCATGGTCGTTGCCGCGCGCCTCTACGAGTGCATGGCCGACCGGCAGGAAGGTGACCTCGCGAAGACGAAATCGGTTGTGGTCTCTGAGGATACCCTTTCGGGAATCGCGCTTGAACTCGACGTGAACGAGTTTCTCGTGCTTGGGAAGGGCGAGGAGATGTCCGGCGGACGGAATAAGAAGGCGATCCTCGCCGACGCCGTCGAGGCGATTATCGGCGCGCTCTATCTCGACTCGGGATACCGCGTGGCCGAGCAATTCGTGCTTGGGATCATGGACCCGCAGATCGCGTTGGTCCTCCAAGGGCGCCATCACAAGGATTATAAAACCCTCCTGCAGGAACATGTCCAAAAGCAGTTTAAGACCGTGCCGAAATACGCGCTTTCGCGGAAGACGGGGCCGGATCACGACCGGACGTTTTGGGTGACCGTCGAAATCCAGGGTACCGCTTATGGCCCCGAAAGCGGCAAGAACAAGAAAGAGGCCGAACAGGCCGTCGCGCATCTTGCCTGCAAATCGCTTGGGCTAGAGGCGTAAACGCCTCCTAGCCCGCTGTTCAAAAAAACACTTTCAGCAAGAAGAAACCCAAGTTTATCGCTCGACGCTTCGCGCCTGATGGATCGCGGCCGCGATCTCGATAAGCCGCTCTCGGGTATTGATCGCGGGGTCGTCGAGAACGGTCTCGAGGAGTTCCTTGAGGATGACGCCGGTCATGGGACCTGCGGGTATTCCGAGCGCGATGAGATCCTTGCCGTTCAGCGCGAGATCCTTCAAACTAAAGGCATGCCCTGCCGCGGTGACCGCCTTTATGCGGTCGCCGAATTCCAAAAGATGCGCAGGCTCCGTCTTGAGCCCGGTGATCGCGCACGCGTCTGCCCTTCGGAGCGCGAAGAGGGCGGGGATGTGCTCCTCGCCCGCGCGGACGATAAAGCGCCTGACGGCAGCGTCGGTCCAATTCGGCTCATAGTGAAACATGTGCTGGCGGACGAGGTGGGTAACCGTGGCGGTCGTTTTCAGCGGGAAGCGGAGCCGGGTCAGGATCTTTTCCGTCATCTCGGCGGAAACGGTCTCGTGGTTGTAGAAGGTGTAGTTTCCTTCGGCGTCGGTGGCGCGGACGGCGGGCTTTCCCACGTCGTGGAAGAGGGCCGCGAGCCTGATCTCAAGGCTATCGCGGGGGCTCGCGTCGCACGCCGCGAAGAGGTGGTCGAGGACGTCGTACTCATGGAGTCCTTTCTGCTCAACGCCCCGGCACGCGTAGAGTTCGGGGATGATGAGCTCGAGAAGCCCGGCGGATTCCATGAAACGGAGGCCGCTTGAGGGCACCGGCGAAAGAAGGAGCTTGACGAGCTCGTCCTTGATGCGTTCCTTCGCGACCTTCGCCGTGACGCCGAGCGCGCCGGGGATCGCGGCGAGGGTGTCCTCGTCGATCGCGAAACCGAGCTGCGCCGAGAAGCGGACCGCCCTGATCGGGCGAAGGCCGTCCTCGCTGAAGCGCTCTGAGGCGACGCCGACCGTGCGGATGACGCCGCGAGCGATGTCCGCGCGTCCCCCGAAGGGGTCCGTCACGCGGCCGTCGGGAAGGGACACGGCGATCGCGTTCATGGTGAAGTCGCGCCGGGAAAGGTCTTCCTCGATCGTCGCCGCGTAGCCGATGGCGTCGGGCCTCCTGCCGTCGGAATACCCCTCCTCGGTGCGGAAGGTCGTGCACTCGATCATATGGTCGCGAAAGGGGATGGTGACCGTGCCGTGCTCGATGCCGGTCGGGATAACCCGATGGAAGATCGCGGTGACCTCATCCGGCGTCGCGTCGGTCGCGATGTCCCAGTCCTCGGGCTTTTTGCCGAGGGTGATGTCGCGCACCGCGCCGCCGACGAGATAGACGCTGTGGCCGTTCTGGGTGAAGAAGCGCGAAATTTCCTTGAGTATCGGGTGTATTGGTATTCTGTCCATCGCCTTTGCAGTATAATAAAAAAAACGCGGCGAGAACAAGCGAGGAACGATGCGAGGAATTCTCTTTACCGGCGGTGGGGCGCCTGACCCGGCGCTTGCGGCCCGATTGTATCAGGGGTATCGGTATGTCGTTGCCGCCGACTCAGGCCTCCTGGCGTGCGAACGGGCCGGGATCATGCCTGATTTGATCGTCGGCGACATGGACAGTATCCCGAATCTCGAATCCCTTTCGCGATATTCAGCCGATCGGGTGCGGGTGTGGCCGCGCGATAAGGACTATACCGACACCGAGCTCGCGCTCGGCGCGCTCAAGGACCAAGGCGTGGACGAGGTTATCCTCGTCGGCGGCGGCGGCGGGCGAATCGACCATTTCTTGGCGCTCCGCGCGCTTTTTGACCGACCCTATTGCCCCGCGCTCTGGATCGGGGATGAAAGCGTATGCGTCGCAGTCGGAACGGGAACCCCTTCGAGCTCGTCGCGGATAGAAGGCCTTTCCCCTGACAATCCCGTATCGGTTTTTGCCGCGGGGAACGCGCCGCATCGCGCGACGGGGTCAGGCTTTCATTGGGATATTAGCGCGCTCGCCTGGGATTCGGGCGAGTATAGCCTCAGTAATCGCGCGGACGCTGGAAGCGTTTCGATCACGGTCACTGAAGGACGTTTCTTTCTCGTGTTTCCGCTCGCTCAAGGTATCGCGATCACGCGAACCCGATAAACGTTTCTTGTGGAGCCTATGGGCGGCTTTTCAGCGCCTTAAATGCCTCGAGTGAGCCTTCCCGGGTAACCGCGAGGTAATCGATGAGGATCGGGTATTTCGTGAGAACCTCCCCAAGGGCGGAAAAGCGTTCGATTTCGAGGTAGTCAGCGACCGCGTTGCGGGCCTCGGCCTTTGTGGTTTCGGCCATAAGCGTCGTGCGCCGCTCCTGATAGGAGGCGTAGGTTTTCGAGGCGAGGTCGTAGAGCGCGAAGTCGGGGAGCTTTGCGCCCGTGACCGAAACCGCGATAAGCTCGATACCGGCGGTTCCCCGTTTCGCGGCGATTTCCTGAACACGTTTGGCAAGCTCGGCGCGGTCGTTCGCGATATCGCGAAACGAGGTAGGATCCCGCGCCATGTCGGCGATGAGCGCTTTGGCCGCATCGTTTGCAATCTGCTCAACTTGGGCGTCGGCGAATTTCGCGAGCGAAGCCTGATCGGAAACGGTACCGCTTTTAACCAGGCCGGGAAGTGCGGTGGGCGCGATGCGGGCGGTTATCGCGAAGTCAAGCTTCCAGGAAAAATCTGGCTTACCCTCGAGCATGGGGCCGTAGATCTCGGCCGAGGGGAGAGAACCTGACGCCGATACGACGCGAGAAGTCGGTGCGAGGTCGAACGTAAGGAGCTTCGCATTGGTCGGGAGCAGCCGCTCCCATTGCCAGCGGAACTGCGCCGGTTCGATAGGGTGCGTATTGACGCCTCCGGTTTTCGAGACCATGACCCCGTATTTACCGGCGGGAACCCAAAACTGCACCCATCCTGCGAAGAAGATGGCGCCGCCGACGAGCGCGAGAACGATCAGTGACGCGAACATTTTTTTCATATTACGATTTTCCCCTGTTGCAAGTACGCGAAATATCGGTATAGTAACCGTATCCAAAGGAGTATAGCATCGGTTTTATGCTCACGAAAAGCCGAAAACAACTCACGGCGCGTTTTTTGCAGCGGACCGTCCTCTTTTTAACCACGTATTCGGGTAGTCTCGCCATCTTTTATCTTTTTGGAAACACCCAGGACTTTCAGGATTCGACGCAATTCCTTATCCTGATGGTTCTCGCCGGGACCGCACTCCTGACCGCGACGCTCGCGTTCATCCTTTCCGTTATCACCGTCGTCAATTTTATCGTGCGAAAGCGAAAGCGAAATCTCGCGTTCTTTTTCCTTGGGTTTGCCTGTTTCGCGTTCGCGCTTATTCTAACCCTTGGGTCCCACATCATCCTGATGCTCTCGCGCGGGCTGTAAACCCCAAGCTTGCCCCACGTTCCCTTTTTCGCTCGTTGACAAAGTTTTCGCCCGCACCGTATGATACCGCATCATGGAAGATCGCCTATACGCCGTCCGCGGCGCCGTCTGCTGCGAAAACACCGCCGAGTCGGTTTCCTCGCTCGTTCCGCTCCTGTATCGCGAGATCCTCGACCGCAACGCGATCGCCGAGAGCGCTATCGTTTCGGTCATCTTTTCGGTCACGAACGACCTGACAGCCTTAAACCCGGCGACGGCCATCCGCAAGGCCGGGCTCGCGCGCGCGGTTCCCCTTTTCGCGTCGGCCGAACCCTTTATCGAAAACTACCTGCCCCGAGTGATCAGGGTGCTCATAACCTTTTACGGGGATAAAGCCCCCGTCGCCGTCTATCTCAACGGCGCCGAGGTCCTCAGGCCCGATCTCGCCGGGACTCGCGATACCCTCGGGGAGCGATGATGCCCAATGCCGCAAACGGCGTCAGGTCCGTCTGGATCGTGACGCGAGAATACGCGGGCATCGCCGAGGCCGGCGGAGTCAAAAACGTCGCCTGCTCGCTCGCGGAGTCCCTTGCCCGGCAAGGGGTATCGGTAACCGCGTTCATCCCGCGCTATGGCTGCGTCGAGACCGCGGGGATGCTTCTTTTCTCGACCGATATCGCGGTCGCCGGCGAAACGCACCGCGTCTGCTTCTATTCGATCGCGATCCGCGGGGTCAGGATAATCCTCGTGGACTCGCCGATCTTTACCGAAAAGCACGCGGTGTACGTCTATACCGAAACCGAGGCGCGCGTCATTCCCGGCGCGCAGCGCGGAAAGGGGCACTTCGACGTCGACGTCGTCAACATGCTCTTTCAGCGCGCGGTGCTCGCGTTCGCTTCCGTTTCGGGGAACGTACCCGCCGTGCTCCATTGCCAGGACGCGCATACGGCGCTCTTGCCCGCGCTCGCGCGGACGGACGAGAATTTCGCCGCCGCGTTTTCTCGCACCGCGATGGTCGTGACCATCCATAACGCGGGTCCCGGGTATCGGCAGGCGATTCCCGGGCTTGAGCGCGCCCTGCGCGTGACGGGCTTGCCCGCGTACGCGCTTCAGGCGGCGCTCTTCGGCGGCAACGTGGAGCCCTTCCTCCTCGCCGCCGAATACGGAATCCTGACGACCGTGTCGCCGTGGTACGCCGAGGAGCTCCGCGATCCCGCGTTCGATCGCTTCAGCGAGGGGCTTTCGAGCGAACTGCGCAAGCGCGGCGTACCGGTGGTCGGCATCACGAACGGCATCGACTATCATCGCTACGATCCGCGCGACTCAAGCGTCTCCCTCCTTCCGCACGCGTATGACCCGGTTTCGGGAGACCTTGCGGGCAAGTACCGGTGCAGGCGAGATTTTGCGCGGTGGCTTTCCGGAAGCGAAGATCTGCTGGGTATCGTGAAATACGGGACGATCGAACCGGGCCTCGATTCGGTGTATTTTTCGTATCATGGCAGAATCGCGTGGCAAAAGGGGCTCGATACCCTTGAAAAGGCCGCGCGCGTCGTGCTCGATCATATCGACGGCGCGCGCTTCGTCATCCTGGGGCAGGGCGATCCCGTTCTCGAGTCCCTTTTCGTCAGGCTTTCCCAGCGCTATGCCGGACGGTTCGCGTTCATCAACGGCTATGAGCGGACGCTCGCGCGGCAAGCCGTCGCGATATCCGATTTTCTCGTGCTGCCAAGCGTCTTCGAGCCCTGCGGTCTCGAGGATTTTATCGCGCAGATATTCGGCACGATACCCGTCGCGCACGCGGTCGGCGGATTGCAAAAGATCGAGGACGGAAAAACGGGATTCCTCTATACGAGCTCAGGCGGCGACAATGATTCGAGTACCCTCGCGCGGCTTCTGATCGATCTCGCCCTTCCTATCGTTGAGGAGGGGAATAAAGCAATGGGGCGGGATAGGGCCGCCGCCGAACGAAATGATCCCGTATCGTTTGGCCCAGGATGCGCCGCGGTCCCGCGGTATCGGTCGATCGTCGAGCATGCGGCATCATGCGTGCGCGATATGGCGGATTGGGATTCGATCGTCGCGCGGCAATACATCCCGCTTTACGAGAAAATCCTCGCGAACCTTGCTTGACATTTTTTGGGCAATCAGATAAGTTACTTTTCGTTCGCGTTGCCAACTTAGCTCAGCTGGCCAGAGCACGTGATTTGTAATCTCGGGGTCCAGGGTTCGAATCCCTGAGTTGGCTAGGCTGTGCTGAAAAGAAAGCAATGTGTTTTATCGGAGAGATTCCCGAGCGGTCAAAGGGGGCAGACTGTAAATCTGTTGGCTACGCCTTCCAAGGTTCGAATCCTTGTCTCTCCAAAAGTAGGAGTTTACGTATCGTGCGTAAACTCCATTTTTTTTCCCTGCGCGGGAAGCGGGCCGCGCGGGTCATGGGTATCCTATCCCGCGCGAATAACTTTTGTATGATTGTTCCTTTTTATAATGATGGATTGCGATTCACGTGCCAGCGGTGCTCTGATTGCTGCCGACTCGCGCCGGGGTTCGTCAATCTCTCCGAGCAGGATTTGGAAAAGCTCGAAAAATGGGCTAACCTTGACCGAGAAGCCTTCATCGAACGCTATTGCCGCTGGGCGGAAAAGTCCGATGGATGGGAATACCTGTGCCTCAGGGAAAAGCCGAACTTTGACTGCATCCTTTGGGACTCAGGCTGTCTTGCCTACGACGCGCGACCGCTCCAATGCTCGTCCTATCCCTTTTGGGCCTCGCTCGTTACCGACGAGGATTGGTGGGAGGCGAACGGCAGGGACTGCCCCGGGGTTAACCGGGGCACGCTCCATTCCCGCGAGGAAATCGAGCGGCACTTGACCAGACGAAGGGCTGAGCCGTATATTCGCAGAAAAGTATCGGAGCGCCCATAGACAAAAAGAGGGGAAAGGCATGCGAATCCATTTTTGGGGAGTCAGGGGATCCATCCCCTCGCCGTTGTCCCCGCTACAGGTCCAGAACCGGATCGCGGCGGTTGTCCAGCGAATTACCGCGAAGGACGTCGAGAGCGCAGACACGCGCGAACTCTTCCTCGCGTCACTGCCCGAATGGCTTTTTGGGACCGTCGGGGGAAATACCTCCTGCGTCGAGGTCGAGAACGACTCGCGCGATTGCATCATCTTTGACGCGGGAAGCGGGATTCGCGAGCTTTCCCTGAATCTGCTCCAGCGCCCGGGGTACGTTTCGGGCGGGAACACCTACCACATCATCTTCTCCCATTTCCATTGGGACCATCTCCAGGGCTTACCCTTTTTCAGTCAGGCGTTCGACCCCCGAAACAGGATCGTCTTCTACAGCACGGACCCGAACCTCGAGAGTATCCTCGCCGAGCAGATGAAAAGCCCCTATTTCCCCATCCCGATGCAGGGTCCCGGCGGCTTCCGCGCCGCGCTCGAGTTCGTGCACCTCGGCCCCGAGATGCGCGAGCTCAAGATCGGCTCGAGCTCGATTACCTGGCATGGGGTCAACCATCCCGGCGGATGCACCGCGTATCTCGTTCGCGAGGGCGACAAGCGCTTTATCTATTCGACCGATACCGAGCTCACCCGCGAGGACTTTCTCAAGACCCCGGAGAACGAATCGTTCTTTTCCGACGCCGACATGCTCGTCATGGACTCGCAGTACACGATGGGCGAGGCACTGGAGAAAACCGGGTGGGGCCATTCGGCGTTCTCGATTTCCGTCGACTTCGCGCTTTCGTGGGGCGTCAAGCGGCTCGCGCTTTTCCATCACGAGCCGACGTACACCGACCAAAAGATATCGACTTTGAAGCAATCGGCCGACTGGTATCGCGAATACGCGGGATCGGGGAAGGTCGAGATTATGATAGCCCGAGAGGGGCAGGATGTCGTCCTATGAACGAGCAAGAAGCCCTGCGGTACGACTTTACCGAGGCAGAGATTCGCGGCCTCGCGCTGTTACTTCGCAAGCACGAAGCGGTTCTCGATACGAGGCTTGACGCGTTCAGCGCGTTCGTCGAAGGAAGCCTGTATCGCATGATGACGATCGAAGAGGCGGAAGAATTTTTTAAATGAAAACCCGAAAATCCCGAAAGAATATCGCGTTTGCGATCATCGCGCTCGCGCTCATAGTGTCTGCGGCGGTCGCCGCCATACTCCCCGGCATGCCCGTTTCCTCAGCCGAATCTGCGGTCCTTTTCCGCGTTCCCGAGGGTTCCTCGGTGCTCGAGATCGCCGATTCCCTCGAAGGCGCGCGGCTCATCCGCTCCGCGCTCTACGCGCGGCTCTATGTCCGCTTCTCGAGAGATACCCTCAAGGCGGGGTACTACCGCGTTTCCCCGTCGATGTCGACTTGGGCGATCGTTCAGCGCATCGCCGAGGGAAAGCAGGATTCCGTTCGGGTGACGATACCCGAGGGGCTCACCATCTCAAAGGTCGCCGAGCATCTAGAGCGCGCGGGCGTGCTTTCCGCGCGGGATTTTATCGCCGCGGCCGAAAAGCCTAACGTCCTCGCCTCGCGCGGCATCGCCTCCAAGACCGCAGAGGGCTTCCTTTTCCCCGACACCTATTTCTTCCCCGTCGGCGTCGACGCGAACGCTGCCGTCGCGATGATGGTCGATAACTTCTTCGCGAAGATCAAGGACGTGCCGAACGCCCCGAAGTCGGGAAGCGAGCTCTACGCGAAGGTAATACTCGCGAGCATCGTCGAGCGGGAATACCGCGCGGCCGACGAGGCCCCGATCATCGCGAGCGTGTTCGAGAATCGCATCAAGATCGGGATGGGCCTCCAGTCCTGCGCGACGATCGAGTACATCATCACCGAGATCCAGAAAAAACCGCATCCGGCGCGCCTCATGGACGTGGACCTCGAGATCGAGAGCGACTATAACACCTACAAATGGGCGGGGCTTCCCCCCGGGCCGATCTCGAATCCCGGGCTCGTCGCCCTTAACGCCGCGATAAACCCCGAGAACACGAAGTATCTCTATTTCCGCCTCACCGATCCCGAGGCGGGGCGGCATTCCTTTACCCATTCCCTCGACGAGCACGTCAGGGCCGGCAGACAGCTGGTCCTCAAGAAGGCGGCCGGGAACTAATGGCGAGAATCAGCGCGACTACCATCGATGAGGTCAATAAGCGCACGGATATCGTGAGCGTGGTGGGGGAGTATACCCGCCTCGAGCGGCGCGGGAGCGACTGGTGGGGCTGCTGTCCGTTTCATAACGAAAAGACCCCTTCGTTCCATGTTATCCCCGATCGTGGGATGTACCACTGCTTCGGCTGCGGCAAGGGCGGCGGCGTCGTGAACTTCGTCATGGAGCTTGAAAAGCTTTCCTTCGTCGAGGCGGTCGAGTCCCTCGCGAAGAAGGCGGGCGTCGAGGTTATCTACGAGGGCGGCTCGCTCCCCGCGGATATGCCCCGCGATACGACGAAGGACGACCTCATCGAGCTCTATGGCCGCGTGGCGGTCAGTTTTCACTATCTTCTGACGAGTACCCCGCAGGGCGAAAAGGCACTGAAGTACCTCGAGTCGCGGAAGGTTTCCCGCGAGATTATCGATACCTTCAAACTCGGCTATTCCCCCGCCGATAGGCGCTGGCTCCATGAGTTCTTGGTAAAAAAGGGCTATTCGCCCGAGTTCCTCGAAAAATCCGGGCTTTTCTCGAAGAAATACCCGGGTACGGCGTTTTTCTCCAATCGGCTCATGTTTCCGATCAATAACCGAAAAGGGCAGGTCGTCGCCTTTGGCGGGAGAATTCTCGAGGGCGAGGGCCCGAAATACCTCAACTCGGGGGATTTGCCCCAATACAAGAAGGGCGAAACGCTCTTTGCCTTCGATTTTGCCCTGCCCGAGATCCGCTCGACGAAATCGGTTATCTTCTGCGAGGGGTATATGGACGTGCTCGCCTGGCACCAGGCGGGAGTTCTCCGGGCAGTTGCTCCGCTCGGCACGGCTTTTACCCCCGATCAGGCCCGCCTCGTGCGCTCCTTCGCGGAAACCGTGTACCTCTGCTTCGATTCCGATCTCGCCGGTCAGACGGCTACCTACAAGGCAATCCTCCTGTGCCGGCAATCGGGCTTCACGGTTCGGGTTATCGAGATAAAAAATGGCAAGGATCCGGCGGAAATTCTGCAAAATGAGGGAGCCGAGTCATTGAAAAAACTTCTTGACTATTCTATAATAGATCTGGATTATCTCGTATTGACCGCAGGAACGCGATTTGACACAGGTAATCCAGAAGGAAAAACCCGAGCTTCAGCCTTTTTGTTTCCATACATTGAGGTACTGGAATCCGATATACAAAGGGAGTCAACGATACACCGGCTTTCGGCCGCGTTCGGAATCAGTGAAAAAGCGTTGTTGTCCGACTATCAAAACCGGAAACAACCGCGCCCCTTACTCCAAAAAGAGGGACCAGACGCTTCCGGGCGGCAGAAACCGCAAAACATCCGAAGAAACGCCGAACTTCGCGCGGTGCTTGCCGTCGCGGCGAATACCGGCCTTTTTCCGTTAATGCGGCAAAGCCTGACGTCCGATGATTTCGAGGATCCGGTGGCGCGGGATCTTTTTATCGTTCTCGAGGAATGCTTTCGAACCGATTCCGCGAGCTATGACAGTCTTCTGTCACGCTGTCCCGACGACGGCATGCGTACCATGATCACCGAGACGGTGATGAACGGCGAATTCGCCGAAAACGCGCAAAAGACAGTTGAAGACGGGATAGCGCTCGTTCGGAGAAACGTCCTTGAAAAACGAAAGGCCCGGCTCGTGGCCAGAATGGGGCTTTTTTCGGGCGCGGGCGCGGACGAGATGCGGACCCTCACCGAGATGATGGCCGAATCGAAACAGATTGACGAAGAGCTTGCGAAATTGAAGGATATGAACGAATGACGGATCTTGAACTTGATCCTGCGGTTACCAAACTGCTCGAATACGCGAAGGAAAAGAAGGTCCTCAGCTGGGACGAGATGAACGACCTTCTGCCCGAGAACATCATCAACTCCGAAAAGATGGACCAGGTTCTCGTGCTCCTCGAGCAAAATAAGATACAGCTCCTCGAGGAAGAGAGCCCCTCCGAGGAGGAGCCTCAGGAAAAGGCGAAAAAGCCCGAGGAAACCGAGCGCAAGCGGCTCGTATACAGCGATAAAGACTCGTCGGTCGACGACCCCATCAGGCTCTATCTCCGCGAAATCGGCAAGGAAAACCTCCTTACCGCCGAGCAGGAAGTCGAGCTTTCCAAGAAGATGGAAGACGGCGAGAACATCATAAAAGGCGTCATCAAGAACTCCGGGATGATTATCCCCGAATTCTACGCGATCGCCCAAAAAGCCTTCTCCAAGATCGACCCCCACGAAAGCTCGAAGCCCCGCAAGGAACTCAACGAGGAAATGGCCGAGAAGCGCCGCCTCAAACAGCTCTACGGGGAGACCCTCAAGGCCGCGCTTCCGGACATGAAGCAGTATATGGCGCTTAAAAAACGCCTGTACGAGCGCGACCAGATCGCGAATATCTTCGACGACCCCGAGCTTATCGAGCTCAGAAACCGAATCCTGCCCGTTCTCCAGGGCGCTGACCTCCAGTCCGAGGAAATCGACCGCTTCTCCGAGAAGTTCATCGAGGCGACCCGAAAGATCCGCGAGTACCGCAGGCGTCAGGAGAAGAAGGAAAAGGAACTCCGCCTTTCCGACTACGGCGAGCTCCGCAACCTCGGCAAGCGCCTCGCGATCGCGCGCGAGCGCACCAAGCTCGAGCAGGAACTCGGGATCAACGCGAACGATATCAAGGAAATCTACACCCAGATCCAGGTGATCAACCGCAAGCTCCGCAAGCTCGAGTACGACTTCGAGAACTCCGTCGAGGAGATCATCTCGATGGCGCGCGAGATCCACCGGGGCCGCGTCATGATGAAGAGCGCGAAGGACCGGCTGATCAACGCCAACCTTCGCCTCGTCGTCTCGATCGCGAAAAAATACACGAATCGCGGGCTTCATTTCTTCGACCTCGTGCAGGAAGGCAACATCGGCCTCATCAAGGCGGTCGAGAAGTTCGAGTACCGCAAGGGCTACAAGTTCTCGACCTACGCGACCTGGTGGATCCGCCAGGCGATCACGCGCTCGATTTCCGATCAGGCGCGCACGATCCGCGTGCCCGTGCACATGATCGAGCAGATCAACAAGGTCGTGCGCGAGAGCCGCCAGCTCATGCAGCGCCTCGGCCGCGAGCCGACCGACGAGGAGATCGCCGAGCAGCTCGGTTGGAACGTGAGCCGCGTCAAGCAGGTCAAGAACGTCGCGCGCGAGCCGATCTCCCTCGAGACCCCGATCGGCGAGGAAGAGGATTCGCTTCTCGGCGACTTTATCGAGGATAAGGACGTCGAGAATCCCGCGAACCAGACCGCGTTCACGCTCCTCCAGGAGCAGCTTCGGTCGGTCCTTTCGACGCTTCCCCCGCGCGAGCAGGAGGTCCTCAAGATGCGCTTCGGCCTCGACGACGGATATTCGCTTACCCTCGAGGAAGTCGGGCTTTACTTTAACGTCACGCGCGAGCGCATCAGGCAGATCGAGGCAAAGGCCTTGAGGCGGCTCAGGCACCCGAGGCGCAGCCGAAAGCTCAAGGATTATCTCGATAACTAACCGTTAGGTAATACGTCAAGGAATATAGAGAGGTTTAGATATGGTAATGACAGAGGTATTGGACAAGCTCAAGGCGTTGCAGGACATTCTTGCCCAGAAAAACAGCGTCGAGGCGTCTATCCGCGACGCGCCGACGATCCTGTCCACGCAGGAAGAGCTTCTTTCACGCCTGAAAAAGGGATATATCGAGAAGAACGAGCAGTACGAAAAGGTTCGCCAGCATATCGCCGAGCTCAAGACCCAGCTTTTCGAGGCGGAAGGTTCCCGCGAAAAGTCCGAAAAGGCCATGGATACCATTACCACGCAGCGCGAATACGAGGCGCTCGACAAGGAAATCCGCGACGCCGGCGAGCGTGAGCAGGCGATTCGCAAGGACCTCCAGAAGGAGGAGCGAACCTTCCAGGATTTCGACGAGGAGCTCAAGCGCGAGGAAGCCCTCATCAAGCAGCAGGAAGACGAGCTGAACGACCGCAAGCAGAAGCTCGCGGCCGAGATCGACGTATACAAGAAAGATCTTGAGTCGCTTAAGAAGGCCGAGGACGAGGTATCCCCCGGGATTAACCCGGAAACCAAGTTTAAGCTCGAGCGCATCATCAAGAGCAAGCAGGGCGTCGGCATCGTCGCCATACACGGAAACGTGTGCAACGGCTGCCATATGATCCTTCCCGCGCAGTTCGCGAACGAGGTTCGCATCGGCGACAAGATCGTGTATTGCCCGTATTGCAGCCGCATCCTTTATTACGTCGAGAACCCCTCGGGAGAGGATGAGTTCTTCAACGAAGAGGACGCGGGCAGCCTTTCCGACCTTGACGATTTTGTCGACGAGGACGAGGACGGAGAGGACGAGGACGGCGCCGACGAAGAGGAAGAAGTCGACGAAGAGAAGATGGATTACGAGGAATAAACAGTAGCAGAGGGCAGTGGGGGCCGCCTGGAAAAGCCTGTTAAGGGTTTTTCTTGGAGGAAAGTCCGGGCTCCTTCGGAAATGATGCCGGTTAATGACCGGGGGGCGGTTCCCCAAGGGACCGCTCACAGACAGTGCCACAGAAAATATACCGCGTACGGGGGCTGCCGCAAGGCGTCTTTCGGGCGTAAGGGTGAAAAGGCGGGGTAAGGGCCCACCGCGTTTCCGGAAACGGGACGGCACGGCAAACCTCATCAGGAGCAAGGTCGAGCAGCAAAGGGTTTTCCGACCCGGATCGGCCAGGGACCGCGTGGGATCTCGCGCGCGACGAGCGCGCGGGACCTTGCGCGATTGAAGGTCGATCGATTTGCGGGTTGGCCGCGTAAGAAGCATGGCGACATGCATTCGTAGATAGATGGTCCCCGGCGCGATCGTCCCTTTAGGGCAGATCGCGCTTACAGAACCCGGCTTATTCGCCCTCTGCTTTTTTTATTAGGTAAGGACTTGAAAAATGATATTCGGCGCGAAAGAGAAAAAATACCTTTTGACTGGGCGACATAGTTTCTTTTCATCGCGGTTTTTTGCGCTTCTCGCCGTCGTGGTCGTCATCGCGATCGCGTCCGTTACGATACATATCATCCGACAAAATCCCTCGACGCTTCCTTCCGTTTCAAGTCTCTATAAAGATTGGGGCGCCGGGAATTACGCCGCGGTATACGAAAACTCGGGGAGAATTCTCGAGAAGCGCCCGCTCGACGGAACGGTGCTCGCGCTTCGCGGGTTTTCAGCCTATTACCTCTACGTCGCGCAAAACGACCCGGCCGAAGCGCGCAATTACCTCGTCACCGCGATCGCGAGCCTCCGCAACGCCTGGTATCGCGTATCCGATTCCGAGCGGGGCCGAATCGCCTACGTGCTCGGTAAGGCGTATTACCAGCGGGGCTATTACTACGCCGACCTCGCGCTCAAGTATCTCGACTATGCGCTCAAGGCGGGGGTCAAGCATGACGACCTCCAGGAATTCCGCGGCCTTTCGGCTTCCCTCATCGGGGACTATGACGTCGCCATCCCGGCGTTTACCGAGGCGCTCGCGTCGAACCCCTCGGACCTTTTGCTTTTTACCCTCGCGAAGAGCTATGCGTCCTCGGGAAAGCCCGACCAGGCGCTCCAATATTTCCAGGAAACGGTCAGGAAAACCGGAGACGAGCTCCTTCAGCTTAAATGCCATTACGAGATTGGCATGATCCTCATCGCGAAACAGCGACTCTCGGAGGCCGAAGCGGAATTCACCGCAATTCTGGAAAAAGACCCGAATTCTGCTGACGCGCAATATGGACTTGGTGTAATATATGAAACTCAGGGTGACCTCGTGAAAGCCCGCGCCGCATGGCGCAAGGCGCTCAGGCTCAATCCGGTCCATGCCGGTGCCCGCGAAAAAATGGATATCTAGCTTTTGGCGATAAATCGGGAGGATCTCGTACTATGGGTTTTTTCAAAAGTCTTTCTGCGGACATCGGTATCGATCTCGGTACCTGCAATACGCTGATCTATATAAGCGGCAAGGGCATCGTCGTTAACGAGCCGTCCGTCGTCGCCGTCGAGCGCGGTACCAAGCGCGTCGTCGCCGTCGGGGCCGAGGCCAAGCGCATGCTCTGGAAGACCCCCGGCAACATCATCGCGATCCGTCCCCTCAAGGACGGCGTCATCGCCGACATGGACACCACAGAGAAGATGATCCGCTACTTCGTCTCGAAGATCATGCCGAGGCACGGGCTCATCAAGCCGCGCATGGTAATCGGCATCCCGAGCTGCATTACCGACGTCGAGAACCGCGCGGTAAAGGAAAGCGCCTTTAAGGCCGGCGCCCGCGAGGTGCAGGTCATCGAGGAATCCCTCGCCGCGGCCATCGGCGCCCAGATACCGATCCACGAGCCCGCGGGCCACATGATCTGCGACATCGGCGGCGGCACGACCGAGGTTTCCGTAATCTCGCTCGGCGGCATGGTCGTCACGAACGCGATCCGCCTCGGCGGCGACGAGTTCGACCAGGCCATCATCAAGCACGTGCGCTCGGTCCATAACCTCATCATCGGCGAGCAGACCGCCGAGCGCCTCAAGATCGAGATCGGAAACGCCTCCCCCGAGAAGAACATCGAGAAGGTCGAAATAAAAGGAACCGACGCGATCACCGGGCTTCCCCGGAGGCTCGAGATCGACTCCGTCGAGGTGCGCGAGGCCCTTAAGGACCCGATCACCCAGATCGTCGAGGAGATCAAGCGAACCCTCGCGCAGACCCCCCCTGAGCTCGCGGCGGACATCGTCGAGCGCGGCATCGTCATGACCGGCGGCGGCGCGCTCCTGAAGGGCCTGCCGAAGCTCATCTCGAAGGAAACCGGCGTTCCCGTCATCCTCGCGGAAAACCCCATGGACTGCGTCGCCATCGGCGCGGGCCAGTATTACGAGATCTTCAAGGATATGTCGATCGATCGCAGTATCTACGACAACCTGAACAACTGATATTCCCATGCAGAAGCGCAGGTTACCGTTACAGTTCCGCCGGGACGCGTTCCTTCTGACCCTGTACCTCATGGTTTCGGGCGTCTTTCTCGCGTTTTCCGGCGGCGGCTTCGTCGTCAATTTCCGCGATATCGGATTTTCGCTCATGTCCGGCGCGCAGCGCGGGATTTACTCGGTATCGTCGTTTTTCTCGGGAACCGTTTCCGCGATCAACGAGCTATCCGATTTGCGGCGGAAATACCAAGAGCTTTCGCTCAGGCTCGAGGACTACGAAATCCTCCAGCGCTCGAACGCGGACGTCAAGGCGGAGAACGAGCGCCTCAAGGGCTTGCTCGGCTTCTCGCAATCCCTTTCAATCAAGAACATTCCCGCCGGGATCATCGGGCGCGACCCGAATAACCTCTATTCGAGCATCACCATCAACCGCGGCGCGAAACAGGGCATCAAGAAGAACATGCCGGTCATCTCCTTTCAGGGAAGCAATACCGGGCTCGTCGGCAGGGTCGTCCAGGTCGGGCGCAACACGAGCCTCGTGATGCCCATCTACGATTACCAGTGCTTCGTCGGGGCGCGCCTCGATACCTCGCGCTATGACGGGCTCGTCAGCGGGCAGGGGAACGCCGACGCGCCGCTCGTCATGAAATACGTCAAAAAGCGCGCGAAGGACGAGATCATGGTCGGCGACAAGGTCATTACCTCGGGAGAGAATAATCTCTACCCCGGCAACGTACCGATCGGCTTCGTCAAGAAGATTCGCGGACTCGACTATGAGACCTCGATCGAGCTCGACATCGAGCCGGTCATCGACTTCTCGCGGCTCGAAAACGTCTTCGTGCTCGACATGAGCGCCGTGCAAGCGGAGGAAAACTGATGGGCCGCGTCATATTTTGGACTATCGTCACGGTGCTTTTCATGTCGCTCCTCGAGGCGGCCGTCCTTTCGAATCTCGCGTTCCTCCCGGTAATGCCGGACCTCGTCATGCTCGTCATCGTCTACGTTTCGTTCATGAACTCGTCGGCGGTCGGGAGTACCACGGGATTTTTCTCCGGGCTTCTTCTCGATTTCCTTTCCGCCTCGCCCATCGGGCTTAACGCCTTTACGAAGACGGTCACCGGATACGTCGCGGGAAAGTTCGCCGGCGCGTTCAATCTCGACAAAATAGTGATCCCTGCGCTTATGGGACTTGGGGCAACCGTGCTCAAGGCCCTCGTGACCTGGATTCTCTCGTTTTTCTTCGGGCCTTCCGTAATCGCGTACCGACTCATCGGTTTCGGGCTCTGGCTTGAGATCGTGGCGAACGTCGTGTGCGCGCCGCTCATCTTCGCGCTCCTCGCGCAGTTCCCGTCGCTCTTCGTCAGGAGGGGCAATCCCGCATGAACCG